>NZ_JAJDJW010000015.1:0-94376 GCF_020567645.1 Enterococcus sp. CWB-B31
CCTTTCTAGTTGGTTTTGTGGTGATTCTATTCTAGCGGAAATGTTGTGTGTCTTCCTTGTTTTTTAATGAGAAAATAGGACCGATAGATTTTTTTCTATCAGTCCAATAAATTATAGAGCCAATATTATTCAATTAACCATTTTAAAATGTCGAAACAACAATATTACAATAGAGCCCTGAGTGCAGAAAATGTCTTTTGCATTCAAGGGTTATTTGCCCTCAAACTTTCTCAAAAACTCTATTGAAATAAGTAAATATTGGAAATTCCTTTTTAAAGATTGCAGACAACTGCAAGTCTGAGTCTGGTATAATAAATAATTGTTTGGAGTAATATTTAATAAATTTATACTGGAACCGGGTAACTTTTCTACGGTTAAGGGGTATTTATAGTAAGGAGGAAACATGAGAAAGGAAGAAGGAGAGCTGTTGGGTGCTGAAGAACTGCTTGATGAATATGCGGATATGGTTTATCGTATCGCCTTTGTTCAAATGAAGCAATCCAGTGATGCCGATGATATATTTCAGGAAGTATTTTTGCGTCTGGTAGAACATATACATACACTGAAAAGTAAAGAGCATGCGAAGCACTGGCTGATTCGAGTCACCATTAATTGTTGTAAAAAATATTTTGATACTTCATGGAGTAAAAAAAGAGTGGGAATGGATGAGTATTTGCTGGAACAAAAGACGATTTCTCAGGATGAAAATGTTGAGAATCTTTTAGAGGCATGTCTTTCTTTAGGTGAAGATCAACGAACGGTGATTCATTTGTTTTATTTTGAAGGCTATTCTGTCAGAGAAATCAGCCAGTTGCTGGAGCTGTCGGAATCTGCGGTTAAGACCAGATTATCTCGAGCAAGAGATGCATTGCGATTAAAAATGAAGGGAGATTTTTTTGAATGAAAGACGAATATAAAAAACAGTTGAATCAAATTAAAGCTCCCAAAAGTTTAATCGAGAAGACCAGACTTGAGCTGAGAGAACGTGAAGAACAAAAAAAGCAGGAAGTACCTCCAAAAACAGACATAAAAGAACAACCTGTTTCTTTACCTGTAAAAAGAAAGCTCTCACAATCGGTTCGCTTTGCGATATTGGCAGCTGTTCTTGTTATTATAGTTGGTGCAGGCAGTTATGGGTATTATCAATCCCAGCATTCACTTCGCATAGCATTTGTTGAACAGGAGAGCGATACTTTTTCGATAGACAAAAATTTCGGTCAAATTGGTGGAAGTAAAAATGAAAATATTGAAGTCAGTAAAGGCAGAAGCAGCAAAGTAATTCCGGATTTTCTGAGAGAAACAGAGCCAAATAAGCTTAATGAAATAGATGTTTGGCTGGCAAAGAATGAAGAGAATATTTTTTTTGCCGGCTATCAAAAAGACGGAATCTATTACTTTATTCAGGCAAAGGAAATTTCTGAAACAGAATTTTTAGCGTATATAAAAGACAGACTTGAATAAAAAGTGATTTTACCTGTAACCTTTTTTGAGTTTAAAAGGTATTACTGGTAGAAAGGCGGAAAAGAGGAAGATGAAAAATAAAATTTTTGTGGTGTTGGCGGGAATAACTCTAATATTGGGGGGATGTCAGGGGACAAAGAGGGCAGCTGAAAAAGATGAATCAGCAGGAAACGAAATATCTTCGACTAAGCTTGCTTTAGATATCAAGAATAAATACGATGAAGCCTATATCTATTCTGAAGAAAGACTGATGGTTGAACGTGATGAACCGCTCAAAATAGAAATCGGATTTGACCCTGAAGAATTAGGAATGAAGAATTACACTGAAGTTGTTGAAGTGTTCCAGGATCCGGAGTTGACACAATCGCTGGGTACAGGATTTGAAATGGACGAAGAACGGACACAAATTGAAGTGCTGCCGCCGAAAACAGCGCCCGCTTCTATATCTTCTTCTGATTTGGATAAAAATTCCTATGGCTATGATAGTGCCGAGTACACTTTGTTTGATAAAGGGGAATATGGAGATTGGGGAAACTTACAGCAGTATTATATGATCGTCCGTGTAGATTTGGACACTGGCGAAAAGCTTGAGAAACCAATCGTCACACTCTTTTCAGTAATTCATGAAATTCCCGATTCATTGCGTTTGAAGATGAAAATCAATGAAGAGGGAATGCCGGAATATTCTTGGAATGAAGTGGAAGATGCAGAATATTACTATATTTTGGATCTCGATTATACTGAGAAAAATGGATATCGATGGAGCGGTTCTGTCAGAGCGCAGACAGAAGAGACGACCTGGACGCCTGAGAATGTTGCCTATTTACGAACGTATTCAGTTTCTGAGTACGAACGTCGGAAAGATTACAACATTGAAAAATATGGTGAAGGGGATGAACCGATTTATAAGGATCAGACATACCAAAGTAATTATGCTGTGATTGCTGTATCTAAAGACGGAACATCAGCAATCAGTAATGCGATGGATATTGCTTCGATGGCGGAACGTATACCTTCCAATGAAGAAATTGATCTAAGTAATGAAGAAGAAGGTAAATTAAGAGCGGATTCTTATAGTCAGCTGCCTTCTTATCGCTGGGTGACCATGTGCGACGGCTCTCTTGTTCAGAAGCTCGTTACTTATGAAGTATCTAAGGCGAAAGTTGCAACAGAGTCTATTTACTCGTATGAAAAAGAAGATATGTCCGATATGACTGCCGAAAAAGTAGAGGTAGTGGTGATTCCCTATACAATAGATGGAACTGGTTTTTCAGGGAAAGCAAGAGTGGAAACCTTTAAGCAAAAAACGCTAGAGGATAATTTGTCTGCTTTGGAAACTCGGCAGAACTTGTTGCGCAGTCGGGCAGGAACAACTGAAATGGAAGTTGTTCCTGAAGCTGAAGCAGAGACAGAGGATGAAAAAGAATCATCTGACAGTATTCAGGAAACAACCGATAAAATCACTGCAAACAGTGCACTTAGTGAGTACCTGGCGATTCATATGATTTCCGGCAAGACAACGATTGATCTAAAAGATTTTCCCGAAGCACGAGATCAGACTTATTTGGCGGATGCCTGGATGGAAGCAATTTATCAAAACCCATTAATTTTGGGTGCTGAAGGGGCCTCAATTTCAGATGACGGCATGAAAATAATGATTCGTTATAATATGGATACTTCTGCAATGAAGAAGCAGCAAAAAGAATTAAGAGCTGAAGTAAAAAAAGTTGTTAAAGAGATCATTACGGATAAAATGAGTGATCTTGAAAAAGAGTATGCAATCAATCAGTATCTTTGTGAAATTGCTGAATATGACAATGCTGCTTTGGAAAATGCGGAAGAAAATGATTTTGTGACAGTTGATGAAGCGTTTAACGATTCATTTACGCCTTATGGAGTTTTGATTAATAAAGTTGGCGTTTGTGCCAGCTATGCCAGTGCTTTTAAGCTTCTGGCAGATGAAGCCGGGCTTGAAACGATTGTTGTTACTGGTTATCTGGATGGAGATCTTCCACATGCCTGGAACAAGGTCAAAGTAAATGGGGAATGGAATGTTCTGGACAGTACCAATAATGATAATGAATTACTGAATAATGTCTTGCTCAATGTTTCCGGAAAAGCATCAAAGCGAGTATTGGTGGAAGACAGCCTTTATGTCCTTGATAAAAACCTTTTAGATTATGAAATTACGGAAGATGTAGCCGATAAAGAATTTTATCATGTAGAAGAGAAATTTTTTGATGAGGATAAAATTTCTGATAAGCTGGTTGATTCTTTGGAAAAAGAAGGTCTGGCAGTTTTACGTACATCCTATGATTTGGATGATCAGCGATTCGCGGTGATTGCAGAGAAGGTACTCAGTAAAACCAAGAATGAAGAACTGCAGGGCTTTTACTGGATGGGTGTTATTTACATGGATGATGGGAGTCACTCCTTTGAATAATTCTTTATCTATATAAAAAAGGATACAAATAGAAAAATAAAAAAGGTAATGGTTGAAAAGGAACGTTGAATGGTCAAAATCTTGAAAGAGCGAACAGTTTCTGGACAGCTGTCAGCTTTTAAGTTTTGAATATTTTTGAGACAAAAATGAAGGTGACGGAGACTGTTGTTGGTCTGACTCACGCTTTCTTAAGCAGGGGATACTTTAAAAAGGGAAATCTTTTTCCTGCTGATCTCAAAACAGGATTGAAAATTAGGCAGATGAGAGCTGTTTTTCCATAATTGATTTTTTGTGGGAGTAGAAAATCAGTTTGATGGAGAAGCTGCTTCTCTGTCTAAAAAATTTTAAAAGAACTATCCCTCTAACTAAAAAAGCTGTACAGACATTTAGGTTTGTACGGCTTTTTAGTAGATTAAAAAGTTGGTTGTATCTTAATAGGATTGAATTGTTCCGCTTGTCGAAGATCAGAGTGGAAATGATCCAATATTAGTTTTTTTCTTGTCTCTCCCAATACAATAAGGTACGATTAAAGAGGAACAGAATTCGAGGAAAGGGGCCGGCTCTCATGTTATATAAAAAAGCAGGAATTCACTCAATAAGAATGAGAATAACCTAAGTCTCTTCTGATTTTGGAAAACATTCCGATATCAGAAGATTCTTTCGAAGCATAGGGGTATTGAAAAAAGTGATTTTTCAAACTTTCTTTTTGCTTCTCAAGCAGGAGCACGATTGGACTGTGACATAAGTATATCTGAGATCCTAAAACCGAATAAACGGTGTTCCAGAAGCTGTCTCTTCGGAAATAAGTCGAACTATACTGAAAATATGAGTAGCTCCAGGGAGGTATCAATTCACAGCTAGTCATTTTATGACTAGTGTTCCTTGACAATTTTCGTATATTCCGACTTATTGTCATAAATCACTACGATTGACTCGTCAGAGTAGATGATGCATGATACCTACCGGGTTCTTGAGACAGAACACTTCTGTCACAACCTCGATTGCGTTCTATCACTATTTCATGAAAGAATAAATATTAGGAGTGTTTTTATGACTGAGAATATTATGATTCCTCCTCACTGGAGAAAAAATATCTATCTATTTCTTACTGGACAATTTTTATCTGGAATAACCAGCATGATTGTTCAGTATTCAATTATCTGGTATCTGACGAAAGCGACCGGATCGGCAACCATCCTCAGCTTTGCGACATTAGTGGGCATGATTCCAATGGTTTTGTTAAGTCCGTTTGTTGGACCTTTTGTCGATCGGTTGAATAAAAAAACTATTTTAATCGTTACAGATATTATTGTTGCGATTTTCGCACTGATTTTAGCAGTTTCAGGAACTCTTGCTGATGAGTTTCCTCTTTGGCTGGTTTTCGTTTCGTTATTTATGCGTGCTGTAGCTCAAACATTCCAGATGCCGATCATTCAGTCGATTTTACCGACCATGGTTCCTGAAGAAGAGCTGACAAAAGTAAATGGTCAGCTGGGTATGGTTCAATCTGCCAATTTTATCATTGCGCCGGCTCTGGGAGCCTTTCTTTTCACCATTATGCCGATGAATTTGTTGATTATGCTGGATGTACTGGGCGCATTTTTGGGCGTAGGGCTGTTAATTTTTGTAGCTATTCCAAGAATTGTTTCTGAAGGGGAAAAAATACATCTTTTGGCAGATACGAAGTTTGGCCTAAAAAAACTGATGGAAAACAAAGGTCTTTGGTACATCACTATTATTGGTGCTGTATTTATGCTGATTTTCATGCCGGCAGCTAGTCTTTATCCCTTGATGACGATGAATTACTTTGGAGGAACAGTAGGGCAGGCTGGTTTGGTTGAAGTCATCTATGCAGTAGGAATGTTGGCAGGAGGTGCAGTTATAGGTGTTTTTGGAAACTGGAAAGATCGAATGAAGCCTATATTTTTTGCGTATTTTGTGATTGGACTGACGATTGGTGCCAGCGGCTTGCTTCCTGGGACGAATAGAGGATTCATGCTCTTCATCATTTTGAATGCAATTGCCGGTTTCGCAACGCCTTATTTCAATACATTGCTGATGACAATGATCCAGCAAAGCTACGAACCTAAATATCTTGGTCGAGTATTAGGTGTATTGAATTCACTGATGAGTATTACCGGTCCTGTAGGTTTAATTATGGCAGGACCGCTGGCAGATAATATAGGAGTAGAAAAAATGTTTTTAATTGCAGGAATTGGTACACTACTTTGCGGTATTCTTAATTACCTCATTCCTGCTGCGCGGAATTATGATAAAGAGCTGCAAAAACGTTTGAAGAAAAGACATAATAAAGAGGAGATAGCAGAAGAAAATCTCTTAGGCAGAATAGATGAATAATTGTCTGATGTAAGCGACACTAAACTGTTAGAGAATAAAACTAATACAGAATAATTGGTTAAAAGCAGATTAAAGAAGAGCAGAAGAGAATTAGCGTACTGCTTTTAAACAATGAATAGACTTATTCTATATGTCACGATGCCTGATTGGAAAGAAGTCATCCTCTGATAAAAAAGAAACTGTTTTTACAGTGAAACTTGAAAGAGCCTTATAAAGTTTCCTGTAGCTTGAACAGTTTCTTTTTTGATTTATTTTGGAAAGGGAATTAAAATAGAAAAATTTGGAAATAATATCAGTAAAAGAAAAACTAAAAAATAACACACACCGAATAGGTAGTAATTCTTTTAAGGTAGAAAATTAGTTGAAAAGCACTGTTTATAAAAGTGGGGCTTTTGTACCGCCATTTATTCGGGGGTAGATACAAAGAGAGTTTGAATCTCAATGAATAAATCTCAGAGCATGGATTAGCGGTTTTGTGAACGTATGGGATACAGGTTATTAATATCATCTGTTCCTCTCCTTCGGTAATTCTCAATGATTCAACTGTCGTTGGCTTGATCACTTCAATTCCTCATATCTTGTAGGAAAGCTTCTGAATCTAAAATCGACAGAATAAAAATATCTCCTGCTTCCAGTTCCGATAAATTGGTTAAAAATGTATTGCTTAGCAGTCCTCTATGAACTGAAATCACAGAAATATAGTGCATACATGATTAATTCTTATCGATTGGTGGTGCATGGATATCGTGTACTTTAGATAGAAGAAACAGCTAATGAAATCAGATAGGTCGAAACTACTTCTGGAAACAATCAGATTATTATCTTGGCTATTACAGAATTTTCCAATTTATCTTACTTCTTTCTTTTTATATAAAGTCATTAAAAAAAGAATGAGTGTGTCATGAAAAAGAAGAATAGCAGAAAAGAGGGGATGGAAGAATATTCGCGTTCTCTCAAGTTGTTTCTGGGGGATTGAATATAAGCGGATTTTAGAGGAGAAATTGTCTGAAAACCAGTATACTCAAGATATTTCGGAAGTAATGTTTCCCAGGTACGATAATAGCAGTTATTACTGAACAACTCCTGATAAATGACTGATCAAAGGTGCTCCTTTACGTCTGATTTTACAATTTTACGAGTATGCAAAAGAAGATGAACGGTTTTTGGAAGCATTGGTTGCATTGGAAGGAATCATGGAAACTAGGGAGATTGCGGTCATTCGTCAAAGCAAAAATTATCTATCTGTAAAAAGGAACAGCTAAGCAGGCTTGCAACAGAACGTTAACAGAAGATTTTTCAACATTCAAGCAGAAGGTAAACTGAAAAAAGTATCCGTTCAAAAGACAAAAGTGTTATTAAGCAATTAAAAATCGGCAAAAAAAGATGAGCCTTCACAATGTATCGATCGTCAAAAAGCTGCTATATTTGACCAACCTTTTGGAACGATTAGGATACATATATTGAAATTGCTCATCTTTTAGTTATTTTCTATTTAAAGTAGACACAAACACATTCCGGTGCATAGATATCTTTTTGAATTACCGTCAGCAGACCGTTTTCTTTGTCTCTGCGATAAAGTGTTAAATTATCTGTATTCTGATTGGCAGCAACAACAAATTCTTCAGAGCTGTTCAAAGCAAAATCTCTTGGGAAATCTCCTTCTGTCGAAATCAGTTGAATGAGTTCAACTTCATTTCCGCTCTCGTTGACTGCAAAAACAGCGATTGAATTATGCCCTCTGTTTGAAGCGTAAAGGAAGCGTCCATCTTTTGAAATACGAATGGCAGCACCGCCGTTAAAATCAGTGAAATCTTCAGGCAGTGTAGATAATTTCTGTGTTTGGCTGAATGTTCCATCAGCTGCATTATATGCTAATACAGTTACAGTATTGTCTAATTCGCCAAATAAATACGCAAACTGATTATTTGGATGGAAGACTAAATGACGCGGACCTGTTCCAGGTTCTGCAACATATTGAGCAACCTCTGTCAATTTGCCATCATCATCCACATCATAAGTGTACACACGATCTGTTCCTAAATCACAGACAACAAGTCGTTGATCTGGTGTTAAATCTGTATAATGAACATGGGCATTGTTTTGGTTCTTATGTGGACCAGTTTCCTCGTCGTGAGTAACTATGTCTGCCAGTTCCAGTGATCCGTCAGCCAGTATACGATGAGTATAAACCATGCCTCGGTGATAATTGGCACCATAAAGCAGCTGGCGGTTCTCATCAACGGCAACATAGCAGTGAGGGGCTCCTTTTTCTGTTACTGCATTAATCAGTTTAAAGCTCTTTTCTCCATCTTTTTCGAATGCAGCTGCACCGCCTTCCTCACCCAATTCGATTACTGAATACAAGTTTCCTTTCTTGCTCATGGTTACATAAGTCGGACCATTTCCTTCAGCTGCCAGTTCAACCTCTAAAAGCTGTCCTTTATCTGTATCTAATAGAATTTCATGAATTCCCTTACTAGCTCTTCGAGTGTATGTACCTAGTAAAATTTTTTCCAACATGCATTATGCCCTCCATTTATTAAGTTTTATAAGTTAAACGCTACATCCCATAGTATAACATAAAGAAGATTTATTTAAGAATATCTTTATTCTAAAAACTGCTGCTGCAAAATTCGCATTTTTGTCTTATTTGTGATATGATTCCCTAAGACTGTTCTCTCAGTTACTTTTTATTTTTTAAGGAGGAACATACGTGTACGACAACACAAATAATAATGGACCTGTTCGTTGTTCTTTCTGTGGTAAAACACAGGAGGAAGTAAAGAAAATTGTTGCAGGACCGGGTGTCTATATCTGTAATGAATGTATAGATCTGTGCAAAGAGATTATTGATGAAGAATTTTATGATGAAGCTGTACGTGAATTGACTGATGTTCCTAAGCCTCAGGAGATTTTAGATATTTTAGATCAATATGTCATTGGTCAGGAGCAGGCAAAACGTTCTCTTTCAGTGGCCGTTTATAATCACTATAAACGTGTGAACCATACTGAGAATAATACTTCAGACGATGTTGAGCTACAAAAAAGCAATATTTGCCTAATTGGACCAACGGGTTCCGGTAAAACTTTTCTCGCTCAGACTTTGGCAAGAACATTAAATGTACCATTTGCGATTGCTGATGCAACCAGCTTAACAGAAGCAGGGTATGTAGGAGAAGATGTGGAGAACATTCTGTTGAAACTTCTGCAGGCAGCAGATTATAATGTGGAGCGTGCTGAAAAAGGGATTATCTATATTGATGAAATTGATAAGATTGCCCGTAAAAGCGAAAATGTTTCTATTACAAGAGATGTTTCCGGTGAAGGTGTGCAGCAGGCACTGTTAAAAATTTTGGAAGGGACAGTAGCCAGCGTTCCTCCTCAAGGTGGAAGAAAGCACCCTCATCAGGAGTTTATTCAGATTGATACTACCAATATTTTGTTTATTGTCGGTGGAGCATTTGATGGTATTGAAGGTATCGTTAAAAACCGTCTGGGTGACAAGACTATTGGTTTCGGAACAAACAACAGCAAGCTTTCAGAAGATGAAAGTATTATGCAGCAGATTATCCCGGAAGACCTGCTTAAATTTGGTCTGATTCCTGAATTTATTGGTCGGTTGCCGGTTACTGCTGCTTTGGAAAAACTTACGGTTAATGATCTTGTTCGTATTCTAACTGAACCGAAGAATGCTTTGGTGAAACAGTATCAAAAACTGTTGGCCTTGGACAATACGGAGCTGGAATTCGAGGATGATGCATTACGTGGAATTGCCAAGCAGGCAATTGAGCGGAATACAGGAGCGCGCGGATTAAGATCTATTATTGAAGGAATAATGCTGGATGTCATGTTTGATATCCCATCTGATGAAACAATCAAAAAAGTAATTATTACTGAATTGGCTGTTGAAGGAAAAGGAAAACCAGCGATCATTTACAATAAAAAGGATCAAAAGGCCGGTTAAACAATCGGATTAAAATTGCTTCAGTGAATCATTAATATGCAATTCTAAAGCTGGGAGGAAATATCTGATGGAAGGTATGAATCTCAGCTTTTTTCTATGAATTGAAGCAGTTCGAAAGCTGTCCTGCAGCTCATAACACAGATTAATGAAGTATGGAAGCAGAATAAACTGCATTTTTCTAGAGAAAAATGAAATCATTAATACGAATAAGGAGCTCACCATGAATGTACATAACGCTGAAATTGTAATTAGTGCAGTGTCACCTGCACAATATCCGGATACACAGCTGCCGGAAATAGCATTGGCCGGACGATCCAATGTTGGAAAATCATCATTTATCAATACGTTGATTAATAGAAAAAATCTGGCTAGAACCTCAGGAAAACCTGGGAAGACACAGACACTGAATTTTTATTTGATTGAAGATGCGTTGCATTTTGTCGATGTTCCCGGCTATGGCTATGCAAAAGTGTCAAAAACGGAACGGGCTAAATGGGGGAAAATGATTGAGACGTACATGACACAAAGAGAGCAGTTGAAAGCGGTTGTTTCATTGGTGGATTTACGTCATGCCCCTTCTCAGGAAGATGTTCAAATGTATGAGTTCCTAAAATATTATGATATCCCTGTAATAATTGTTGCAACAAAAGCAGATAAAATACCACGAAGCAAATGGAATAAACACGAAAGTATGGTTAAAAAAACATTGAATTTTGATCCGTCTGATGATTTTATCCTCTTTTCTTCAGAAACAAAACAAGGGAAACAGGAAGCCTGGAAAGCAATCGAACAATATTTATAATCTGATTTGCTTGAGTGAATCAAAAAACAGAACAACAACCAGATTTTCTGATTATTGTTCTGTTTCTTTTTGGTCTTCCTTTTTCTCAGCAAGTTCTTCTTGCGGCTTTTCCTTTTTCTTAGGATCAACAGCGAAAGATTCAAATAATCTATCTAAATCATCCACTCGTTCAAATTTTAAACCCATGTTTATTCCTCCATTCACTATGTCATAGTTTAGCACGATTTCGGGTGTTTGAATAGTCCTCGGTACAAGGGGAGGATAAATTTTTAGATTACTTAAACTTATTAATCTATGCAATGATTGAGGACTTGCATAAGTGTGGGAAAAGCGATATAGTTTTTGCGAGCGGGGAAGAAGGGGGAGTAAAAGATGTTTGGAAAAATGATCATTTCTGTCGTTGGTTTCTATCAACGATTTATTTCCCCGGCTTTGGGACCTAGATGCCGCTACCATCCTACTTGTTCAGAATACATGGTGGATGCTGTTCATACACATGGCGGAATCAAGGGCGGTGTTATGGGGATAGCACGAATTTTACGCTGTCACCCATTTGTAAAAGGCGGAATTGATTATGTTCCATTAAAATTCAGTCTGCGTAGAAATCCTGACAAAGAATATCATGGTCCCTATAATTACAGAAAACACAAAAAATAAAGATAGAGGGTGGAGAACAATGGCAATCTTGGCATTTGATTTGGGCGGTTCAGCAGTGAAATATGGTGTGTGGGAGAAGAATGAACTTCATGAAACTGGGAGTTTTGTCACACCTAAAACGTGGAAAGAGATGAAAGCATCCCTTTCCAAAGTGATCAAAGCTGCAACGTACTCTATTGAAGGAATTGGAATGAGTGCTCCGGGAGCTGTTGATGAAGAAAAACGACAAATTCTTGGGATTTCCGCTATTCCCTATATTCATCATTTTGACATTTATGATGAGCTGGAAGAGCTTTTTCAATTACCTGTAACGATCGAGAATGATGCTAATTGTGCGGGTATCGCTGAAATCGCTGAGGGGGCTGCCAAAGGTAAAAAGGAAGTTGCTTTCGTTGTAATCGGTACAGGTATTGGCGGAGCTGTTTTTCATGATGGCAGAATTGTTAAAGGCGCTCATTTATATGGAGGCGAGTTTGGTCTGATGTATTTGAATAATGGAAAGACCTTCAGCTCTCTGGGAACTGCGGTTCAAATGGCTTGGCGTTATTGCGATAGAAAGGGCCTTGACCGTGAAACAGTTTCTGGCAAGGAAGTGTTTCAACTGGCTGAACAGGGAGACGATGTGGCAGCAGAAGAAGTAGAAAATTTCTATGAATATCTGACACAGGGACTTTTCAGTATTCAATTTTCATTAGATCCGGAAATAATTGTTTTAGGCGGCGGGATTTCAGCGAAAGAAGGGCTGCTGGACGAGATCAATGGAAGAATGAAGAAAAAACTGGAACATTTTGAGTTGAAGGATTTTGTTCCGGAAATAGTCATCTGTGATTATCGAAATGATGCAAATTTAGTTGGTGCAGCAGCAAATTTTTTGGAAAAACAAAAACAAAAATAAGAATAGGGGCGTGGAATAAAATCCTGCGCCTTTATTTTTTTAATAAAGAAAGAGTAAACCCATGTTTCAAAAGAATCATTCAAAATGATTTTTCTTGCATTGACTTGTAGCTCCTAATTATTTTTTTGAGCTGATTCGAAAAAAATGCTTAATCAGGATGACTTTTTTCCTAATTGAACAAAGAAATCAGATAATCCAATGCTTTTTGAAGTAGGGAAAACCAAGAAGCAATCATTTTTCATCCCGCTATTATATGCCTGATTTTTCTTCCAAAATATGCATATAATATTTAAAAAAAGCAAGTTATTTTCTGCTCAGATTTTTCCATAGTTCCTTTAATAATTTGAATTATAGAAATTTTCTGAAAATTCGTTGACAAGAATCTTCTTTTTTATTATATTTGTATACATACTCTTTAATAATTATTATTTGCAGAGTGAAACGAGGGGGTAATCGGATGAAAAAATTTAGTTATTTATTTGCCAGCCTATTTTTACTGGCAGCATGCGGACCAGCTGCAACAAGCGGCGGGGGAGACTCAGCCGGAAATACATCAGACGGTGATACAATTAAAATCGGGATGAACATGGAACTTTCCGGGGGAGTATCTGCTTACGGAAATGCCGAAAAAGAAGGCATTGAATTAGCAGTCGAAGAGATTAATGAAGCCGGCGGAGTACTAGGTAAGAAATTAGAATTAGTTTCAAAGGACAACAAATCAGAAAATAGTGAAGCGGCATCGGTTGCTTCTAATCTGACAAATGAAGACAAAGTCGTTGCAGTAGTTGGACCAGCAACATCAGGAGCGGTGAAAGCGACTATTCCAAATATGACAAAAGCGGGTGTACCGTTGATTACACCTTCAGGAACAGATGATAGTATTACAACTGCCAATGATACAGTGCAGGAATATGTATTCAGATCTTGTTTCCAGGATACATTCCAGGGGGTTATTTTAGCTAATTTTGCTCAAGATAATCTTGAAGCTGATAAAGTCGTGATTCTTGGAGATAAATCAAGTGATTATGCAATTGGCTTGGCTGATTCATTCAAAGATACTTATAAAGGCGAAATCGTGAGGGAAGAAAATTTTACTGCCGGAGATAAAGATTTTCAGGCATTATTGACTAAAATTAAAGCCCTTGATTATGATGTAATTTATGTTCCCGGCTACTATACTGAAGCTGGTTTGATTATCAAACAAGCTAGAGAAATGGGGATTGATAAACCAATTATTGGTGCAGATGGATTTGGCGACGAAAAACTGGTTGAAATTGCAGGAAGTCAGAACGTAAGTAATGTCTATTATACGGGTCACTTCTCTGAAAATGCACCGGCAACAGATAAAGTTACACCATTTGTTGAAGCATTTAAAGAAAAATACGGCAAACAACCTTCAGCATTTAATGCTCTTGCTTACGATTCAGTATACATGCTGAAGCAGGCAATAGAAGATCAGGATTCAGCGGACTCTGCAAGTATTACTAAAGGATTGTCTGAATTGAAAGATTTTGAAGGCGTAACTGGAATTATGACAATGGATAAAAACCATAACCCGGAAAAATCTGCGGTTGTACTTGGACTGACTGATGGAAAAGAAACATCGGCAGAGCCTGTTAATCCTTAATAATTTTAGAATGATGGGGACTGGGATTTGTTTGTATCCCAGTCTCTAAATATATTCTGAATTGAATAAACAACAGAATGAAGCTGAATTAATAAAAACAGTTTTGCTGGAGGAATTGACTCTTCATACTGTTCATAAAAAACAACTGCTTCTTTTGTTACTGAAAAACCAAAAACTGGATGTGATTAAATGGCAATAGAAATGCTGATTCAACAGCTGATAAACGGACTGTTTCTTGGCAGTATATATGCATTGTTGGCTTTAGGCTATACAATGGTTTACGGTATTATAAAATTAATTAATTTTGCCCATGGAGAAGTTTATATGCTGGGTGCATTTATGGGATATTTTTTTATTAACAGCTTTAATCTTGGATTTTTCCCAGCGCTGATTCTATCAATGATCTGTGCAGCTGTGATTGGTGTAATCATTGAGTTTTTAGCTTATCGTCCTTTAAGGAAATCAACCAGAATCGCCGCATTAATCACTGCGATTGGTGTATCTTTCCTGCTTCAGAATGTGATGATTCAAATGGTTAAATCGGATCCTCGTGCTTTTCCTCAGGCAATTAAACTGGAAACATACAAAATCGGATTTATTGAAGTTTCCAATATTCAGCTGATTATCTTATTTACGTCTCTGTTCCTAATGATTTTGCTGCAGGTGATTGTTAAAAAGAGTAAGATGGGGAAAGCTATGCGTGCAGTGAGTGTAGATTCTGATGCTGCTCAGCTGATGGGGATCAATGTTAATCGAACCATTTCATTTACCTTTGCTTTGGGTTCTGCTCTGGCAGCTGCAGCTGGTATGCTGATCGGGCTGTACTACAATTCCATTGATCCGATGATGGGGGTTGTTCCCGGACTGAAATCATTTGTAGCAGCAGTTGTCGGTGGAATTGGTATTATTCCCGGCGCGGCAATCGGCGGTTTTGTTATCGGCTTGCTGGAAACAGCGGCAGTGGCTTTTGGCTTCTCCGATTATAAAGATGCTGTTGTATATGCCTTGCTGATAGTTATTTTGCTGATTCGTCCTGCAGGTATATTAGGGAAAAATATTAAAGAGAAAGTGTAGGCGATATGTATGAAGAAAAATATGAAATATATCCTAATCTGGTCGCTGATTGCTTTAGCTGTTTATGGTGCAATTTATGCAGCTTATGTTCTTGGTGCGGTAAATCTGTATTTAGAAAATACGCTTATCACCATTGGAATGAATATAATTTTAGCTTTGGGATTAAATTTGATTATCGGGTTTTCCGGACAGTTTTCATTGGGACATGCCGGCTTTATGGCAATCGGTGCATATGCAACGGCAATTATGTCTGTAAAAAATCCTACTTTAGCCGGCTTTTTCACAGGTTTGCTTTTAGGTATCCTCCTTTCAGGGATAGTTGCGGTTGTGGTTGGTATTCCTACACTGCGATTGAAAGGAGATTATCTGGCTATTGCGACATTAGGTGTATCGGAAATTATTCGGATTGTCATTATTAATATGAGAGATATTACAAATGGACCGGCTGGAATTTTCGGTATTCCGCCATTCGTTAACTGGTCTATGGTTTTTGGTTTTGTTGTGGTAACTATTTTGATTGTTGTCAATTATATTCACAGCGGTTCCGGAAGAGCTACAATGGCTATTCGCGAAGATGAAATTGCTGCAGAATCAATGGGAGTTAATACAACAAAATATAAAGTTATTGCTTTCGTAGTTGGAGCGATGACTGCCAGTGTTGCCGGAGGAATTTATGCAAGTTATATCCAAACAATTGCACCAAAAGATTTTGGGTTTATGAAATCCATAGATATTCTGATTATCGTGGTATTTGGTGGAATTGGAAGTGTGACTGGAACCGTTATTGCTGCAATAGCATTAGGGGTTATGAATATGTATCTGCAAAACTTTGGGGAACTGCGTATGATTATTTATGCACTGGCGTTAATTATTATTATGATTTTCAAACCGGGCGGCTTATTGGGTACGTGGGAATTTTCAGTAAAACGCTTATTTAATAAAAAGGGGGACGATTCAAATGCCTCTATTGGAAGTTAAAAATCTGACTAAAAACTTTGGCGGTTTGGCGGCTGTTTCTGATGTAAATCTTTCTTTGGAAACCAACGAATTAATTGGACTTATTGGTCCGAATGGTGCCGGCAAAACAACGCTGTTCAATTTGCTAACAGGGGTTTATGAGCCAAGTGAAGGAACCGTTGAATTGTCTCTGCTGGGGAAAAAGCATATACTAAATGGGATGAAACCTTATAAAATTGCAGATATGGGACTTAGCAGAACTTTTCAGAATATTCGCCTGTTCAAAGAACTGACTGTGATGGATAATGTATTGATTGCAATGAACAGTAAAAATAAAGAAGGCATTTTTTCCAGTATTTTGCGCCTGCCGATGTTTTATAAAAAGGAAGAAGAGTTGGAGAAAAAAGTCAGAGAACTGCTTATGATTTTTGGACTGGAAAGGAAAGCAGATCATCTAGCTAAAAACCTTCCTTATGGAGAACAGCGCAGATTGGAAATCGTTCGTGCTTTAGCGACAAATCCGCAGGTTCTATTTCTGGATGAGCCGGCTGCTGGAATGAATCCACAGGAGACAGCTGAACTGACAGAACTGATTAGAAAAATACAAAAAGAGTTTCAAATTACAATTTTGCTGATTGAACATGATATGAGTCTGGTGATGGAAGTGTGTCAGAGGATTTATGTTCTTGAGTATGGACGGGTCATTGCTGAAGGAGAACCGGAAGAAATTCGGAATAACCCTCAGGTAATAGAAGCTTATCTTGGAGGTGAGCTGTAATGCTGTCGATTGAAAATTTATCTGTTCATTATGGTATGATTCAAGCAGTAAGAGAAGTCAGCTTTAATGTGGAGCAGGGAGAGATCGTTTCTCTGATTGGTGCAAACGGCGCTGGAAAAACGACAATTCTTCGAACGATTTCAGGACTGACCCGCTCATCAGGCGGGAAAATTCTTTTTGAAGGAAACGAGATACAAAAAATGGTACCGCAGAAAATTGTCGCCTCTGGATTATGTCAGGTGCCGGAAGGAAGACATGTATTTCCTGGATTGACTGTGCAGGAAAATCTTGAAATGGGTGCGTTTTTACGTAAATCAAATGAGTTTAAAAAAGAGTATGACATGATTTTCGATCGCTTCCCAATTTTGAAAGAAAGAAGAAATCAGGATGCAGCTACACTTTCAGGAGGCGAACAGCAGATGTTGGCAATGGGACGTGCTCTAATGTCAAAACCGAAACTGCTGTTGCTGGATGAACCATCAATGGGACTTGCACCGATTTTTATTCAGGAAATTTTTAACATCATTCAGGAAATCAATAAGCAGGGAACTACTGTTTTACTGATTGAACAAAATGCTAAAATGGCACTGTCAATCGCTGATCGAGGGTATGTACTTGAAACCGGAAAGATTGTTTTAAGCGGAACTGGGAAAGAACTGATTGATGATGAAGAAGTGAAAAAAGCATATTTAGGAGGCTAATTAATGAGTATAAGAGATTTTATGACGAAAAATCTGATCGTTGTACAGCCTGATGTGAAAATTTTTGATGCTGTAGATTTGATGAAGAAAAACGATATTCACCGACTGCCGGTTGTTAAGAATGAACGATTGGTGGGACTGCTGACAGAAGGAACAATTCAATCGGCAATGCCCTCTCAGGCAACCAGCCTGAGCGTGTATGAGGTAAACTATCTTTTAAACAAAACAACAGTTGCTGATATTATGATTAAAGATGTTCTGACTGTTGATCCTGATGCTTTACTTGAAGATGGTATTTATCAAATGAGAGTCAACAATATAGGTGTATTGCCTGTTGTTGATAAAAATAATGATTTGGTTGGTATTATTACAAACAATGATATTTTTGATGCTTTCCTAAAAATAACAGGCTATAATGATGGGGGAACAAGAATTCAGATTCGTATTCCTGAGGATCATAAAGGAATTCTTGCACGAATGACAGAACTTCTTGCGGAAAATGATTTCAGTATTATGACGGTAGTAGTAAATCGTAAAGAGCTGGAGACGATTATTGAAATGCAGGTAGAAAGTCGGGAAACTGAGAAAATTCAACGTATTTTAACAGATGCCGGATACGATGTTTTTGAAGTAGCCCTTGTTACCAAAAAGAATGTCTAGAATATTTTTCTAATTGAAGTCTTTGAAAAGCATTGACTAATAAATATCCATATGATAACTTTAATTTAGAATTTCATTAATTGTAGTGAGTAAACGCATTATCGAATGAAGAGAAATTTCCATTTCAGACCTTACCAGGGCTTTGGAAATTTCACTTTTTTCTTAAAAAACATTCGGATATCAGTAAATAGTCTTTTTTTGTGTAAGGGGAGAATATGTTACTCACCCCGTTGTTTGTTGGTATAATTAATTCTGGCTAACTGCAAAGTTTGCCGGTAATTTTTTATAAATAATTAAAGATAGGAGGAGATTACATGAAAAAAATCTTGGGATTATTAGTTGTAGTTTTTGTTGCTCTAGGCTTGGCTATGCCAGCTTCAGCAGATGGCGCGATTGCAGCCAATGAGCAAAAAATCCTAAATGAGTTGAATGCAGGTGCAACGATTGGCGGAAAGAAATTCTACTTTGAAGCAGCAGAAATTAATGCTGCTGAGAATCATTTGAAACGTGTAGCATTAACAGATGCACAGGTTGAAGAAGTTCTTACAAACATTCGTGCAGCTGTTGCTTTAGTTGGAGCTCAAAATGTAGATACAACAAATGCAACAACTCTGGGAGATGCATTACGCTTGTTGCCGACAAGTGTACTTGATCAGCTGAAGAACTATGTTATTGCTGCTGGTAATGCAGTAGGTGTGAAAATCACTTTCGGCAGCGGAGGTTCTTATACCGCTGTTACTGTAACAGATGCTGCTGGAAATCCAGTATACAGCTCTGGCAGTGCGGTTAAAAACACTGGAAACAGCTATGTTCTTAGCGGAATCACTTTTGGTTCTTTACTGGCAGCTGCTGCAGGTGCGGCATTTGTAAGTAGAAAACGTAAACTTGCGTAAAAAAACGTTCAAAAGGGTGGGGGCATATTTTTATGTGCCCTTTCTCTTTATGATTTTTGGCTATCTTATCATTTATATTATCGGTGCACCTGTCATTAATTTTGCTTCATCAGCTGTTGAGTTGATTTTATTAAGCGATGCTCCGGATTTTGAAAGTGAAAAAAATAATCTTTTTGCTGAAGCTGAGCAGACTGAAAAAGAACAGTCTATTAATTCTGAAGGAAAATTAGCCTCATCGACATTGATTTATCCGGATGGAGGAGATCAGTTCGGCAAGGTGATTATTGATAAAGTTGGAATTAATGAACCTTTATTTTATGGAGATAGCGAAGATATTTTAAGCCTGGGCGCTGGTCAATATATTGGGAGTATGATCCCGGGAGATATTGGGACAACATTGATTGGTGGGCATAACGCACCTTCTTTTGGTAAGATTTACTATTTGGAGCCGGGTGATTCAATTTCCATCAGTACACATTATGGAGATTATACTTATCAGGTTACAGAAAAGAAGATTGCACACTATACAGACCCGGTTATTAAAGAAAGACTTGGAGATAAAACAAAGCATTCTCTGATTTTATATACTTGTTACCCGCTGGATGCCATAGGGTTAACGTCGGAACGGGCGTTTGTTTTTGCAGACTATGTTTCGGGACCGTTAATAGATGGGGATGTCTAAAATGAGGAGCGAAGTAGAAATGCAACACTCAACACCATTAAGTAAAACGATTGCAAGACAATTTCTGGCTTTTCTTTCAATGGTATTTTTATTTGGTTTTCTGATTCTGCTAAGTCTATACCTCACACTTTTTAGTGGAAAATATTTGGAAAGGCAAGCGGAGAAATCAGATTATTACACCAATTTATCTGAAGAAATTAATAAGCAGATAGAAAATACCGCATTAGGCAGCAATATTCCGGCCGGAGTTTTAGAAATAGCTGTAACAGAAGCTTTTGTAAAGGAAGATGTAAAGTCTTATCTCACTGCAATGTATAACAGAGGAAAAGATTTTGAACTAAAAAATCAGAAAAATGTCCATAATTCTGTAACTGAGAAAATCAAGAGATATGCAGCGGATAAGGGTATAGATGTTACTAAGGATACGGAAAATTCAATCCTTCTTTTGGCTGATCGCTCTGTTGAAATATATGATGGGTATATTGAGCTGCCTTTTCTGGTTTCTTTTACAAATCGAATGATTGGTTATAAATCAAAGCTTTTATTATTCATGATTGTTTGCGGTATTCTTTGGGCAATCTTAAGTGCTGTTCTTTTCAGCTCATTAAGAGGATATTTTCACCGACTGGTGAGATTTTGGGGCTATATTTTTACAGGCGGCGGTTTGATGATGATCGTTCTGCCGGCATTTTTCCTGCTGACAGGCGTATTGAAGCGTCTGGGAATACAATCTAAAGCAATGTATGGATTTGTACAAACTTATTTAGCCAGCTTTCTTCAAATGTTTATTGTAATGGGGATTATATCCGTTGCCATCGGCGTATTCTTTGCCCTTTTCAGTGAATTTCAAAGAAAACGAATGCTTAGGCAATAAGTGTAAAAGTGTCTATTTGAAAAGAAATAGATGCTTTTTTTTCTGATTATGGTATGATTTATTTCGGGAGGGATAAGAATGTCAAAAAAGAATAAAGATATAGAGGTAAGAATTGAGGAAGAAAAACAAACGCTTGCCGGCGTACAGATAACTGTAACAAAGTTATTAATCGGAAAGAAAGAAATCGGACGGATTATTCCAAAAGATGAAAAGCGTTTTACGATTGAAATGAATGGCGGTACACAGGCAACAGTTAAGACAGTTGATGAAGGAATTGAGAGCATTATTCGTCAATGGAATCTTGCGGAATAAATGCTGAAAAAAAATTATAAATAACACTTGCATTTACAGATGAAATTATGTATTATGAATAAGTCAGGTTTTTAAGAAACCTTTTGGAGGAGTAGCGAAGTGGCTAAACGCGACGGACTGTAAATCCGTTCCTTAGGGTTCAGTGGTTCGAATCCACTCTCCTCCATTTTTTATTTTTGGGGTATAGCCAAGCGGTAAGGCAACGGACTTTGACTCCGTCACTCGTTGGTTCGAATCCAGCTACCCCAGTCTTTGGAGCTGCTCATAATTCTTGAGCAGCTCTGTTTTTTATTCTATAATGAAAGTGTATAAGTTGATGAACAGGTAAAGGAGAGTAAACAGATGAATCTTAAAGAAAAAATTACAGATACAGCTGAAAGATTGTATGATTTAAGCAAACAAAAAAAGTATCAGATAAAAGCTGGTTTTCCCGGTAAAATAACTTCGGACAGAAAAACAGCCCATAACAAAAAATGGCGGGCTAAAAACAGATAAGAGCCATTAATTCTTCTGATACAACAAAAGAAGCAAGTACCTTCACCTGATCCGCAGGAAGGAGGCTTGCTTCTTTTGTTTGATATAAGTAGAAGAGAATTGTAATTTTATACTGAAGTCATTACAGAACTTCAACCAACTTTTTTTCAAAGAACAGCAATCTAACCTCTTACTTCTCAATCTCTATCCCTAAAACGGTCAGATGTCCATTGCCAACTAATTTAATCACCAAACGTGCCAGATGGTTTGGCGTCATATCTGTTTCACTGCTGACCCACCAGTGAAGTGTTCCTACAAATATGGATGTCATATATTCAATGATGAAATCAACAGGAACTTCAATATCATTTTCGGTGATTTTTAACTGTGAAAAAATACAGGAATATTTTTCATAGAGAATATCAGCCAGCTTTCTTCTCAACACTTCATTAGAGCTGCCATCCATAATTGTCAGAAAGAAATTCTTATTTTTATGAATATTGTTATAAATTCTTGTTAACAGCAATTCAATTTTTTTTACTTCCAATTTGTTCTGTTGAATAGTGGTATCTGCATCAAGAACGGAGGTAAACGCCTGAACAGCAAAATCAAAAATCTGCTCGTAAAGATCCTGCTTATCTTTAAAGTGTGCATAAAAGGTGGCTCTGTTAATCATTGCTCGGTCGGCAATTTCCTGAATCGTGATTGCATCCAAGCTTTTCTCTTCAACTAAATGAAAAAAAGCTTCAATAATCATCTTGTGAGTTCTCATTACTCGAAGATCTTTTTTTTTCATTACAAAAATTCCTTTCAAAAAGACAACATTACATCCAACTTTGTTGCTTATCTCACAAAAACCAACATTTTGCTTATTGCAAAAAAAAGCAATCATTTCTAAAATAGACATAAGTATTATATCAGACAACACGTAAGTTAATCAACAAACTGTTGCTTATTGTGATTTTTTTCTCTTGGAAGGAGTGGTTGCATGATAAAATTAAGAGCAGGAATCGATGTGGGATCAACCACTGTTAAATTAGTTATTATTGATGGTGAAAATCAAACAAAATTTGCGAAATATGAACGGCATTATTCAGATGTAAAAGCTGCAACGGAACGTGTATTAAGCGACGCTCGGGAAATTTTAGGCGGAGAACAGCCAATAAGCATGATGATTACAGGATCAGGCGGGATGGGTTTGGCAGATGTGCTGGAAATTCCTTTTGTACAGGAAGTAATTGCTTGCACAAAGACGGTTGAAGAAATTATACCTGAAACGGATGTAGCGATAGAGCTTGGTGGGGAAGATGCTAAAATTACCTTTTTTGAGGGTGCTTTGGAGCAGCGCATGAATGGAAGCTGTGCAGGCGGAACGGGAGCCTTTATTGATCAAATGGCAGTATTGCTGAAAACGGATGCCAACGGTGTCAATGAACTGGCTAAGGATTATCAGACTATCTATCCGATTGCTTCCCGATGTGGTGTTTTTGCCAAGACAGATGTTCAGCCGCTAATCAATGAAGGGGCTGCAAAAGAAGATATCGCTGCAAGTATTTTTCAGGCAGTTGTGAATCAGACGATCGCCGGTTTAGCAGCAGGTCGAAAAATAAAAGGGAAGATTGCTTTTCTTGGTGGACCTTTGTTCTTTATGTCTGAACTGCGCAGAAGATTTATTGAAACATTGGATATTAAGCCGGAAGATGTAATTTTTCCTGAACATCCACAGTTATTTGTTGCAATGGGAGCAGCGATTTATTCACAGGAAGTTGAACCGACGCAGCTGAATCGGCTGATTGAAAGACTGACAGGCGGTGATAAAGATCAGCTGAAGCCTACAGATACTTTGGAGCCGTTGTTTAAAGATGAAGAGGATCTGAGAAAATTCAGGAAACGTCACAGTCAGTCGAATACGGTGGAAAAAGTGCTGTCCAAGCACAAAGGGGCAGCTTTTCTGGGGTTGGATGCCGGCTCCACAACAACCAAAGTTACCTTAATTGACGAGGAAGGTAACTTACTTTTTTCTTATTATGGCAACAATCAGGGACAGCCGTTGGAAACAACAATGACTGTTTTGAAGGATCTTTATGCTCAACTGCCGGAAGGAGCGTTTATTGGCAAGGCTGCAGTTACAGGGTACGGTGAACATCTGATAAAAAATGCCCTGAAAGTAGATATTGGCGAAGTAGAGACAATGGCTCACTACAAAGCGGCAGAGCATTTTCAACCCGGTGTTGACTTTATTTTAGATATTGGCGGTCAGGATATGAAAGCGATGACGATAAAAGAAGGTGTTCTGTCTTCTATTCAACTGAATGAAGCTTGTTCTTCCGGATGCGGTTCATTTATCGAAACTTTTGCGAAATCACTGAATTATAATGTGAAAGATTTTGCTTTGGCAGCATTGGAGTCAAAAGGGCCTGTTGATTTAGGTTCTCGCTGTACTGTCTTTATGAATTCCAAAGTGAAGCAGGTGCAAAAAGAAGGTGCCTCTATTGGAGATATTTCAGCAGGGCTCTCCTATTCTGTTATCAAAAATGCCATTTACAAAGTAATTAAAGTGAGAAGACCTGAAGAACTTGGGAGAAAGATTGTTTGTCAGGGAGGAACCTTTTACAATGAAGCTGTTTTAAGGGCTTTTGAAATGATCAGCGGTCGTGAAGTTATACGTCCTTCCATATCTGGATTGATGGGGGCATACGGTGCCGCATTAATTGCACTGGAGAACTATGAACTCGGGGATGAAACAACTCTGCTATCACAAGAAGAAATGGAAACTTTTACTGCAGATAAAGAATTTACGAATTGTGGTCTCTGTGAAAACAATTGTATGATGACTGTGACTATTTTCTCAGATGGCCGCAAGTTTATCACAGGTAATCGCTGTGAACGAGGAGCAAGGATTAAAGTAAAACGTGAAGACCGAAAAGTAAATTTAATCGATTATAAATATCGCAGACTGTTCAAGTATCGTCCTCTGAAAGAAAAAGATGCTGTCAGAGGAACTGTCGGTATTCCACGTGTGCTGAATATGTATGAAAATTATCCTTTGTGGTTTACTTTCTTTAATGATTTAGGATTTAGAGTGGAGTTGTCTCCACGATCCAGCAAGGAATTATATGAACAGGGAATGGAAAGCATCCCAAGTGATACGGCTTGCTATCCGGCTAAAATAACTCACGGGCACATTCAGGCGATGATCGATAAAGGAATTCGAATGATTTTTTATCCAGGAGTGATTTTTGAACGTCAGGAAGACCTGAAAGCGGATAATCATTTTAATTGTCCCATTGTACAAAGTTATCCGGATGTTATCAGAAATAATGTGGATGATATTCGTGATGGAAAAGTGGATTATCGGAATCCTTATATAAATTTGGCAAACGAAGCCTCAGTGGCAGAGGTGCTGGCAGCAGCATTTGAAGATCTGGACATTACAAAGGAAGAAATTACAGCAGCTCTTCATCACGGGTATAAAGAATTGGAGCAGTTTAAAGAAGATGTCCGTAATAAAGGCGAGGAAACACTGTTAATGTTAAATCAAAAAGGGCAGAAAGGGATTGTACTGTCAGGAAGACCGTATCATCTAGATCCTGAAATCAATCATGGTATTGCTGATGTGATTACCCAGGAAGGCTTCCATGTGTTAACAGAGGACAGCATTTCTCATTTGGGCGATATTGGAAATTTAAGAGTGGTCAATCAATGGGTTTACCATTCCAGACTATATGCTGCAGCCAAGGTTGTTGCAAAATCTAAAAATCTTGAGCTGGTTCAGTTGAATTCCTTCGGCTGTGGACTGGACGCTGTGACGACCGATCAGGTGGAAGAAATTATGGAGCAGCATGGCAAAATTTATACAGTGCTTAAAATTGATGAAGGATCAAATCTGGGAGCTATTCGAATTCGGCTGCGCTCATTGAAAGCTGCTGTAGGAGAAAGAGACAAACGTGGGTTTGAACCTCAACAACGTGAAGAAAGTCAGGAGAAAATCATCTTTACGAAGCAAATGAAGAAGAATCATACACTGCTTTTGCCGATGCTTAGTCCTATTCATCAAAACGGACTTGTGGATGTGGCGTTGAAAGCTTCTGGATATAATGTGGTCTGTCTTCCCTCTGAAGATAATGAAGCAATTAATGTTGGACTGAAATATGTTAACAATGATTCTTGTTATCCTGCAATTATTTCAATTGGTCAGCTAGTAGAGGCTCTGCAGAGTGGAGACTATGATATTAACAATGTCAGTGTGATGATGACGCAGACCGGCGGCGGGTGCCGGGCTACCAATTATATTCCGTTGCTGAGAAAAGCATTGAATGATGCAGGCTTTTCACAGGTTCCTGTGGTATCTATTTCAATGGGGAATAAAGGTGTTGAATCAAATCCAGGCTTTAAATTTACTTTACCTATGCTAAAACGAGTGGCTGTTTCTTTCCTGTACGGTGATTTATTTGAACGTGTGGTTTACCGAACACGTCCTTATGAGGTTGAGCCGGGTATGATTGACCGCATGCATGAGGAATGGTTGAAGAAAATCGAGAAAAATGTTCGAAATGGTTCACTGACTCAGTTTAATCGAAATATGAAGAAAATTATTCAGGATTTTGACACTGTTCCTTTGCTGGATATCGAAAAGCCTAAAGTAGGAGTTGTTGGAGAAATACTGGTTAAGTATTCTCCAACTGCAAATAACGATATCGTCCGGCTTTTAGAAGCAGAAGGTGCAGAGGCTGTTGTACCAGATATCGTTGGGTTTATGAATTATTCACTCTATAATCAGATTTTTAAATATGAGAATCTGGGAATGTCGAAAAGGAGTAAAATGATTGCAGAATTTGCAATTAAGATGATTGAATTAGTAGAAAAACCAATGGACAAAGCTCTGAGAAATTCTCATAGATTTGAAGGGATTGCTTCAATCTATGAATTAGCTGAAGATGCAGGTAAGGTGCTGTCAATCGGTAACCATACGGGAGAGGGCTGGTTCCTGACAGGGGAAATGATCGAATTACTGAAAGAAGGCGTAAACAATATTGTTTGCATGCAGCCGTTTGGCTGCCTGCCAAATCATGTGGTTGGGAAGGGAGTTATCAAAGAGCTTAGATACCAGTATCCAAAAGCAAATATCGCTGCCATTGATTATGATCCAGGCGTCTCACTGGTAAATCAGTTGAACCGTATCCGATTGATGATGGCAACAGCTCACAAGATGTTGAAAGAAGAGAAGAGCCATTTATAATATGAGCGTGTGCGCATCGCAGAGTTCGGGATAAACATTCATAAGCGTTTGTCCCGCCGTTTATTCGGGGGTAGATACGAAGAGAGTTTGGAACTTTTTTCTGTCCCACTCTCTGTTTTCTTATTATTCAGTTATACCAAATAAGCGTATTAAGGATAAAAATGCCTTTATATTAAAAATCTGGTTGTTTATTAGGTATATACCAGTTATACTTGGAATATAAGAATAAGAGGGGGAGATCGCATGAGTTCTTCTTTACCAATCTATTTGCAGATACACGATAAGCTAAAAGAAGATATAGAAAAGGGTCGCTGGGCAATTGGAGATCGTCTGCCGTCTGAACGTGAGCTGGCAGTACATTTTAATGTAAGCAGAATGACACTCCGTCAGGCAATTCAAACGCTGGCTGATGAAGGGATATTGGAAAGAAAAATTGGTTCCGGAACATATGTAGCCAGGAAAAAAGTACAGGAAAAAATGATTGGGACAACTAGTTTTACCCAAATTATGGTTTCTCAAAATCGAACACCTTCAAGCAAAACGGTGTCTTATTTTATTGCCAAACCAAACTCCAGTGAGCAGGCTAAACTACAGCTTTCAGAAGAGGATTCCATTTTGAGGATGGAGCGAATTCGCTATGCTGATGGCATACCTATCTGTTTTGAGGTGGCAAGTATTCCTTATTTCCTTGTAGAAAAGTACAGCAAATCTGAAATTAGTACTTCGTTGTATCAGATGCTGGAAGAAAAAGGCGGGTATAAGATTGGTCATGCCAATCAGACCATTTCAGCTATGCTGGCATCTGAGCAGATTTCCGAGTACTTGGAAATCAAACGTGGAGATGCTATTTTAAGACTGCGGCAGATCTCTTATCTGGAGGATGGCCGCCCATTTGAATATGTACGTACACAATATGCCGGAAACCGCTTTGAATTTTATCTGGAAAAATAAATAGGTCAGAAGGGAAAAGTTATATTTATAAGCCCCTTGTTAAGCTGATCATGAGCTGCAGATTCATGCTCCTTTGTTTTTACTTGAATGGTTCGTAGATAAAGTAAAACACTTGGAGGAGCGAAAAAAATGAATGCCCAACTAAGAGAACTGAATGATAAGGATATACCTTTAATGGAAAGCTGGCTTCAAAAAGAAGCATGTCGCTTGTTGGTATCACGAACCAGAGGACTGGCTGCTGGAGATCAGAAAACGAAATGATGCATTTAAGTTTCTGCACCACTTTATTGTTTTAATGGAGGGTCAGGCAATTGGATTTGGACAATACTATTGTTGTGCTGATGCTGAAGAAGAATGGTATGGAGAAGTACAGCTGAACGAAATATACAGTATTGACTATTTAATCGGTGAAGAAGCTCAACTTGGAAAAGGATTTGGAACAGGGATTGTGGGTTTGCTGACAGAAGCTGTTTTTCAGAAGAACAACAGTAAGAGGATTATTTGTTCAGCCGGAACTTGAAAATCAAGCTTCCTGCGGTGCACTGAGATCACACGGTTATTATTTTGATAAGGCAAATAGCTGCTATATCAAAAATAGAAGCTAAATAAGAATGTGCGGCACAGCCGCACATTCTTATTTGATTTATTTACAGAGAACCTCATGATAACTGCATTCGCCCTCAATAAAACTAAACTGTCCATTTAATACATCTGTTACTTCGCTGAGAAACTGCTTTGTCTTTTCTTCATCCACTAAACAGATTAAGGTAATAGTTTCACTAAAAAGTGTCTCCTTTGTTGTACAATCACTGCCTTCCAAAAATTTTTGGAGTTTTCCCAGCTGGGAATAAGCAATCGTCAGACGGAGCTCCTGCTGCAGCTTTCCTTCAACAACACCAATTTCATCAATTGCCTGAGAAACAGCATGACTGTATGTGCGAATTAATCCTCCGGTACCTAGTTTAGTTCCTCCAAAATAACGTGTAACTACTGCAGCAACATTGATCAGCTCACGTTTTTTTAAGACCTCCAGCATGGGCACCCCGGCTGTTCCGCTAGGTTCTCCGTCATCACTGCTTCGCTGTATTTCGCCTTTTGAACCAACAACAAATGCACTGCAATTATGGTTTGCTTTCCAATGTTCTTTTTTTATCTCGGCAATAAACGCTTTTGCCTCTTCTTCAGTGTGAACACGCTTCATATAGCAAATAAAACGAGATTTTTTAATTTCCTGTTCACTTTGTCCATCCTGCAAAATTGTAAAATAATGATCGATCATCGTATCTTCCTTTACACAGTTATAATACTACCAGTATAGAAAAAAACAACAGGTTAAGCAACTATGGAAAACATTGAGCTTTCAGGGTGCCAATAGTTGAAACTTCAACGATTTGTGAGATAATAATAACAGATGGGAGGAGATCGCGTGGCCAAAGAACGATCAAAGAAATATGATCATATTACTCAGTACCTTAAAGAAAATGGCGGCTCACAGGTAACACTGACATTTACTCAATTTGACGAACTTCTTTTTCCGTATTCGGGCCTCCCAAAAACTGCCAGAGATGATCCGGACTGGTGGGCTAATGACTATAAACATCCTGAAAAAGGAGCCTATGGTTGGCTCAACGCAGGGTACCAGGTTGCGCAGGTGAACCTGGAAAAAGAATATATTGTATTTAACAAGCTGCTGAAATCGAAGTGGTTGATTTAAAAAATAATTAGAAAACAAAACGAGTCTGTGATAATCTTTGCTCGTCTCAAGCTGCCAATGCTTTTCCAAATAGATGCGTTTGTATCGAGGATCGAAACGAAGTCCTTCAATTCTTAGTGGCTTTACCATTTAGAAATTGATGAGATCGAAACGAAGTCCTTCAATTCTTAGTGGCTTTGCCATTTAGAAATTGATGAGATCGAAACGAAGTGTAGTGTTGTGTAGTGAGATTCGTAGATACAAGGATTTTCTCGTAGTAGAAAATCAGTTATCAGAATTTCCAGTCCCATTAAGATAATTATACTAGTAAAAGGGTATGCAACACGATGATCTCATAAACAAGTAGATATTTAATCTTAAATAGGAGATAACTGATCGCAGCGGTATATAAAGACTGGAATACTGTTTGTTCGATTATAGAGAGATGAGGCATACTAATGTCGCATCTCCATTTTGTTTTTTGACAATAATTCTCTCTTTTTGCGAATACTAAGACAGGAGGAAAGAAATGAACGAATTAATCGGACGAAAAGTAATGAAAAAGGAGCTGAATACTGATATAGATATCTCTTCAGCGATTCAATTGCCTGCCATGAAAGAATATGGAGATAAAATTGAATGCGGCAGATGTGGGATGAAACATCTGAAAGCTTTTGTTCAGCTGTCTCAAAATTTCTATTTTTGCCCAAGCTGTATTCAGTTTGGCAGAGTTGACAGCCAAGAGATTTTTTATCATCTCCCAGAGACTCAAATTGTTCCTAGAGAAGTTCTCTTTATCTGGCAGGGGCAGCTGACGGACGGTCAACAAGAGGTTTCACAAAATTTGCGGACCATTATCACAAAGAACAGAAACGGCATGATCTGGGCAGTTACAGGAGCAGGAAAAACGGAAATGCTCTTTCATGCGATTTATGAAGCACTGGAAGAGGGGAAACGTGTTGGACTGGCATCTCCCAGAGTGGATGTTTGTTTGGAGCTTTATCCTAGAATTCAGGAGGTTTTTCCAGAAGAGCCAATTGCTTTGCTGCATGGAAAGTCTGAAATTCCCTATAATTATACAAAATTAGTTATTTGCACCACACATCAGCTGCTGCGTTTTTATCAGGCTTTTGACTTGCTTATCATTGATGAAGTCGATGCATTTCCGTATGTGAACGAACAAATACTGCATATCGGTGCTCAAAATGCATTAAAAGAGACGGCTAGCTTGATTTATCTCACTGCTACTCCAACAAAAGAGCTTCTTCAAAAACAGAAGATAAATGAATTGGAAACAATTATATTACCAGCGAGATATCACCGCCGGAAACTTCCGGTCCCAAAACTAAAGTGGTGCTTTCAATGGCGCAAAGCGATTAATCAGGGAAAGATTCCAAAGCAGATGCTCAGCCTTCTTCATTTACTGATGAAAAAGAACAATGTACTTCTGTTTTGTCCAAGTATTATTGTTTTGGAGAAACTGTATACTTTGATGAAAAAGCAGCTGCCTGATGGAATGGTAGCTGCTGTTCATTCCAAAGATGAGGAGCGGGCAGAGAAAGTAATGAGGATGAGAAAAAATGAGTTCCGTCTATTTTTAACAACAACAATTCTTGAAAGGGGCGTGACCTTTGATCAGGTTTCAGTCATGGTACTGGGAGCGGAGCATCGGGTATTCACCGAATCTGCTCTGGTTCAGATCGCAGGAAGGGTGGATCGTAAAATGATCCACACAAACGGTGAAGTCTGGTTTGTCCATGATGGACAAACTAGAGAAGTAAAGAACAGTATTCGACAAATACAGCAAATGAATAAGCTGGCGGAGGAGCAAGGACTGGTAGATGAACTGTGTTTATTGTGAGCATCCTTTTATTAAAGTTCCTTCCATTACAGAACTTCTGCTGTTTAAACCCATTTCTGATCATGAGCTTTGCCTTCAGTGTCAGAAAAAATTTCATTTGATTGATAAAAGCTCAGTTTGTTCAGGCTGCTGCAGGGAATACCCTGGAAATCTTTGTGAAGACTGCAAAAGGTGGCAAAGTAAATATCCTGCATACCCTTTTAGTCATACTGCATTATTTCATTATGACAGTGAAATGAAACAGTGGTTTGAGGAATATAAGTTCAAAGGCAACTACACTCTGAGTCATACTTTTTCAAAAGAAATTTCAAATTTTTTTAAGCAGAAGAAAAATTCTTTGATTATTCCGCTTCCTTTATCGCAAAAAAGACTGGCGATTCGGGGATTTAATCAGGTGGAAGGTATTCTGGCAAGTGCCGGTGTATCCTATTCAGATTATCTATTGAGAATCAGAGAAGATAAACCACAGGCGCAAAAAAGCCGTTTGGAGCGATTGTCAGGTGAACAGCCCTTTGTATTGAAACCCGAATATGAATCCTGTTTGACGAATCAAGCTGTTTTTTTAGTTGATGATATATATACTACAGGAAGAACGCTTTTCTATGCCTCGGAAATTATCTTAAAGTATCCTGTAAAAAAGCTTGAAACTTTTTCTTTAGCTCGATAACTTAAATGATTTTCATAAAATTTGAATGGCAATTTTGTTGGCAAATAGTTAATAGTTAGCTATAATAGAGAATAAGAAGAGAGAAGGAAAGAGTGGTCCTTTGAATTCTCTCTTTAGTGGTAGATGAAAGGGGCAATTGTTATGTTTAGATATAATGTACGTGGAGAAAACATTGAAGTAACAGAAGCAATCCGTGATTACGTAGAGAAGAAAGTTAAGAAACTGGAAAGATATTTCAGTGATTCACCAGAAGCAACTGTTTACGTTAATTTGAAAGTTTACACTGAAAAAACTGCTAAAGTTGAAGTAACTATCCCTCTTCCGTATCTAGTTTTAAGAGCTGAAGAAACTTCTCCTGATTTATATGCGAGCATTGATTTAGTTGTAGATAAACTGGAACGTCAAATCCGTAAATTTAAAACAAAAATCAATCGCAAATCACGCGAAACCGGTACAGAAATTATGAAGGAAGCTGTCTTCTTTACTGAAGATGACAATAATTCAGAAGAAAATTCAGAACTTGATATCGTACGTACAAAACGCCTTTCACTAAAACCAATGGATAGTGAAGAAGCTGTTTTACAAATGAACATGCTTGGACATAATTTCTTCATCTTTGAAGATTCTGACACTAATGGCACAAGCATTGTTTATCGTCGTAAAGACGGTAAATATGGATTGATTGAAACAGACTGAGTTTGAATCATTCCAAAGGTGGAAATATTAATAGTCGACTGGAGTAAGGCAGTTGCTTTTCTCCAGTTTTTATTGTAAATATAGTTGCAAGTACATAGAAATATTTAGGGAATTCTTTTTAGTAAGTTATTTCCTTTCTTAAGAAGTAATGATAAAATAAGAAGGATGATTGTACATTCTTGTAAAAATGACTGTGTAATTCGAAGAAAAAAATAAATAGAGTTAATTGAAAGGAACACTTAAAAAATGGCAAATTTTCTGAGACAGATGATTGAAAATGATAAAAAGGAACTGAAGCGGCTGGAAGCTATCGCAGATAAAATTGACAGCTTTGCTTCAACCATGGAACAATTAAAAGATGAAGACTTTGCAGGAAAAACTGAAGAATTGAAAGGACGCTATCAAAAAGGAGAAACTCTTGATCAGCTGCTTCCGGAAGCTTTTGCTGTTGTTCGTGAAGGGGCAAAAAGAGTCTTGGGACTGTATCCTTACCGAGTTCAGCTTATGGGAGGGATTGTCCTGCATGATGGCAATATTCCTGAAATGAGAACCGGTGAAGGGAAAACCCTGACAGCAACAATGCCGGTTTATTTAAATGCACTCTCAGGAGAAGGTGTTCACGTTGTAACCGTGAATGAATATCTGGCAACACGTGACTCCAATGAAATGGGTGAATTGTATAATTTTCTTGGTCTAAGTGTTGGACTGAATATCAACTCAAAATCAGCAGAAGAAAAACGTGCAGCCTATGCAGCAGATATTACTTACAGTACAAATAATGAGCTTGGTTTTGATTACCTCAGAGATAACATGGTAGTTTATAAAAACCAAATGGTTCAACGTCCGCTGAACTATGCGATTGTGGATGAAGTTGACTCGATTTTAGTCGATGAAGCACGTACACCTTTGATTATTTCAGGGCAAGCTGAAAAATCAACTGGCTTGTATACTCGTGCAGATAATCTGGTAAAACGCTTGAAAGAAGAAGACGATTATAAGATTGATGTTCAGTCAAAAACGATTAATCTGACAGAAGCCGGTATGGAAAAAGCCGAAGAAACTTTTGGTCTGGAAAATCTTTATGAAATTGAAAATACAGCTTTAACTCATCACTTGGAGCAGGCACTTCGCGCCAACTATATCATGATTCGCGACATTGACTATGTTGTGCAGGAAGGCAAAGTGCTGATTGTTGACCAGTTTACTGGACGTATTATGGATGGTCGTCGCTACTCTGACGGACTGCATCAGGCGATTGAAGCCAAAGAAGGCGTGGAAATCGAAGATGAAACAAAAACAATGGCAACAATCACGTTCCAAAACTATTTCCGGATGTATAAAAAGTTGTCTGGTATGACAGGGACTGCGAAAACGGAAGAAGAAGAATTCCGTGAAATTTATAATATGCAGGTTATCCAGATTCCAACAAACAAACCAATTATTCGTGATGATCGTGCAGATTTGCTTTATCCAACACTGAAAAGTAAATTTATAGCGGTAGTTAATGATATTAAAGAACGTTATCATAATGGGCAGCCAGTCTTGGTTGGTACTGTTGCTGTAGAAACATCTGAGTTGCTTTCTGATATGCTGAATAAGGAAAAAGTACCGCATGAAGTATTAAATGCAAAAAATCACTTTAAAGAAGCGGAAATCATTATGAATGCTGGTCAAAAAGGTGCTGTTACTATTGCAACCAACATGGCTGGTCGTGGTACCGACATTAAGTTGGGACTTGGTGTGATTGAATTAGGCGGTTTGGCTGTAATTGGTACTGAACGTCATGAATCACGACGTATCGACAATCAGCTGCGCGGACGTTCGGGCCGGCAGGGAGACCCGGGTGTTTCTCAATTCTACCTTTCTTTAGAGGATGATTTGATGAAACGTTTTGGTACAGATCGTATCAAAGTATTCCTTGATCGGATGAAGATTGATGAAGAAGATGCGGTTATTCAAAGTAAAATGCTGACAAAACAGGTTGAATCTGCACAGAAACGAGTGGAAGGAAACAACTATGATACTCGTAAAAATGTCTTGCAGTATGATGATGTCATGCGCGAACAGCGTGAAGTTATTTATGCACAGCGCCAGCAAGTTATTATGGAAGAAAATGATCTGACAGAAATTTTGCTGAATATGGTGAAACGTACTATCGGACGTGTTGTTGACAGCCATACCCAACTGGAAAAAGAAAATTGGAACATTGAAGGTATTGTTGATTTTGCCGGCTCTGCTCTTTTACATGAAGATGAAGTTTCTGCGGAAGATATTAAAGATAAAACACCTGAACAAATCAAAGAATATTTGTATGAGGCTGCCCATAAAGTTTATGAAACAAAAGCAGGACAGCTGAATGGACCGGAACAAATGCTTGAATTCCAAAAAGTGGTTATTCTGCGTGTTGTAGATACAAAATGGACGGATCATATCGATGCGATGGATCAGCTGCGTCAATCAGTGGGATTGCGTGCATATGGACAAAATAATCCATTAGTGGAATACCAGACTGAAGGATACCAAATGTTTGAAGATATGGTTGGAGCGATCGAGTTTGAAGTAACCCGTCTGTTTATGAAATCAGAGATTCGCCAAAATGTTCAAAGAGAACAGGTTGCTAAAGGTGAAGCAAGTCATCCAGGCGAAACAGCAGAAGAACAAAGTAATACTTCTGCTAAAAAGAAACCTGTTAAAGTGGATAAAAAAGTTGGAAGAAATGATCCATGTCCATGCGGCAGTGGAAAAAAATACAAAAACTGTCATGGTAAAAATGCGTAATATGTGAAGAAATCGGGACGGAAGTATTCAACTTCAAAGAATGAACAGAAATTGATAACTGAATGGCAGGTTGACTGCGACTGTTTATTTGCAGAAAGCGGAGCATTCAATTTTGCAGAGAAACTGTTTAGTACTGCTTAGTAGGAAATGGTTCTCAGTTAAATCAAATTCTGATTCATTTTATAGGAGTGACTTCTGTCCCGCTGTTTTATTGAGCTGAAAAAAGTTGATGCAGATCATCTGTTTTCAGAACTGAAATAATCATACAGTCAAATGTTTTAGTTTGGCTGGCTGCATCCATAAAAATTAAAGAATTGCTAAAGATGAATAAGTCAGCAGTTGATATTTCTTTTTTTCTCCTGTAGTCTTTAGTATCTATTAATTCTATGGGCAAAAACAGCAAAATTCCATTTAGTATATGAAAAGAAAGGAATGTTTCAATTTATGGAAAATGCAGAAATTCGCCGTTCTTTAGATGAAATGAATGAAAAAATCAACAGCTATAGGGGGTCTCTTTGACTTAGATCAGTTAGAGGAAGACATTGCTGAGGCTGAACATAGAATGGCAGAACCGGGCTTTTGGGATAATACAGAAGAAGCGCAAAAGCTGATTAATGAAACCAATATTTACAAAGAGAAATTTCAGCAGTTTAATCAGTTGTCTGAGGAACTTGAAGAATTGGAGATCATGAATGAACTGCAGCAGGAAGAGTATGACCAGGAGACACAGGATGAGTTGGTGGAAAGAATTCAAAAGCTAACTGAAAAGCTGGCTGTTTATGAACTTTCTCTTCTGTTAAATGAACCGTATGATAAGAATAATGCAATCATTGAACTGCATCCGGGAGCTGGCGGTACTGAATCACAGGATTGGGGGAGTATGCTCCTTAGAATGTATACACGCTGGGCAGAAAGCCATGGCTTTCAAGTTGCGACACTGGATTACCTTGCAGGAGATGAAGCGGGGATCAAGAGTGTTACACTGGAAATAAAAGGGTATAATGCTTACGGCTATTTAAAATCCGAAAAAGGCGTTCATCGTCTGGTTAGAATTTCTCCGTTTGATTCAGCCAAGCGCCGACATACTTCATTTTGTTCTGTCGATGTAATGCCTGAACTGGATGATACGGTAGAAATAGATATTAATACAGATGATTTGAAAGTTGATACGTATCGTGCCAGCGGGGCCGGAGGACAGCATATCAATAAGACAGAGTCGGCAGTTCGGATTACTCATATTCCAACCGGGACGGTAGTTGCCAGCCAGGCTCAGCGCTCTCAGCTGAAGAACAGGGAGCAGGCAATGTCTATGCTGAAAGCAAAACTTTATCAGCTGGAACTTGAGAAAAAGGAACAGGAAGCAGCAAGCCTGCGTGGCGAGCAGCTCGAAATTGGCTGGGGCTCTCAGATTCGTTCCTATGTTTTTCATCCATACTCCATGGTTAAGGATCACCGGACGAATCATGAAACTGGAAATGTACAAGCTGTGATGGATGGAGATCTTGATGGATTTATTGATGCGTATTTAAAAATGCAGATTAATTAGCTTTAGTTTGTAAATGAAATATAACTGTAAAGTCTTGCAAGAGGATTGAAACAAATTAATGCTATAATAAGCAATGATTTTATACAGAGATGGAGAGAAAACATCATGATTGAAATGAAAGATATAATGAAGAAGTATTCTAATGGAACAACAGCTATTAGAAATCTTTCAATAGAAATAAAACCTGGTGAGTTTGTCTACGTTGTAGGACCTTCAGGTGCTGGTAAATCAACGTTTATCAAACTGATGTACCGAGAGGAAAAAGCAACAAAAGGCAAATTAAAAGTTGCCGGACACGACTTGATAAAGATCAAGAACACTGAGGTTCCTTATCTGAGAAGAGAAATTGGAATTGTTTTCCAGGACTATAAACTGTTAAGCAAAAAGACTGTTTATGAGAATGTTGCCTACGCAATGCAGGTAATTGGAAGAAAACCGCGTGAGGTGAAAAAACGTGTAATGGAAGTGTTAGATTTAGTTGGTTTGAAACATAAAGTACGTGTTTTCCCAAGCGAACTATCTGGAGGAGAACAACAGCGTGTTTCTATTGCCCGTGCAATTGTTAATACACCAAAAGTTCTTATTGCCGATGAGCCTACCGGAAATCTTGATCCGGAAAATTCCTGGGAAATCATGAAATTATTGGATCGAATCAATGCCCAGGGAACAACGGTTGTGATGGCAACGCATAACAGCACGATCGTAAACACCATCCGTCACAGAGTTATTGCGATAGAAAATGGACGGATCATTCGAGATCAAGCGGAAGGGGATTACGGTTACGATGATTAGAACATTTTTTACTCATATGCTTGAGAGTATGAAAAGTTTGAAGCGAAACGGTTGGATGACCATTGCTTCAACCAGTGCTGTGACGATTACACTGATACTTGTTGGTATTTTCATGGCAATTATTTTTAATGCTACAAAGCTTTCAAGAGATATTTCACAAAACGTAACAGTTTCAGTATTTGTTGATATTGGAACAACTGCGGAGGAGATGCAGAATTTAGAAGCTGAACTGGGACAGATTAAAAATGTTGAGAGCATTTCTTATTCAAATAAAGATCAGCAGCTGAAGAAAATACAAGATCAAATGGGAGACGCCTGGAATTTATTTGAAGGCGACAGCAACCCGCTTTATGATGTGTATTATCTAAGTGCAAAAGAACCTGAACAGACAAAGAAAATATCAGAGGATGCCGGAAAACTTCAAAATGTTTTTAAAGCCGATTACGGCGGTGTTTCATCAGATAAGATTATTCAACTGGCAAAAACAGTTCAAACCTGGGGACTTGCTGCTGCAGCGTTGTTGCTGTTTGTTGCAGTTTTCCTAATTTCCAATACTATACGTATTACTATCCTTTCCAGACAAAGAGAAATCCAAATTATGCGTCTGGTTGGTGCTAAAAATGGATATATCCGTTGGCCGTTCTTTCTTGAAGGAGCGTGGATTGGGTTATTGGGAGCTATTGTTCCAATTTTGTTACTGACATTTGGTTATACACAAGCATATAATATTTTGAATTTGCAGCTGCTGCGTTCAAACTATTCCATGCTTAAGCCTGAAAGCTTTTTATGGCAGTTAAATCTGCTGATGGTAGGAACAGGTATGATTATCGGATCAGTAGGATCAATTATTTCAATGCGTCGTTTCTTAAAGATATAAGAATTTAGGCGGAGGTTGTGCTAAACACTCATGAGTGTTTAGCACAACCTCGCTTTTTTTCTTTACTTATTTTAATAAGTTCGCTATTCTTACTATTATGGGAAAGTTAGGGTTGAGGTGAACAGATGAGTTTTGTCATTAATAATTTTTTTGTTATTATTTTTATTGCAAATATTTTACTGTCATTGATTATTGTCTTCTGGGAAAGGAAACAGACTGCACAAACTTGGGCATGGCTGCTGGTTCTGTTGTTTGTTCCAGTTGTTGGATTTATACTCTATATCTTTTTAGGAAGAGGAATTTCCAAAGATAAGATATTTGATATGAAGATGCAGGTTAAGCTTGGCTTGAATGTAGAGATAGAAGTTGAAAAGCAATCGTTAAAGCGGGGACTGTTTCCTCATCCGCCTACGGGTGAGGTAGAATCGAAGCAGCTGATTTATATGCTGACCATTTTTGAAAGCTCTATGTATTCCACAAACAATGATATTGTTTTATATACGGATGGGCGGGAGAAATTTGACGCTCTAATTGATGATATCAAAAATGCAAAAAATCACATTCATATGGAGTACTATATATACCGTTCAGATGAATTGGGTCAGGAAATACGAAGTGAATTAATAGCTGCAGCTAAACGAGGGGTTAAAGTTCGTCTGCTTTTGGATGCATGGGGTTCTACTCAGGTAAATATGAAGTTTTTTGAAGGATTAACGAAAGAAGGAGGGGAAGTTGCTTTCTTCTTTCCATTATTTGTCCCCTATTTAAATCCAAGAATTAATTACCGGAATCACAGGAAAATTGTTGTCATTGACGGAATAATCGGATACACTGGAGGATTCAATGTCGGAAACGAGTATCTGGGACTTGTTGATAAATTTGGGTACTGGAGGGATAATCATCTACGGATATATGGTGATGCTGTGTACAGTATGCAGAACCGGTTCCTGATGGACTGGAATTCTCAGCATACTGAGGAAGTAAGTTACGATGATGCTTATTTCCCATCTATTACTTCTTTAGGGAAACGAGCTGTTCAGGTGGTAACGAGCGGACCTGATTCTGAACATGAACAGATTAAAATGACTTATTTGAAGATGATTTCCATTGCAAAGAAAGAAATTCTAATTCAGACTCCTTACTATATTCCCGACGAATCTATCCATGAGGCAATTAAGCTTGCATTGCTGTCTGGTGTGAAAGTAAGAATTCAAATCCCCAATAAACCAGATCATATGCTGGTTTACTGGGCAACCTATTCGTTTGCTGCTGAACTGCTTGAGTATGGTGCAATTATTGAAACCTATGAAAATGGTTTTATACATGCTAAAACGATGATTATAGATGGAGGAATTGTATCTGTGGGATCAGCAAACATCGATGTTCGTTCATTCCGACTGGATTTTGAAGTCAATACGATTATTTATGATCAGGAATTTTCAGAAAAAGTCAGAGATTCATTCTATGAAGATTCGCAAGTATCTGAGCTCCTGACTCAGGAAAAGTACAATGCACGCGGCTTTTGGATTAAACTCAAAGAAGGGTTGGCTAGACTAATTTCACCTTTGCTGTGAACTAAACAGAATGAGTAGAGTAAGAACTGGCATTTGATTTTTAAGATACCAGCCCATAAGATAGTATTGCTGAAATCGGAGAGAATCTCCGATTTTTTGTTATTTTATTATGATAATGCAGTGGGTTTGAGAAAAAGTAAAGAAATTTAATTTTCAAGTTCCAATGTTAATGTTAAAATGAACTGAATGAAAGTATTTGGAGGATTGTTGAAAAATGAAAACGAAATTATTCATTCTTTTTAGCTTTATTAGTTTGGTCGGACTTTCAGGCTGTGCCAGCTGGATTGATCGTGGAGAATCAATTACTGCTGTCGGCTCATCTGCGTTGCAGCCTTTGGTGGAAACCGCAAGTGAAGCCTACCAAAACAGTAACCCTGGAAGGTTCATCAATGTTCAGGGCGGCGGAAGCGGAACTGGGCTGAGCCAGGTTCAGGCCGGTGCTGTAGAAATAGGAAATTCTGATCTGTTTGCAGAAGAGAAAAAAGGGATTGATGCCGATAAACTGGTTGATCATAAAGTAGCAGTTGCCGGAATTACCCCAATTGTAAACAAAAATATCGGCGTGACTGATATCTCATTGGAAAATCTGAGAAAGATCTTTCTTGGAGAAATAAAGAACTGGAGCGAACTGGGCGGTACCGATGTAGAAGTGGTTATATTAAATCGTGCTTCAGGAAGCGGTACACGTGCAACTTTTGAACAATGGGTTCTTGACGGTCAGACAGCTGTAAAGGCACAAGAACAGGATTCCAGCGGGATGGTTCGATCTATTGTTTCAGATACGCCTGGAGCAATCAGCTATACGGCTTTTTCATATGTAAATGATCAGGTTGCGACATTAAGCGTTGATGGCATAGAACCAACGGATGAAAATGTAACAACAAACGCCTGGAAAATCTGGTCCTATGAACATATGTATACATTGGGCGAACCGCAAGAATTAACAAAGGATTTTCTTGAATTTATGCTGTCGGATCAGGTGCAGGGAGAGATTGTTGAACAGCTGGGGTATATTCCTGTTTCCAAAATGAAAGTTGAACGGGACTGGGAAGGAAATTTAATCAATTAATCATCTTTACACAAAATTTACAAACTTAACATAAGATTTACATGTTATTAAATGCAAATTGATATTCAACGCGTAGACTTGAATTTATCTTATAGTGCTCAAGGAGGGGTTTTCTTGGAAGATGTGCAGAAGCAATTACTGACAAAATCAAAACGGTCAAGAATGGAGCAGCGGGGAAAATTTATCAGTTTCTTATGTATTGCTCTAATTGTACTCGTGGTACTTTCAATTTTTTATTTCGTAGCAAGCAAAGGTATGGCAACCTTTTTTGTAGATAAAATAAATGTTTTTGATTTTATATTTGGAACAGATTGGAATCCCAGTGCGACTGGACCTGGCGGACAGCCAATGGTTGGTGCGCTTCCAATGATTACGGGGTCATTCATAGTGACATTTCTATCAGCCATTATTGCAACACCTTTTGCTATTGGTGCAGCAGTATTTATGACGGAAATTTCCCCGAAAAAAGGCTCAAAAATTCTGCAGCCGGTTATTGAATTATTAGTGGGTATTCCTTCTGTGGTTTACGGTTTTATCGGACTGACAGTGATTGTACCCTTTATCCGCTCGATCTTTGGAGGAACTGGTTTTGGTATTTTGGCTGGGACATTTGTTCTGTTTGTTATGATTTTACCTACGGTTACTACGATGACTGTCGATGCCTTAAAAGCTGTTCCACGTCACTACCGGGAAGCGTCTCTGGCTTTAGGGGGAACACGTTGGCAGACAATCTATAAAGTAGTTTTAAGAGCGGCTGTTCCAGGAATTCTGACAGCTGTTGTGTTTGGAATGGCTCGGGCGTTTGGTGAAGCGTTGGCTATTCAAATGGTTATTGGTAATGCTGCTGTCATGCCAAATGGATTCACAACACCGGCATCAACATTGACAAGTATCTTAACGATGGGAATCGGTAATACAATTATGGGCACAGTTGAGAACAATGTTCTCTGGTCACTGGCTCTGATTTTACTCCTAATGTCCTTATTATTTAATATTATCATTCGAATTATTGGCAGGAAGGGAGCGTTGAAATAATGAATGCTAAAAAAGCTGATAAAATAGCAACAGGTGTTCTTTATACCGTTTCCGGAGTCATCGTCCTGTTATTGGCAGCGTTGCTGCTGTTCATTCTATTTAGAGGACTCCCTCATATTTCCTGGAGCTTCCTGACAACACCATCTAAAGCTTATCAGGCAGGCGGAGGAATTGGGATTCAATTATTTAACTCTCTTTATCTGCTATTAATAACAATGCTTATCAGTATGCCGATTTCTCTGGGAGCAGGAATATATTTATCGGAATATGCAAAAAAGAATTGGCTGACAGATGTGATTCGAACCTCTATTGAAATTTTGAGCTCATTACCGTCAGTCGTAGTAGGTCTTTTTGGTTTTTTAGTTTTCGTTGTTCAAATCGGTTACGGGTTTTCAATTATTTCTGGTGCACTTGCACTGACGTTCTTTAATCTGCCTTTACTGACAAGAAATGTGGAAGAATCGCTTAAAGCTGTACATTACACACAGCGTGAGGCGGGACTTGCTCTAGGCTTGTCTCGCTGGGAGACACTGAGAAAGGTCATTATACCTGAAGCAATGCCGGGAATTCTGACAGGACTGATTTTGAGCTCAGGACGGATATTTGGCGAAGCAGCCGCCTTGATTTATACAGCTGGACAAAGCGCACCTGCTTTGGATTTCAGTAATTGGAATCCATTGAGTATTTCCAGTCCAATCAGTATTTTCAGACAGGCGGAAACATTAGCTGTTCATATCTGGAAAATCAATTCAGAAGGAACCATGCCGGATGGTCCGGCAGTATCAGCAGGAGCCTCTGCAGTTTTAATCATCGTTGTTTTGTTATTCAACTTTGGTGCCCGGTTTATCGGAAATAAACTGCACAAGCGATTGACATCAGCGTAATGTTAGGGGTAGACAAATGAAAGAATATAATTTGAATGAAACAAATATTATCCAGTTAAATCCTGAAGAGACGCCCATTGCTCTTTATACAGAGGACTTGCATGTTTGGTATGGTGACAATGAAGCGATTAAGGGCGTAGACCTTCAATTTGAAAAGAGCAAGATTACTGCGCTTATCGGGCCGTCCGGCTGTGGAAAATCCACTTATCTGCGTTCGTTGAATCGAATGAACGATGGAATTGCAAACACCAGGATTACAGGGAAAATTATGTATAAAGGTGTGGATGTGAACAGTAAGAAGGTTGATGTCTATGAAATGCGTAAGCGAATCGGTATGGTGTTTCAGCGTCCAAATCCGTTCAGCAAATCAATCTACGAAAATATTACTTTTGCATTGAAACAGCATGGGGAAAAAGATAAAAATAAACTTGATGAAATTGTTGAAACAAGCTTGAAGCAGGCTGCATTGTGGGATCAGGTAAAAGATAATTTGAATAAGAGTGCGCTGGCTTTATCCGGAGGTCAGCAGCAACGTTTGTGTATTGCACGGGCAATTGCAATGAAACCGGATATTCTTTTATTAGATGAGCCGGCAAGTGCATTGGACCCTATTTCAACAGGAACTGTGGAAGAAACACTGGTCAGCCTGAAAGACAATTATACAATTATTATTGTAACGCACAATATGCAGCAGGCAGCACGTATCAGTGATCAAACAGCATTTTTCTATTTAGGAAAAGTTATTGAATACGACGAAACACGTAAAATCTTTACGCGACCAAAAATACAGGCAACAGAAGATTATGTTTCCGGACATTTTGGTTAGGAGGAAAAAGATGACAAAAGAAATTATTTCATCCAAGGATCTGCATTTATATTACGGGAAAAAAGAAGCCCTGAAGGGAATCGATCTTTCGATTAATCAGGGAGAAATTACGGCAATGATCGGTCCGTCCGGCTGTGGGAAATCCACTTATCTGCGGTCGTTAAATCGAATGAATGATCTGATTCTGGGGGTAACGATAACTGGCAGTGTTATGTATAAAGGAAAAGATATCTACGGACCTAAAACAGATACTGTAGAGCTTCGTAAAGAAATCGGCATGGTATTTCAACAGCCTAATCCTTTTCCGTTTTCCGTATATGAAAATGTCATATATGGATTGCGTTTAAAAGGTGAAAAGGATAAACAGGTACTGGACGAAGTGGTGGAAACAAGCCTGAAAGCTGCTTCTGTTTGGGATGATGTGAAAGATAAACTGCATAAAAGTGCGTTATCTTTATCTGGAGGACAGCAGCAGAGAGTCTGTATTGCCAGAGTATTAGCAGTAAATCCTGAAATTATTTTGCTTGATGAGCCGACCAGTGCTCTGGATCCTGTATCGAGCGGGAAGATTGAAAGTATGCTGCTGACATTGAAAGAACAATATACGATGATTATGGTTACACACAATATGTCTCAGGCTTCTCGTATTTCTGATAAGACAGCTTTCTTTTTGCAGGGAGAACTGATAGAATTTAACGATACGAAAAAAATCTTTTTGAATCCGAAGAAAAAAGAAACAGAAGATTATATATCAGGGAAATTTGGATAAGTCTGAATCACAGATTTATTTAGAAGGCTGCAGGGAATTAATATTATTGAAAGAGAAAAAAGAAGAAAGTAGTCGAAAAATTTTAGACGATTACTTTACATACAGAGAATGTAAGGAGGAAGGTATATGCTGCGCAGCCAGTTTGAAGAAGAATTATTAAATCTGCATAATCAATTTTATGAAATGGGAATGATGGTGAGCAATGCAGTTCATAAGTCTGTTCGTGCCTATATTGACCACAATAAGGAACTTGCTCAGGAAGTGATTGATTATGATACTGAAATCAATGACATGGAAGTAAAGCTGGAAAAGAAAAGTTTTGAAATGATTGCTTTACAGCAGCCGGTGACAACTGATTTACGAATGATCATTACAGTGATGAAAGCCAGCTCTGATTTGGAAAGAATGGCAGATCATGCTGTTTCCATCGCAAAATCAGCAATCCGCTTAAAAGGAGAAACACGAATTCCTGAAATTGAGAAAGAAATATCCGATATGTCTGATTTTGTGAAAAAAATGGTGGACAATGTATTGATCGCCTATGTGAAAACAGATGAAAAGGATGCACGTATGATTGCTACAATGGACGATACTGTGAATGACTACTTTAACAGTATCTACAAAAATTCGGTTAGAAGCATGCAGGAAAATCCCGAAACAGTAATCAGCGGAACAGACTATCTTCATGTGGCAACATATTTGGAGAGAATTGGTGACTATGTAACGAATATCTGTGAATGGATTGTCTATCTTGCAACAGGAAAAATTACTGAATTAAACACCAATCACGATGAATAATTAAATGAATAGTACGACGAAGTTGTGACAAAGCGTCTCCATGCGACGAGTAATCGCAGGAGCACTTGCACGAACTTAATTGCGACGAGTAACCGCAGGAGCAGAAGTGTTCTAGCTCAAGAACCAAGCAGGTATCATCTACTCTGACAAGTCAATCGTAGTGATTTATGACACCAAGAAGGATAATCCGAAAATTGTCATGGAACACTATTTATGAAATGAATAGCTGTGGATTGATATCTACTTGGAGCTGTCTATATTTTTGAGAGTATTCGGCTTATTTCCGAGATGTTGCCTGCGATTAATCGGCACAGATTAGGACCGACAAGTGCTAGTTCTACTTTGCCGCTTCTGCTTATATTCGCACTTTAGCAGAATGGTATGCGTAGTTTCGATAAGTATTTCTTGAATGAAACTAGCTCACTTGATGTAGTAGAACGGTATGCGGAGCAGAGCTGCTGTCTCTACGAGTCCAACGATTCTCTAGACAAAACATTACACTGTATCCATTTTTCTTCGTCTACGGTTCTCACTACACTACACTTCGTTTCGATCTCATCAATTTCTAAATGGCAAAGCCACTAAGAATTGAAGGACTTCGTTTCGATCTCATCAATTTCTAAATGGCAGAGCCACTAAGAATTGAGGGTCTTCGTTCTGATCCTCGAAGCATGGAGAGGATTTGTAACACCATTTATTCGGTTTTAAGGGTTCTGGACATATTAATGTCACAGACCTATTTTTTTTGAAGAAAAGCAACTCGATTACAAAAAATTTTTATTTTTTAATTTTCCGCTGATAAAATGAAGTATCCAGCAGAAAACCAGCGTACTGACCGAATTAAAAAAGGTTATACTTTTAATCCAAGAAACGTGGAGCCAGAACGGGAGCAACTCGGCAGAAAATGCTGATTTTATCCCTAACTGGAGTCAAACTAGCTGTAAAAGTTATAGAAACAGCTTAAAATTTTCTAAGAACATCATGTATAGACTATTTTTTAGTACAATTTATAATTTGGTCAGAGTATTAGGGTTTGTCTGAAAACTATTGAGGGAATGGTTTTTTCAGGAATTTAAGCGATAGTCATGGGGAGAAATACAGTTTATGTGATTCATAAGCGAGGGTTTATAACGGCGATATCTGTAGAAATTATGAAAAGACTCGCCGCTAGAGTATTCATACCGATTCTAAATTGTTTTCTTTCTATATAAAATAATCAGTAATAATTGACCATCCATTATGAAATGTTTTATGATTAAACCAGATAAGAAAGCGGAGAATTGCTGTGTTTTTTGAATGTCCTTAAGAATGAGGGAAAATTCATTCTTAAGTCCTATGACAAAGAAATGAAAAAAAGGCATAATAATACATGTAAGGAAGACACCTTAGGGTGAAAAATTTGCTAAGGAGGCAATTTCCATGAAAGAAAGAGAAAGAGTACTGGATTTAGTAAAAAAAGGAATCCTGTCATCTGAGGAAGCCTTGGTCTTATTAGAAAACCTGGCAACTGAAAAAGATGAAAAACAGATAAAAAAAGCTGCAGATGAAGTAGATGTAACAACTACGAATGTTGATTCAAAAGAAAGTGACCAAGTTGCTGATTTATTAGATGAGTTAGAATCTGAAAAAGAAACAGTGGAAGACGAGAAAAGCGCTGCTGATTCTTTTGAAGAACAAACAAAAGCGAGTATAGAAGCAGATCGAAAAAATTTGGAAAAGATTTTAGATGAGCTGGCAACTAAAGCAAATCAGGCTTCTGTGGAACTGGATGAAGTAAATGCTGAGATTGCGGGAATCAAAGAAGAAATTAAAGAAACGCAAGAAGCTCTGATGGAGCTGAACACCAAGGAAGAACTAGGTGAGCTTTCTGAAGAAGATCTGAAAATAAGAGCTGATTTGGAAGAAGAGCTTAAAAAGCTAGAAGATTCTCTGGCTGATAGCAGTCAGGAAAAGATTGCATTGGAAGCAGAACTGAAAAATATACGTAAAGAACAATGGACTGAAACGAAGGATCGTGTAACTTCAAAATTTGATATTCCGGATGACTGGAAAGAGCAGGCAACTGATACAATAAATCAGGTTGGCGAAAAAATGAGTGAAGCCGGTTCTCAATTAGGTTCATTCCTAAAGAAAACATTCAGTACAGTAGCTGAAACGGTTAACGAAAACGTTGAATGGAAAGATATTAATTTCCGTGTACCGGGTGTGGCTACAACGAAATTTGACCATGAGTTTAATTATCCTGCTGTTGAAGCAAGCTTGATTGATGTGAAAGTGGCCAACGGAAATGTTGTTTTCAAAACATGGGATCAGGATGATGTAAAAGTGGAAGGAAAGATCAAACTCTATGGTAAAATGGACGGAGACACACCTTTGGAAGCCTTCCTTGAAAGAAGTCAGATTGATGTGGATGATGAAGTCATTTCATTCCAAATTCCAAATAAACGCGTAAGAGCTGACCTTGTATTCTATCTACCTGCACGTACATATGATCATGTATCTGTTAAATTACTGAATGGTAATATCACGGTGGAAGAATTAAAAGCAAAAGATGTTTATACGAAGTCTACAAACGGCTCAATTACTTTTAACGACATCAATGCAACGATGTTGGAAGTAGAAGGAGTAAATGGCGATATTAAAGTCCTTAAAGGAGAAATTCTGGATAATATTATCGAAACAGTAAACGGTACTGTTACAGTTGCAGCAACTCCTCAAACGATTGCAATCTCTTTAATCAACGGGGATATTCGAATTACTGTAAAGGAAAATACGTTGAAAAAAATTGAAGCAAGTTCAGTGAACGGGAATGTAAAAATTGCTTTACCGCTGATGCTTGGTATTGAAGGAACTGTTAAAACAAGCTTAGGCAGTATTAACAGTCGATTGTCAGACTATGAAGTGATCCGTAAGAAAAAAGAACGTACGAATCAGCTGCTTCAATTCAGACGTGTTTCCGATGAGCAAATGGCTCAAATCAATGCTTCTACAACAACAGGAAATATTTATTTGAAAGATACAGACAAATAAATATATAAGTAATTAACCAATAAAGTTATAGTAGAGCGTGGGACAACGTTTAACAGGAACTTTGTCCCGGCTTTTTGAAAAATAATCAACTTATCAGGAATAAGAGGTGAGATTAAAATGAGAAAAAGATTGACGAAATCTTCTAATAACGTAGTTTTTACTGGAACTTTAGCCGGTATCGGCGAGTGGCTGGGTATCGATCCGACAATTGTGCGTGTACTATTTGTGATTATCAGTTTCTTTTCAGCAGCTTTCCCTGGAATTTTTGTGTACATCATTTTAGCGATTGTCATTCCTTCTCCACGTAAAGGAAGCAGTAACCCATATAACTACAATAGAAACGTAAGAAATGAAAATCCTTATAAAAGGCATGAAAGAAAACAAGCTGAAAAAATGGATGATGATGACTGGAGTGACTTTTAATGACCTATTTCCAACGTTTGGTCGTTAATACTTTGATATTTGTTTCGCTGGCAGTTGTTTTTCCAAACATGATTCATGTTAGAAGCTTGGGAATAGCTGTAATTGCGGCATTTGTTTTATCCATATTGAATATGTTCGTCAAACCAATTTTGACAATTTTGTCACTGCCATTTACGTTGCTGACATTTGGATTATTTAGTTTTGTTGTAAATGCGGTAATTTTAAAGATGACCTCCTACTTTGTGGGAGAGATGAATTTTGGCTTTTCGAGTTTCGGTGCTGCGCTATTGATGGCAGTCATTATGTCACTCGTAAATGCCGTTGTCAGTGAGCATAATTTAAATAAAGAAAAAGAATAGACGAGGGCCTTAAGGCACGTCTATTCTTTTTCTATAGGAAATAACTGGTATTCTTCAATACGTTTAAGATAGAGGTGGAGGATCGCCACAAAGTCGATCTGTTTTTTGGAATAGGTACTAAGAGAATCTGGATACTCTGTGATGTTTAAAAGCAATGTTTGGGCAGCTTGCTGCATATTTTGACTACTGCTGGTAATTTTTTCTGGAAACACTTTTTCAGTAACGATTAGACCTTGATAAATCAGGTAGCATTTTACTGTATGATCCATTGGGAGCCACAGTGCATGCCATTCTTTTTGATTAATTGGAGATAAGAGAAGCTGTTTGTTTTTATAGAAGAAAGTCCGGATGAATTTTCTATCATCCCGCCAGCGAGCAGCCTGAATGAACTGCATTTGCTCGGAGGCTTCCAGCATTTTTTCTTCGATACGTTTTTCTATATCCTGTGAATCGCCGGAAAACGCTTGTAAAAGTTCTTTTAAGACAAGGTATTTTAATGGTTTTGTCTCATCTGATCGATGGAATAAACGTTGCCATGCATCATTGGGGTTTAGCTGATAGAGTTTTTCCAGTATTGCTATTACTTCAGGGATTTTTTGATAGCCTGCATAAGGACCAAAAGAGTACTTTGCCTCAGGATAAGGAGACTTGTGAAGACGAATAGATGTTTCGCCTTCATGAATTTCCAAATAGCTGTATCTTTCAAAAGCATTCATTTGCCGATTATACATGGGTCGATAATGTTGAATTAAACGACATTCAAGCAATAAGGCATCGAGTTCGGTATCAACATGAATGACATCAAAAGAAGACAGCTGAACAAGCATTCGTTTAACTTTGTTGGAATGCTGATTGTTCTTAATAAAATAACTGCTGACACGTTCTTTTAACTTTTTTGCTTTTCCTATATAAATAATTGTTCCAGATTTATCTTTCATTAAATAAACACCGGGAGAAAGAGGCAGTTTCTTTGCTTCCTTTTTGAGTTGCTCGTTCATATATCAATACCTGACCTTATTTTAAAATCAGTTTAAGTATACTGCGGCTGACAAAATAGTCAAGAGCAATCGTTCCTTGAACAATAGGCTAAATTAATATAGGTAGAAAGTTATTGATTGAAATGATAAAATAGATCGAAGAGAAGAAAGGAATGAGTCGTATTTTATGACAGAAACTGTAAAAATTCGTCAATTAGTGGAAAAGCTTTCTTTAGAAATTGTTTTTGGTTCTGAAGAAGCACTGGATAAAATAATTACAACAGGAGATATCTCGCGTCCCGGTTTAGAGTTAACGGGCTACTTTAATTATTATTCTCATGATCGGCTGCAACTTTTTGGAAATAAAGAGATTGCTTTTGCGGAAAGAATGATTCCAGAAGAACGACTGCTTGTGTTACGGCGAATGTGCTCAGAAGATACACCGGGCTTTATCATTTCCAGAGGATTGGACGTTCCTGAAGAGATGATTCAGGCGGCAAAAGAAAAAGATATGGCTGTTCTTCGCTCACCGATTTCTACTTCACGTTTGTTGGGGGAGCTATCCAGCTTTCTTGATGGCGAACTGGCAAGTCGTACAAGTGTTCATGGGGTATTAGTGGATGTCTATGGCTTGGGAGTGCTGATTCAGGGGGATAGTGGAATTGGGAAAAGCGAAACAGCATTAGAGCTGATAAAGCGCGGGCATCGTTTGATTGCAGATGATCGTGTTGATGTTCATCAGCAGGATGAACTGACATTGGTTGGCGAACCGCCAAAAATTTTGCAACATTTGATAGAAATTAGAGGAATTGGTATTATTGATGTAATGAATCTTTTTGGTGCAAGTGCAGTCAGAGGATCTATGCAGGTTCAATTGGTTGTATATCTTGAAGCTTGGGCAAAAGATAAGCAATATGACCGTTTAGGCAGTAATGATGCAGTGATTGAGATTGGCAACGTGGATGTTCCTCAAATACGTATACCAGTGAAGACGGGGCGAAATGTGGCTATTATTATAGAAGTTGCTGCAATGAATTTTCGTGCTAAAACTATGGGGTATGATGCTACGAAGGAATTTGAAAATAGATTGACAAGCTTAATTGAAGAAAATTCGGGGATGTAGGGGGAATTCACATGTTGGCTCAACTCAGTCCGGTGGCTTTCCGTATTCTGGGAGTTGAAATTTACTGGTATGCAATAATTATTGTGTCCGGGATTATTCTTGCTGTCTGGCTAAGCAGCAGAGAAGCAGTTCGAGTTGGAATGCAATCAGATGATGTGGTTGATTTCATGATCTGGGGGCTTCCCAGTGCAATCATCGGAGCCAGATTCTATTATGTTATTTTTGAATGGCAGGATTACCTGAAGAATCCAATTGATATCTTTTTAATTAGAAATGGAGGTCTTGCTGTTTATGGCGGATTGATTGGCGGCGGACTTGCATTGTTTTTCTTTGCAAGAAATCGTTTTATATCTACCTGGCTGTTTTTAGATATTGCAGCACCAAGTGTCATTCTGGCGCAGGGAATCGGCAGATGGGGGAATTTTATGAACCATGAGGCCTATGGACCTGATACAACTAGAAGTTTTTTGGAAAGTCTGCATTTACCAAATTTCCTCATAGAGAATATGAATATAGATGGCATTTACCGTCAGCCGACATTTCTCTATGAATCAATTTGGAGTGTTTTGGGCTTTATCGTGCTTATTTTATTACGCAGGAAAAAGAACTTTTTAAAAGAAGGAGAGATATTTCTTCTTTATGTAATTTGGTATTCTTTTGGCCGTTTCTTTATAGAAGGTCTGCGAACAGACAGTTTGTATGTATTTGACTTAATCAGAGTGTCTCAGCTTTTATCGATTATATTATTTGTTGGTGCGATTGTTTTACTTGCCGTTCGCAGAAGAAATGCAAAACTGCCTTTTTATAATCGAGAGCAACAGCTTTCTCAAAAAAGCGAATAGGGAATCAGAGAATAGATTCAGGCAATGAACAGATTCCATTTTAGGAGGAAAATATACGATGAAACAAAAGATAGCTGTTTTAGGCCCCGGTTCATGGGGAACAGCATTAGCACAAGTATTGGCTGAAAATGGTCATGATGTGCGAATATGGGGAAATAATCCAAAACAGATTGATGAAATTAATGAATATCATACAAATAAGCACTATCTGCCGGATTTAGTGATTCCTGAGTCTATTAAAGGAACGAAAACAATGGCCGAATGTATCAAAGACGTTGATGCAGTACTGTTTGTTGTTCCAACTAAGGCAATGCGCGCAGTGGCAAGAGAATTTGCTGCAGCAGCTGAAAACCAGCCTTTGATTATTCATGCAAGTAAAGGCTTGGAGCAAGGAACACATAAGCGGATTTCTGAAGTGCTGATGGAAGAAATACCAGCTGATAAACGCAAAGGAATTGTTGTTCTTTCAGGACCAAGTCATGCTGAAGAAGTAGCCGTTCATGATATTACGACAATTACTGCAGCAAGTGAAATTATAGAAAATGCAGTATATGTACAGAAATTGTTTATGAACAGCTATTTTAGGATTTACACGAATAAGGATGTTATTGGTGTCGAAACTGGTGCTGCTTTAAAAAATATTATTGCATTAGGTGCCGGTGCCATTCATGGTTTAGGCTTTGGAGACAATGCAAAGGCTGCAATTATGACACGAGGGTTAGCAGAAATCAGCCGTTTGGGTGTTGCAATGGGGGCGAATCCAATGACTTTTATTGGTTTAAGCGGTGTTGGAGATCTGATTGTCACTTGTACCAGTATTCATTCCCGGAATTGGCGGGCAGGCAACCTTTTAGGAAAAGGGCATAGTTTGGATGAAATTCTGGAAAATATGGGGATGATTGTCGAAGGAGTTTCCACGACTAAGGCAGCCTATGAATTGGCTGAACAAATGAATATCGATATGCCGATTACTACGGCTATATATCAGGTATTATACGAACAAAAAGAGGTAAAACAGGCAGCAAAAGAAATCATGCTGCGTGATGGAAAAACGGAAAGTGAATTCTAATAAAGGGGGAACTATTGAAAATGAATGTAAAAAAAGCAGTTATTCCAGCAGCTGGATTGGGAACAAGATTCTTGCCGGCAACAAAGGCAATGGCGAAAGAAATGTTGCCGATTGTCGATAAACCGACAATTCAGTTTATTGTAGAAGAAGCTTTGGCTTCAGGAATTGAAGATATTTTGATTGTCACAGGAAAAGCAAAGCGTCCAATTGAAGATCATTTTGATTCGAATGTTGAATTAGAAACAAATTTGAAAGAAAAAAATAAAACAGAATTATTAAAACTGGTTGAAGAAACGACAGATGTGAATCTTCATTTTATTCGCCAGTCGCATCCTAAAGGATTGGGACATGCGGTCTTACAGGCAAAAGCTTTTGTTGGCAATGAACCGTTTGTGGTTATGCTTGGTGATGATATTATGGATGATGAAATTCCATTGACGAAACAACTGATCAATGACTACGAGGAAACACATGCGTCAACACTTGCTGTTATGGAAGTACCTCATAAAGATACTTCTAAATACGGAATTATTAATCCGGAAACAGAAGTATCAAAGGGCTTGTATAATGTAAAAAACTTTGTTGAAAAACCAGCTCCAAAAGAAGCACCAAGTAATTTAGCCATTATTGGACGTTATCTGCTTACACCGGAAATCTTTCAGGTATTGGAAAATCAAAAACCAGGAGCCGGCGGTGAAATTCAATTAACGGATGCTATTGATACCTTAAATAAAACGCAACGTGTCTTTGCCAGAGCATTTACGGGGAAACGTTATGATGTCGGGGATAAATTCGGCTTTATGAAAACAAGTATTGAATACGGTCTGACACATCCTGAGGTAAAAGATAATTTAAGACAGTATTTGCTTGAGCTGGGGCAGGAATTGCTGAAAGAAGAAAAAGCAAGCAACCCTAAAGAAAAATAGTATTGTATGGACAGAAGCCGGAGACAGATAGGATCTCCGCTTCTGTTTTTTTGATAATCATTGAAATAAATTTTTTTGAGGAACTTGTGATATTTTATTATGGAGTGAACAGAAAGAAATTGGTATAATAAATAAGGGAAAAGTCATTTAATGATTTGTAGAAAAGTATAGCAAATGTTATGCTAAGTAAAATGGATGTTTGAAAGGAGTAAAATTATGACAGGTGGAGAAATTGCAGGACTGATAGCTGCTTCAGCATTTGCTGTTTTAGTATTGTTTATCGGGTTTCTACTGGTAAAAATATCAAAAACAGTGGACCAGGTAACAAAAACGGTAGATGAGGCAAATAAAACAATTTCGGTTGTCACAAATGATGTGGACATTTTATCAAAGCAAGTGGAGGGACTGCTCGTAAAAAGCAATGATCTTCTAAATGATGTCAATCAGAAGGTAGCGACGATTGATCCTTTGTTTCAAGCCGTTGCTGATCTGAGTGAAAGTGTTTCTGAATTGAATCTTTCAAGCAGAAATCTAATCAGTAAAGTTGGAGCTGCTGGGAAAACAACGGCAAAAGCAGGCGTTGTCAGCAAAGTTGGGGGAGCAGCGTTTCGAGCGATGCGATCAAAAAAGAAGTAAGTAGTAATTAATAATAGATGGAGGAATAGAGATATGGCTAAAAAAGGCGGATTTTTATTGGGTGCAGTAATTGGTGGAACAGCAGCTGCGATTGCGGCGTTACTGCTTGCACCGAAATCTGGAAAAGAGCTGCGCAGGGATTTATCTGAACAGGCAGATGATTTAAAAGAAAAAGCATCTGATTATACAGAATATGCAAAACAAAAAAGTAATGAACTTGGATCAATAGCCAAAGAAAAAGCAGATTCTTTAGGGGATCAGGCAAATGATCTTGCAGGAAATATTAAAGAAAAATCTAAAGATTCTTTTGAAAAGGCTCAAGGAGTTTCTGATTCAGTTTTAGAAACACTAAAGAAACAGACAAATGATTTATCCAGCCGTTTTAAAAAGACTGCGGATGAATTAAATGATGACCTGAGTGAGTTAGAGAGTATTGCAGAAGACACTTCTGATGATATTTATATTGATGTAAAAGACTCTGCAAAGAAAGCAAAAGAGATTGTTTCTGATGGAAAAGATGAAGCAAAAGCCGCAGCTGCTGATATTCCTGAAAAAGCAGAGGAAGCTAAAGAAGATATTAAAGAGGTTGTAGATAAAACAGTGAATTAGGAACTGAATACTAAAAATATTGTATACGAATAAAGCTGGAACACTCTCAGGGAGGAAGTTCCAGCTTTATTTTGAATTCACAGTCAAATACAGAGAGCATAGCGTAATTTAATCACCTGTTTATACTCTTGAGCATGGAAGGTATCAGCAGCTTACTTTAATTAAGAAAGAGCTTTCCTTCAATAATTGAAGATGAATTGCTGAAAGTTTAGCCTGAAATGCTGCTTATATGACAAAAGTTCAAAAAGATCATTCGAGAATCTGTAATTCTTTAGGCGTTTTTGTAAAGGGTACGCAGCCGTTCTCAGTCACGTAGACACAATCTTCAATGCGAACACCAACATTATTTGGAATATAAATTCCAGGTTCCAAAGAGAAACACATTCCTTCTTCAATAACTAAATTATTGCCGGTAATTAAAGATGGGTATTCATGGACAGTGGTTCCGATTCCATGCCCCAGTCTGTGGTTGAAATAGGTACCGTAGCCTTGTTCCTCAATGACTAAACGCGCAACAGTATCAAGCTCGCCTGCAGTTATACCCGGTTTCACCGCTTCTGCAGCTGCTAGTTGAGCTTTAAGTACAAGTTCATAGATTTCTCTTTGAAAGGCAGTAGGCTCTTTAAAAGAGATTGTACGTGTGACGTCACTGCAATAGCCTTTCCAGACCACGCCTAAATCAAATAGAACAAAGTCGCCATTTTTGACCGTTGTTTTTCCTGGAGTGCCATGCGGGCTGGCAGCATTTTTTCCTGTCAATACAAGCGTGTCGAAGCTCATGGCACGAACGCCTCTCCGCTTTAACTGATACTCAATTTCAGCGATTATTTCCTGTTCTGCTGCTCCTTCTTTTACGGCTTGAAAGCCGATTTCCAATGCAACATCTGCCCAATTTCCTGCTTCCATTAAGAGATTGATTTCTTCCTTCGTTTTAATCAATTGAAGTTTTTCAATAACAGGTACGGCATTTGCTGATAAGTCAGCTTCAGGGAAAAATGCCTTTAGCTGGTCAAAGCGGGCAACAGACAAAAATTCTTTTTCAGTTGCTATTTTCTTTGGAAGCCCAGTTTTCTTTATCAATTGAGCAATCTTTTCCCATGGATTTTCACTATCCAAGTAGCCGTGGACAGGATAAGCCCAGCTGCTGTTTTCTGCGTCCTCAACTTCCAGTGCCGGGGTGAAGAGGAAAGGCTCGTCTTCCAAGGCGATGAATAATGCCAAGATACGTTCATGCGGATCACTTGTATAGCCGGAAAAATAAGCAATATGGTGAGGATCGCTGATATAGGTTAAATCGATCTGTTCGGATGCCATCCAACTTTTTAATTCATTCATTTTATTCTGATTCATAAAAGGCCTTCTCTCTATTGTTTATGTAAAATCGTTTTATTTATCATACCATGAAAGTCTGTTTTTTTCTTTTTGAAATAAAGAAATTAAATTTCATGAAAATGGCATAAAAACGGTTGCAAAATGAAAATAAGTCTGATATTCTAAATAAGAAATGTAAATGAAGTTTTCTGAAAATGAAAACTAATATAAATTTAGGAGAAAAGAACATGGAAAAACAAACGATTACAATTTATGATGTGGCTCGTGAAGCAGATGTATCGATGGCAACCGTTTCCCGCGTAGTGAATGGTAATCCTAACGTTAAGCCGGCAACCAGAAAGAAAGTACTGGAAGTTATTGACCGCTTGGATTATCGTCCAAATGCTGTAGCACGTGGACTGGCTAGTAAAAAAACAACAACAGTAGGGGTTATTATACCGGATGTCAGCAATATCTTTTTCTCTTCTTTAGCTAGAGGGATTGATGATGTAGCGACAATGTATAAATATAATATTATTTTAGCTAATTCTGACGGAAATGATCAGAAGGAAGTGAATGTGTTAAACAATCTGCTTGCAAAACAAGTAGATGGGATTATTTTTATGGGTCATCATATTACAGATGAAATTCGCGGTGAATTTTCACGATCTAAAACACCTGTTGTGTTGGCTGGTTCGATTGATCCAGACGAACAGGTTGGCAGTGTGAACATTGACTATACTTCTGCAATTAAGGATGCTACAGATCTGCTTGCCAAAAATGGCAATAAGGAGATTGCGTTTGTCAGCGGTGCGCTGATTGATCCAATTAATGGTAAAAATAGAATGAGCGGATACAAAGAAGCACTTGCTGAAAATGATTTGACATACAGCGAAGGATTAATTTTTGAATCGGAATACAAGTTTAAAGATGGTATTAATTTGGCAGAGCGTATACGCAACAGTGGTGCAACTGCTGCTGTTGTTACTGACGATGAACTGGCAATTGGATTATTGGATGGAATGCTTGATGCAGGAGTGAAAGTTCCAGAAGAGTTTGAAATTATTACCAGCAACAATTCATTACTGACTGAAGTTGCCCGTCCTAAACTGTCAAGCGTTACACAACCGTTATATGACATTGGTGCGGTAGCGATGCGCTTATTGACAAAGCTGATGAATAAAGAAGAAATTGAAGATAAGACAGTTATTCTGCCTTATGGGCTGGATAAAAAAGGTTCGACAAAATAATTATTTCTTCAAATAAAGAGAGCACCCGGGAGGTTTAACCTTTCAGGCGCTCTCTTTGTATTTTGTTTTAATCAGGAGTAGAACTCTCTGATGGCTCCATTGAAACTGAGGGTTCTTCACTGCTGTCTCCGGCATTGTTCTGATCCTCGTTGTTGTTTTCTTCTGAGGACTCTCCGTTGTTCGTGTTATCAGCATTACCATTTCGGGTTCCTTGATTATTGGCAGTATTATTGTTATTACTGCTGGAAGTCTTTGTTGTCAAATATTTGCTCCAGTATGCTTGATAGTTTGCATCTGTTCCACCGTAGCCGAATTTATACTGGCTGTCAGCAGGACCATTTTTAGCAAAGTATGAAACGACTGTTTCGCTTGAAACAGAGTATCTGATATTGTTATAGGTAAAGCCGCCTGCTTTATCACCGGTAAGCTTAGATACACTTGCCTGAATGACATCATCTGTTAACTCGAATCTTGTACCAACATTGAACAGCTCCGGTTTTACGTTGTAGATGGCATTGGTCAGATAAGCCAGATAGGTACTGTTATGAATCCCGCTATCTGGGCTCATAATATCGTTGTTATCGTAGCCGGCCCATGAACTGATAGTAATACTTGGTGTAGAGACTACAAGCCATGCATCTCTGTAATCATTGGTTGTTCCGGTTTTTCCAACCCAGTCAGCCGATGCTAATTGAGGATTGAGACCTGCTATGACATCTTTAAACGGCGTAGTGATTTTTGAGTCAAGTACTGAACGCATTAAATCGTTCATAATAGAAGCAGTTGCAGGAGAGTAGACCTGAACTGGCGCCTCCTGATGCTGATAAATCACATTCCCATCATTGTCTACAATTTTCTCAATCATATATCCTTTTTGATAGGCTCCCTTATTTGCAAGGGCTTGGAAGCCATTTGTTTGTGTATATACAGAGGTTTCGACAGAGCCTAGTGGTGCTGACTCATAGGCCCAACCTTCATCTGCCGGATAATTCATTTTACTTAAGTAGTTGTTATAAGAAAAATTATCATCGCCCATTTGTTCCTTCATCGCATTATTTAAATTGACGACTGGAATATTGTATGACCATTCCAGCGAGGTACGAACAGTGTCAAAAGTGTTGGTTCCTGTATTTGTAGCATTCACAAGCTCGCCGCCTGATTTATATTTTGTTGGATAATTTGCCAGCCGACTTTCTGACCCTATCATCCCCTGATCAATCGCTGGACCATAGACAGAAATTGGTTTAATCGTAGAACCTACCTGACGCTCGGTATCAAAAGCATGATTATTTTGATTTAAGTCGTAGTTTCGTCCCGCAACAAAGCCGATAATTTTTCCTGTCTGATTATCCATTAATACATTGCCGGTTTCTACTGGAGCAGCTGAATACCCATCATCAAGAAGGTAACCAAAGTTTGCGACTGCATCCTGCATGGCGTTATAAACTGTTGGATCAATCGTTGATTCAATCGTATAGCCGCGTGTTTGGATCTGGCGGGCTGCCTGATCTCTGTACTGCTGGAGACCAGCAGCATCAAGCTCATCTTTATTTACGCCTGCTTTTTCAATGTTGATATCCATAATGACTTCCTCAGCCTGGTTCATTACTGTGTAATAAAGGAACCCTTCAGAAGTTGTATTGGCTGCCTCTGTAGGTAGGAAGTCTTGACTTAAGTCATAGTTTTTAGCATTTTCATACTCTTCTTGCGAAATTCTTTTTTCCCTATACATACTGAAAAGTACGAAATCCTTTCTTTCCATACCTGCGGATAAATCTTCCTTGAGTTCTCCTGTATTCGAATATGGAGTGTAAACGATTGGACTTTGCGGCAGCCCGGCAATAAATGCTGCCTGCGGCAATGTAAGATCATTTGCACTTTTTCCAAAGAGTCCTTTTGCTGCTTCTTCAACTCCGGCAATATTCTCCCCCTTATTGTTTCGTCCAAATGGAGAAACATTCAAATAGGTTGTGAGAATTTCATCCTTCGAAAAATAATTTTCGATACGATAAGCTAGTAAAATTTCATTTGCTTTTCGTTTGAAGGTTGTTTCGTCAGTTAAAATTTGCTGTTTTACCAATTGTTGAGTCAGAGTGGAGCCGCCTGAAGAGCCGCCAAAACCGACTGAATCAGCCAGTAACGCACGTACAAGTGCTTTGGGAACAACACCGTCATGTTCTTCAAAATACTCATCTTCTGTGGCAATAATCGCACTTTTTAAAGTTGGAGAAATCTGATCACTGTTTACGCGGGTTCGAACTAAATCAGATTTGATTGTTGAAATCATAGAGCCGTCAGCATATGTCATTTTTGAAACTTCGGTAATATCGCTGATTTCTTTTTCCAGCTCTTCTTTTGTCAGGGGGTCAGTTCCTTCAACAAGCGAAGCAAAATAGCCCATACCGACGCCCAATCCCAATGAGCCTCCTAAAATAACAGCTACAATTGAAAAAAGAACGAGGGATTTCAACACTCGAGCAATGACATTTAGAGCTAAAAATATATTTTCTTTACTGAGCCATTCGTGTGGGGGTTGGTTGTTGTGATTCGAATTATTATTGTCCAAAAATTTCACCTCGATATGTTAATTCGAATAATCATATTCCGTGATATTATAGCAAAAAAAAAGGTTAATGAACAGTTGTTCTGTCTTTTATCACAAAAACTTTAATTTCTCGATAAAAATGCTGATGTTTATCTTTTATTTAATCTGTTATTCAGGTAATATGGGAAGGTAGGGGCAAAAAAGCGCCGGTAAATCGAATGTGGAGGGAAATAGAATGAGTGCAGATTTTTTTGATGAACTGAAATTGCGCGGACTTGTTCATCAGACAACTGATGAAGAAGCTTTAAAAAAACAATTGAATGAAGAGTCTGTTAAGCTTTATATTGGGTTTGACCCGACTGCTGACAGTTTACATATCGGACATTTATTACCGATTTTGACATTGCGCCGTTTCCAGCTGAACGGTCATGTTCCAATCGCTCTTGTGGGCGGAGGGACAGGAATGATCGGCGATCCGTCTTTTAAAGATGCAGAGCGCAGTTTAAATACACTTGATACAGTTAAAGGGTGGTCTGACAGCATTAAAAATCAGCTTTCCCGTTTTATTAATTTTGATGATAGCAAAAATCCTGCAATCCTTGCCAATAACTACGACTGGCTTGGTGAGGTTTCGTTGATTGATTTTCTTAGAGATGTTGGAAAAAACTTTACAATTAATTACATGATGAGTAAAGAGAGTGTAAAACGGCGAATAGAAACAGGAATCTCATACACAGAGTTCGCATATCAGCTGCTTCAGGCGTATGACTTTTTGAAATTATATGAAATTCATGGCTGTCTGCTTCAGCTTGGGGGAAGCGATCAGTGGGGGAATATTACTTCTGGAATTGAATTACTGCGTCGTGAAAAAGAAGTACAGGGTTTTGGTTTGACTATGCCGTTGATTACAAAAGCAGATGGCACAAAATTTGGGAAAACAGAAGGAAATGCAGTTTGGCTAGATGCAGATAAGACTTCTCCATACGAGTTTTATCAGTTCTGGATTAATACAGATGATAGAGATGCGGTAAAATTCCTGAAATACTTCACTTTCCTTTCAATTGAAGAAATTGCTGAAATTGAAAAAGAATTTACTGAAGCACCTGAAAAGCGTGCGGCTCAAAAGGCACTTGCGAAGGAAATTACTACACTGGTTCATGGTGAGGAAGCGTATGAACAGGCAGTGAAAATTTCACAGGCGTTGTTTAGCGGGGATATTAAAGGCTTGAACGCAGAAGAAATCATTCAGGGCTTTAGGGATGTTCCTTCTTATGAAGTTCAACAAGAGGATTCAATGAATTTGGTTGAGCTGTTGATTGCAGCAGGAATTGAACCTTCAAAACGTCAGGCAAGAGAAGACGTTCAAAATGGAGCTATTTATATTAATGGTGAAAGAATACAAGATGTTGCTGCGGAATTGACTGACAGTGAAAAAATTGAAGGGCAGTTCACAGTAGTACGCCGTGGAAAGAAAAAATACTTTTTACTGAAATATTAGTCTGTTGACCAACTTAAAAATAAGTTATGCTTCTAATTCAAGAAATATGCAGCCTGTCTAATGTATTATATATGAGACTAATGGATAGGCTTCGATTATCCGAAGAAAGCTTTTGATACCGGAATGAATATTGCTAACTCATTTGATCGTCGTACACATACCACTATCTCTTTGTATGATGAACATAAATGTTTGCCCATTTATTTCAACCAGAGTATTGCATACCATCCCACTAAATGTTCCTACACAAGTGAAACTGACAAAACGGAACTAACCCATATTTATTTTTTCGTGAACATTCACCACTAGAGTTCTCAGACAGACACTAATTTGATTGATTTAAATCGCAAGAAAAGACAAGGTCTCCGGTTATAAAGGAAGATCCTGTCTTTTCTTGATTTTAAAAGAGAAGATCCGTAGTGAAATATTCTCAAAAATTTTATGCGAATCTATTTACTTCTTTTTTTCCATATTTTCCTTGATTCTGAACTGAATCATTTTTTTTATAAGAGACCAGGGAAGCTCTTGGGTTGCTGGAAACTGAACCGCTCCTTTAGAAGATTTATATCCAGTGAGATCATCTTTGAAAGCTAGGATTGCAGAGGGAGTTGGATAAAAACCAATATGCTTTTTTGCATTGGCAAAGTGTACAAGATTTCCATTCAAATAAAAAGTGGGCATCCCGTAGGAAAGCCTTTCTTCTGCTTCGGGGACAAGTTGTTTAATAAAATGATAAAGCTCTGTTAATGCTGATTGTCTTTCTTCTGGTTCTTTGCGGATATAGTCTTCAATAATAGTCATAGCTGTCAGCTCCTTCAAGGGGATTAGTTAGAGAATAAGGGTTCGCTTACTTTCAGTATAGCTAATTTTTGTAAAAAAGCCAGACAAGGATGTTTCCGCTAGCTTTCTGTTTGGAGTAATGCTATTCTAAATCAGACTATTTAGTATAATAACATATTAAAATAGATGCTAGTTGTGGATACCACTGGTCAGGTGGGCACTGTGATTAGAGTCAGGAGAGAAAGCAAATGGATCAATTCGACATATACCTTAAAGAGATGGACCCTAAATGGCAGGATTCATTTAGACGATTATTTGAAATTATTACAGATAATATACCGAAAGGCTTTGAACTGGTTTGGCAGTATAATCTTCCTACATTTGTTGTTCCTTTATCTGTCTATCCAGAAGGTTACTTGGACAGAAAGGATGAAGGTGTTCCATTTATCAGTCTTGCTGCTCAGAAGAAGCATCTTGCTTTATATCACATGGGCTTGATGGGTAATAAGGGGTTGCTGGACTGGTTTCAGTCAGAATATCGAAAAAGTGTTCCAACAAAATTGAATATGGGGAAAAGCTGTATCCGTTTTACAAATCCTAAAACTATTCCTTATGAGTTGATTGGTGAACTGGTTTCAAAAATGAGTATGGAAGAATGGCTCAGCCAATATATACAATTTGCGGAACAAAGAAAAAAATAAAATTATAGAGTAAGAGCTGCAGGCTGTTCTTGATGGAGAATCTGTTCGCTGGATATGGAAAACAGCAGCAGACAAAAGACTGTTGATTTAGGCAAAAAGATTGTCATTTCAAATTTTTTAACGTACGCTAAAATGGATGAAACTTAAGGAGGAACAAGATGTTAATAGGATCACATGTAAGTATGAGCGGAAAAAAGATGTTGTTGGGTGCTGCAGAAGAAGCTGCAAGTTATAAAGCGACAACTTTTATGATCTATACAGGAGCGCCACAAAATACACGGCGTAAGCCTATTGATGAGTTGAATATTGAAGCGGGTCAGACTTTTATGGCAGAACACGGAATAAGCGACATTGTTGTCCATGCCCCTTATATTATCAATTTGGGGAACACAATTAAACCGGAAAATTTCGGCTTTGCAACAGAGTTTCTGCGTCAGGAAGTTCAAAGAGCTGAGGCTCTGGGTGCGAAACAGATTACACTTCATCCTGGGGCTCATGTAGGTGCTGGTGTTGATGCCGGTCTTAAACAGATTATCAAGGGGCTGGACGAAGTCCTTACAAAGGATCAAATTCCTCAAATTGCATTGGAAACAATGGCTGGAAAAGGAACGGAACTTGGCCGAACCTTTGAAGAGCTGGCAACAATTATTGAAGGTGTAAAGCTTAACGACAAGCTTTCAGTGACTTTTGACACATGCCATACAAATGATGCCGGATATAATGTAAAAGAGAATTTTGATGGTGTGTTGGAGGAATTTGATAAAATTATTGGTTTGGATCGTTTGAAAGTCATTCATGTGAATGATTCGAAAAACCCAATGGGTTCTCATAAAGACCGCCATGCAAATATTGGTTTTGGAACTATTGGGTTTGAGGCGTTGGATAGAATTGTTTATCATGAGAAGCTGACTGCTTTACCTAAAATATTGGAAACACCTTATGTAGGAAAAGATAAGAAAACAGCTTATGCTCCTTATGGCAAAGAGATTGAAATGCTTCGGGAAGAGAAATTCAATCCTGCTGTTTTTCCGGAATTGCTAGATGCTTAAAAGAAGAGAAGTGTATATGTTGGTTTGACATCAACTTGAATAGATTTAGATGTGTCTGAAAACTATAGTGCGAATATTTTTTCTATTTCTATGAAAATTATTATTATAAAGCCTCAATTATGCGCTGTATTGCCAGTCCCACTGATGCAGGAACAGCTAGTGGGATGGTATGCAAAGCTCTGATAGAGGTTAAATGGGGTAAAATTTATATCCTTATATGGAAATAATGAGTTTGGGGATAGTCAGGGATGAGAGTGTTATCCTTTTTTTGTAAGAATTTTCAGTCTTACCCAATAAATTAAGGCAACTGGCTGGATACAGTCTGTTGCTTCTTTTGGTTCTCGTGAACTTTTTTGTGGGGTGAGTATTTTCTAGCCCTCATTTTATTGAGTTTTCAAAATTTTGATTGAGAAATCAGCTGAAAAAATTTCAAATCAGGCATTTTAGAAATTTCTTTTGGAGAATCTTTTAAAATGCCTTTTCTTTTCCAGCTGTTTCTAGTAAAATGTTTTCTTGAGAGCAATTAAACGAGAAGGATTGCTTCTAAAATTTATAACGTCTAAAATTCGAAGCTTATATGAATTAAACTGTTGTTTTTTTTAATGACATTACTCATTAGCTTTTATGATGGAAAGGAGAGATTTATTATGTCAACAGGAGTCGTAGTTTTAATCGCAGTAATCGCTTTAATCGCAGGTGCGACAGGCGGATTTTTCCTTGCCCGTAAAGCAATGCAGGACCATCTTAAAAAGAATCCTCCCGTTAATGAGGAGATGTTACGAATGATGATGGCATCTATGGGACAGAAGCCTTCTGAGAAGAAGATTCGTCAAATGATGCAGCAAATGAAGCACCAAGGGGATAAGTAAATCTTCTAATCTTCATATTTCGAGCACAACGGGCAGATTTTTGTCCGTTTTTTTTTGTCTTTAAGCGGTACAGGAAAGGGGTTCATTAAAATGGAAATAAAGCTGAATGGACAAGTGATAAGTAACAAGATATAAGGGAGTAAGGAGAGGAAAAGATGTCAGTTTTTAGGAAGTTAGGTTGGTTTTTTAAAAAAGAAAAGAAAAGTTATATAATAGGGGTTTTTGCTTTGGTCATGGTAGCGATTGTTCAACTGATACCGCCCAAAGTAATAGGAATTGTTGTGGACGTGATTGCTGAAAAGGATTTTGAGCTCTCTCAGATTCTTTTATGGGTCGGAGTTCTTTTAGCAGCAGCACTGGCTCAATATATTTTCCGCTATATTTGGAGAAAGTATATTTGGGGTGGAGCAGCTCAATTGGAGAGGGAGCTTAGACGGCGGTTATTTCATCACTTTACTAAAATGGACAGCATTTTCTATCAAAATCATCGAACCGGAGATTTGATGGCACATGCTACTAATGATTTGAACGCTATCCAAAATGTTGCAGGAGCTGGTATTTTAACGTTTGCGGACTCCTTTTTTACGGGAGGGAGTACCATTATTGCCATGATTCTGTTTGTCGATTGGCGTCTGACGCTTATTGCCTTGATTCCTCTTCCTCTGCTGGCTGTTATGTCGCGGGTATTGGGCTCAAAACTTCATGATGCTTTTAGGGATTCGCAGGCAGCTTTTTCAACCATTAATGATAAAGCGCAGGAGAGCATTACAGGTATGAAAGTTATTAAAACATTTGGGCAGGAAAAGGAAGATATTCAGGATTTTACAGAAAAAATAGAGGAGGCAATTATTAAAAACAATCGGGTGAATTTTTTAGATGCATTATTTGATCCATTTATTACATTAGTTATCGGTATTTCATATGTTTTGACCATTATTATCGGCGGAAAATTTATTATGAGCAATGTAATTTCAATCGGGCAGCTGGTTTCGTTTATCAGCTATATTGGTATGCTGATTTGGCCGATGTTTGCAATTGGCAGACTCTTTAATGTATTGGAGAGAGGGAATGCAAGCTATGACCGGGTAAATGAGATGCTCCATGAGAAAACACATATTATTGAACGGGAAAATGCTATTCAGGCACCTGCTAAAGGGACATTGGTAATGGATATTCAGTCTTTTGTCTATCCGAAAGAGGAGCTGCCGGTACTTGAAAATATCAGGTTCAAAATTAATGAAGGAGAAACACTGGGGATTGTCGGTAAAACCGGTGCAGGGAAAACAACGATGCTGAAGCTGATAATGAGAGAATACGATGACTATCAGGGGCAGATTACCATGGGCGGCCACAATATCAAGGATTATTCTTTGGATGCCCTTTTAACAGGAGTGGGCTGTGTGCCTCAAGATCAGTTTCTATTTTCAATGTCTGTTCGTGACAATATTCGTTTCGCAACGCCTTCATTAATGCAGGAAAAGGTGGAAGAGGCAGCTCGGCTGGCTTATATAGACGAGGATATAAAAGGATTTTCAAAAGGCTACGATACACTGGTGGGAGAAAGAGGTGTGTCTTTGTCAGGAGGACAGCGACAGCGGATATCCATTGCCAGAGCTGCGATTATTAATCCGGAATTGTTGATTCTGGATGATGCACTTTCTGCAGTAGATGCAAAAACAGAAGAAGCAATTTTGACAAATCTCAAAACTGAACGACAGAATAAAACAACTATTATTGCAGCGCACCGTCTAAGCAGTGTGATGCATGCTCAGGACATTATTGTTCTGGATAAAGGAAAAATTATTGAACGGGGAACACATCAGGAGCTTCTGTTGGCAAACGGCTGGTACAAGAGAATGTGGGATAAACAACAGCTTGAAGCGAAAATAGAAGGAGGGGAAGTATAATGGAAGAACAGCAGTCAGTCTGGACAAAGTCAATTCCTGCTAAAGAGCAGATAACCATTGTCAGGCGCTTATTAAAATATGCAAAGCCCTTTCGTATCACATTTTTATCTGCTATTGGTTTTGCTTTTATTTTGTCCATTATTAACGCACTTTTACCAAGAATCATTCAGATGCTGATGGATAATTACTTAACACCGAAAACAGCAACTGATCAGATTATTTACATGTTTGCAGGAGTCTATTTGTTTGGCATTATTGTAAAAAGTCTGATTTGGTTTTTCCAGTGGTTCTTGTATTCGAAGGCTTCTCTGAAAACGTATCAGTTTATTCGGGTGAAGCTGTTTGAGAAATTGCAGACATTGGGGATGCGCTATTTTGATCAGACTCCGGCAGGATCAATCGTTTCCCGTGTGACAAATGACACGGAAACTTTATTTGAATTTTGGTATGTTTTTTTAATAGTTTTGATAGGCATTTTTGCTGTGCTTTCTTCCTTTGTGGGAATGCTTCAAATTGACCGAAGAAGTGCGCTTTGTATCCTTTTGTTCCTACCTGTTCTTTTGGCAGTTATTACTTATTACCAAAAGTTCAGCTCAAGGATTTATCGAAATATGCGGGAAAAACTCAGCCAGTTGAATACGAAACTAAATGAATATATATCAGGAATGAAGATTATTCAACAGTTCAGACAGGAAAAACGTCTCGAAGGGGAATTTGAAACGACAAATGAAGAGTATTTGCAGACAAAACTCTCCATGATACGAATTAACTCGTTGCTGTTAAGTCCGATTATTAACTTGCTTTATGCAATTGCAGTTTCTGCTGCACTGACTTTATTTGGGATAGATGCGCTTGACTCACCAGTTAAAGTAGGGTTGATTTACGCCTTCGTAACCTATGTTCAGGCATTTTTTGAGCCAATGACGCAAATGATGGATTTTTTAAGTATATTTACAGATGGAATAGTTGCAGGCAGTCGTATTTTGAAAATTTTTGATACAGAAGAACTGATACCCCAGCAGAATCCAGATGCATCAGCAGAAATCACCCTTGGAAAAATTGAATTTAGAGATGTCAGCTTTTCTTATGATGGAAAAAACCATGTCTTAAAAAATATTAGTTTTACTGCAAATCCCGGAGAAACCGTTGCTTTAGTCGGACATACCGGTAGTGGTAAAAGCTCGATTATCAATGTCTTAATGCGTTTTTATGAATTTTATGAAGGACAGATTCTGCTTGATGATATTGACATTCGGGACTATCCAATCACTGAGCTTCGAAAAAAAATGGGTCTTGTCCTTCAGGATGCGTTCATGTTTTATGGAGATATTGCAGGGAATATTCGTATGCTGAACGCGAATATCAGTGACAAACAGATTGAAGAGGCGGCTAAATTTGTACAGGCGGATAAGTTTATTGAAACCTTGCCAAACAAATATCATGCGAAAGTCATTGAACGGGGAGCAAGTTATTCCAGTGGACAGAGACAGCTGATTTCATTTGCACGTACAATGGCAACCGATCCGAAAATTCTGGTTTTGGATGAAGCGACAGCTAATATTGATACTGAAACGGAAGGGCTGATTCAGGAAGGCCTAGCTAATATGCGTCAAGGGCGGACTACGATTGCAATTGCTCACAGGCTTTCAACGATCCGTGATGCCGATATGATTTTGGTTCTTGAAAAAGGATCAATTGTAGAACGAGGAAGTCATGAGAGTCTGATTGCTCAAGAAGGACTCTATTCAGATATGTACAAACTGCAAAACAGTGTTGTCTAAAAAATCTCAGATATCAGCAACAGGTGAAACTGGACTGCTGATGTCTGTTTTTACTATAATGGTAAGAGGTTGAGAGAAGTAGGTGATTGCAACTGAAGGTACCTACTTGAGATGTTTTGTTATTGAAGATTTGGCAGATCTGTTTGAATAACACTAAGATTAAGGGGATCGGTGAAACGGCTGGCTGGAAACGTCATAAAATATTGAGCGAAGCAGAAAGTACGCTAAAGCAGCTGGTGGACAACAACCTCAGTTCCGCTGTTGTGGGGAGAATCGAAAGCAAGGTCATCACTCATATCACTGTTCTTGAGGAGTCAGTAGATGGACTATCTAACAGTAAGGAAATGGTTTTTGTGTTAAATCCTGTTTATCATGGTCAGGGGATAGTGACAGAAGTGGTTTTAGCTCTTCCGGAGTAGCTGTTTTTAGAAAACATTTCCAGGGTTTATGCTTGTTGTTTTCAAATCAACATACTGTCAAAATGATTGGTAGAGAAGTACGGCTTTCAATTTGATCAAAATAGAGCATTTTTCTCAGTCTTTTTAACTTAGCCTTTTGCTTCCTATAAATATATGATGACAAAGGAACATCGGCTGGTCGGAAAGTTGCGTGAACAGCAGAAGAATGAATAACAGGAAATAGTGAAAAAATGAAATTTTTAAAGTCATGTAAAATAGAATATGATACTATAATCTAGGAATGCTGTTTAGGCAGAAAATTAGACAATCAGCTGCTTAGGTTGTAAAGTAAACTTACTTGAAAAAAGTAAGTGACTGGAATCTTTCTGAACTTTTCTTATAGGGAATGTTCAGATATTTTCATTCTATCTGTCAGAGTGGAAATATAAATGGTGAAGGCTGTGAAAATAACTGTTTACTAATTAGAATTGGCGGCTTTCTACAATAGAGAAAAGAGGGAATTGAAATGTATGATGTAATTATTATTGGGGCCGGACCTGCGGGGATGACTGCGGCTTTGTATGCTTCACGTTCGAATTTGAATGTACTGATGATTGAACGGGGAGTTCCCGGCGGTCAGATGAACAATACAGCGGAAATTGAAAATTATCCTGGATTTGATTCAATTATGGGTCCAGATTTATCAATGAAAATGTACGAAAACGTAGAAAAATTTGGAACTAAAAATGTTTATGGAACTGTACTTGATATTAGAGATCATGGCTCCTACAAAGAAATTATCTGTGAAGATACAATCTACCAAGGAAAGTCTGTGATTATTGCAACTGGCTGTGTCCATCGAAAACTGGGCGTACCAGGTGAAGAAGAGTATGCCGGTCGAGGGGTTTCCTATTGTGCAGTTTGTGATGGTGCTTTTTTCCGTAATAAAGAATTAATGGTTATTGGGGGAGGCGATTCAGCAGTTGAGGAAGCGATCTATCTGACTCAGTTTGCTTCCAAGGTAACTGTGGTTCATAGAAGAGATGAACTGCGTGCTCAAAAAATTATTCAGGATCGTGCATTTGCTAATGAAAAAGTTTTCTTTGAATGGGATACTGTTCTTGAAGAAATTGTCGGCAATGACATGGCTGTTACCGGTGTTCAACTGAAAAATGTAAAATCCGATGAAGTGAAAGAAGTTGCGGCAAACGGTGTATTTATTTACGTTGGTTTGGATCCGTTGACTGAACCATTCAGAACAAGCGGGATAACCAATGAAGAAGGCTGGATTATCACGAATCAGGAAATGGAAACGGAAATTTCAGGAGTTTATGCGATTGGTGATGTACGTGAAAAAACATTGAGACAGATTACTACAGCTGTAGGTGAAGGCGGTATCGCCGGTCAACAGGTTTACAACTACCTTGAATCACTGAAAGAAGCTGAAACAGCAGTTAGCGAATAACGGTTGATTTTTGCTGAAATTCCTGAAAAATTCAGATACCTTTGGAACTTTTCAGACAGGTCCCAACTATATAAATACTATTTCCAGTTGAAAGTTGATTTGAGAAAGCATTGATAATACGGCGTAAATTTGTTAATACAAAAATTGAAAAGGGAATTAGGGAGAAGGTTGTGACAGAAGTGTTCTGCCTCAAGAACCAGGTAGGTATCATGCATCATCTACTCTGACAGGTCAATCGTAGTGATTTATGACACCAAGTCGGAATATCCGAAAATTGTCAAGGAACACTATTCATAAAATGAATAGCTGTGAATGGATACCTCCCTGGAGGTCTTCATATTTTCAGGCTAGTTCGCCTTATTTCTGAGATGTTGCCTGCGATTACTCGGCACAGTTTAGGACCGACAAGTGCTAGTTCTGCTTTGCCGCTTCTGCTCATATTTGTACTTTAGCAGAATGGTATGTATGCGTAGCGTAGAAGAACTGCTGTCTCTGCGAGTCTAACGATTCTCTAGACAAAACATTACCGCTGTATCTGTTTTTCTGTGTCTAAGGTTCTCACTACACTACACTTCGTTTCGATCTCATCAATTTCTAAACAGCAAAGCCATTAAGAATTGAAGGACTTCGTTCTGATCCTTGAAGCATGTATGAACTTGCTCCTACGCGTCTTCGAATGCTCGTCGCATGTCTGGAGGGCATGTATGAACTTGCTCCTACGCGTCTTCGAATGCTCGTCGCATGTCTGGAGGGCATGTATGAACTTGCTCCTACGCGTCTTCGAATGCTCGTCGCATGTCTGGAGGGCATGTATGAACTTGCTCCTACGCGTCTTCGAATGCTCGTCGCATGTCTGGGGGGCATGTATGAACTTGCTCCTACGCGTCTTCGAATGCTCGTCGCATGTCTGGGGGCATGTATGGACTTGCTTCTACGCTTCTTCGAATACTCGAATCATACAAAGACTGGAACACCATTTATTCGGCTTTAGGGGACTGTGACATACTTATGTCATGGTCCCTCTCTTTTTATTGTTTTCATTTTTTTCTGTAAATCTGACAGATTCTCGTATATTTAACTGAGGAACGATTTGTTGGTGAACGAAAGGTTCATCAACATGAGTGATTCGATTGATTAACGAACGAACTGCGAGCTGCCCCATATAGTGAAGATCTGTGGCAACATTAGTGATTGGTGGTATAGCCGTCCGTGTGAATTCAGTATCATCGAAGCAGATAATGCTGATATCATCAGGAATGGTGTAACCGGCAGATTGAAGGTAGCTATTCAACATAAAGGCTAGACCTGAATTTACACAAAACCAGGCATCCGGCATTTCCTCAATATTTTTTAGTTTATTGAAGAGAGTTCCTTGTGTTTCTTCAATCTGTGTGATTTCAATCGAGTCATCGTAAGGAATACCATATTCTGCTAATGTACGGTGATACCCGCGGTACCGCTCTAAATAACTTGGTGAAAAATTGATGTCGCCAATAAAACCGATACGCTGTAGATTATTCTCTATCAACAGAGAAATAGCTTGAAAAGTGCCATCTGTATTTTTTGATAAGATTGCATCTGCTAATAATGAGGGATCATGGTGATCTACTAAAATAATAGGGATCTTAGTAGAGATGATTTCTCCTATATAAGAATTATCACTATGGGATAGTATAATGATGCCGTCATATTCTTTAATGAATGGCGGAATTGTCATGCTTGAGATGTCATTCTCTGTCAAAGTATGTGTATCAATCTGGAATCCAGCTTTTAGTGATTCGGTTTCAATACTTTTAGTGATTTCTCCAAAAAAACTTGTTTGAGAAAATGCGAACTCAGTAGCTAACAAAAGAAATTTGGGTCTGTCCATATTCTCGTCATTTTTTTGGTACTGATAACCTAGTTCTTCTGCTTTCTTCTGAACAAGAAGCCTCGTCTGCTGACTTACTCCGGCTTTATTCCTTAATGCTTGTGAAACAGAATTTTTGGATATTCCTAATGCATTCGCAATGTCTTGCATAGATGCTTTTTTCATACTTATCACCTTGATTTTCTTTAACTTTGAGTTGATTATACCACACTCTTTAAAAAAAGTAACTTGTTGTAATCTTATAGTAATTTTGTAATTATAATTACGTAATGTTGACAAAAAAGATTACGAATGATATGATCGTTTCGTGATAAAGAAAACGTTTACTTTTATAGGAGGAATGATTATGAAAATGAAAAAATTGATTATCGGCATTTCATCGCTATTGGTTGGAGCAATTATTTTGTCAGGATGCAGTGGTGGAGGGGAACAAAAAGAATCTGGTTCCGGTGACGGGAAAACAAAAATTACTTTTTGGGCGGCACCTAATCCACCTCAATTGAAATATTGGGAAGAAATGGCAAAGGAATTTGAAAAAGAAAATAAAGATATTATTGTTGAGGTTAGCCAGATGAAAGAAAGTCCTTCTTCTGAAGCTACTATTCAAAGTGCCATTGCTTCAAATACTACGCCGACACTTTCAGAAAATATCAATCGCAGCTTTGCTGCTCAATTGGCTGCAAGCAAGGCAATTTTACCATTAGATAAGCAAAGTCAATTTAGCTCAGTGACAGATAGTCGAAATATGAATAAAACGATTGAAAGCTGGAAATTTTCTGATGGCAGTCAATATGTATTGCCAGTTTATTCTAATCCTATTTTGTTTGGTTGGCGATTAGATATTTTGAAGGAAATGGGGTTTGATCAAGCACCAAAAACGTACTCTGAGTTATTAAAAGTAGTTGAGAAAGTCAAAGATACCGATAGGGCACTTTGGGCTAAAAAAGATCTGGCAGACCCGACTGCCTGGATGCGTTGGTTTGATTTTTTCCCATTGTATAATGCAGCAAGTAACGGAGCAAACTTTGTAGAGGGCAATCAGTTTGTTGCTGATGAAGAAGCAATGAAAGAAGTCTTTGATTTGATGAGTACCTTAGCGAAAAATAAAGTACTGCGAACTGGTGAAGCTACGGACCCATTTGAAAATGGGGATAGTGTTATGACTGATCTGGGACCTTGGACATTCCCTAACTGGGCTGAAAAATATCCGGAAATGGAATTTGGAAAAAATTACACCGTTACGGCACCTGTGGTTCCGGATGCTCTAGCTGACGAAGAACAGGTTTCTACTTATGCTGATGCGAAAGGTATTGTTATGTATGCAAAAGCTACTGAAGAAGAACAAGAAGCTGCCATGAAATTTTTAGAATTTGTATTTGGGGATGAAAAAAATGACATGAAACTATTGGAAATGACATCATTAATTCCAGCACGAGATGATGCGACTGAAAATAATGCGTTCAAAGAATACTTTGACAAAAATCCTGCTATGGAAGTTTATGCTGAGAATGTGCCTTATGCTGTTCCGGCAATGGACAATGAAAACTACAACGAGATTCAACAAGTCTTTGGTGAGCAAGCTTGGGTACCTGTTGTTCGTGGTGAAAAAGATGCAGCTAAAGCTGTTGAGAGTGCTAAAAAAGCAGTTGAAGGGGCGCTTCAGTGATGAGCAAAAACACCAAATTGGGCTGGTTATTTACCAGCCCATACCTGATTTTTACATTTATTTTCTTCTTGCTGCCGCTGCTATGGTCCTTCTGGCTGGCTTTGACTAGCTGGAATATGATCTCACCAGAGGTTAAGTTTATTGGTATCAAAAATTTTATAGACGCTGTTAAAAGCCCAGCCATTCAATCCGCTTTTTTTGTTACTTATAAGTTTTTGATTATATTTGTCCCGATGGCTTTGACTATGTCAATGATTATCGCTTTATTGGTGAACAGCTTACCGAAATTTAAAGGTCTTTATATGGTTGCTTTCTTCTTACCATATCTTTCAAGCGGAGTAGTAACATCATTGATCGTTAAGGGACTGCTTTCATATAATGGACCATTTAACATATTTCTTCGAACAAAAATGGGGTGGGATATTGATTGGTTAGGAAATCCGCATACTGCAATGATGATCGTTTCGTTGATGATCGCATGGAAGATGTCTGGTTATTACGGTTTAATCTTGATTTCAGGGTTAAGCAATATCAATCAAGAGGTATATGAAGCAGCAGCAATTGATGGAGCGACTTCTTGGACAAGTTTTTGGAAGATCACTTTTCCCATGCTGTATCCAGCCTTTTTCACTGTAACTGTTTTAGCAGTAGGAATCAGTTTTGGTATTTTTACTGAAGTTTATCAATTGACTGGCGGCGGTCCGAATTTTGCGACTAATACTTGGCAAATGGAAATTTATAACCAAGCTTTTGTCGGATTGAGATCTGGGTATGCTTCGGCTGTGGCATTATTAGCTTCGGTTGTCACTTTTACATCGATTGGGCTCATTCGTAAATTGTTGGAAAAATGGGGTGAAAAAAATGGTTGGGTATAAAAGGACTAAAAGGCAAACTGTTCTCCTTTATCTTGTTACGACCATCGTGATGTTGATCATGACCTTTCCATTTATCTATCTGGTGATGCATTCATTTGCTTCATGGGATCAAGTCGATCGAAAAGTGATTCCAGGCAGTTTTAGTTTACGTTCTTGGACATGGCTGTTTGGCGGGTCAGCTACATCAGCAAATGTCCCTTGGCTAGGGGCCTTTGTGAATACGATTATTGTAGCAACTATCGCTACTTTTTTGATGCTGATGTTTGCCTTGATGGTAAGCTATGCTTTAGCAAAAATTGATTTTAAGGGCAAGAAATTCGTTAATAACTTTATCTTGTTCCAAATGTTTTTCCCTGCGATCATCTTATTGATTCCACAATTTTTAATGATCACGAAGGTTGGATTGCTGGATTCATATGCTGGAATGATTATTCCTACGGCAATCAGCTTATGGGCAATTTTTATGTACACTAACTTTTTCAAAGCGATTCCTGATACCTTAATTGAGGCTGCAAAACTTGATGGAGCAACAGAAATGCAGATTTTGTTTAGAATCGTGCTTCCAATGTCAAAATCTATTACAACGGTCATCTTTCTTTTTCTTTATACGGATCGTTGGACGAATTTGCTGTGGGATATGATCGTGTCTAAGAGTGATGGTACAGTGACGTTGAATGTTTTGATTTCACAAATGTTCGGTCCATATGGCACTTATCCAGGTCCAATGTATGCTGCCTCTGTTTTGCTGACATTACCGCTGATCATTTTGTTTTTAATTTTCTCAAAACGATTCCAAGACGGTATGCAATTTACTTTGAAATAAGAGGGGTTAGCTGATGTGGTGGGAAAAAGCAGTTTTTTATGAAATTTATTTACCGTCTTTTGCTGATGGTAACGGAGACGGGATCGGTGATTTTTTAGGAATAAGAGAAAAGCTTCCTTATCTAAAAAATCTAGGTGTTGATTGTATTTGGTTAACACCATTTTATCCCTCACCAAAAATTGATAATGGGTATGATGTTGCCGACTATTGTGGTGTTGATGAGCAATATGGTACTCTGGATGATCTTCAGTTTCTAATCAGTGAAGCACATCAAATGGGAATACGCATTATTATAGATGTAGTATTTAATCACACCTCAACTGAGCATCCGTGGTTTGTAGAAGCTGCAAAAGATCGTACCAGCTTGAAACGTGACTGGTATATTTGGCGGGATGTGCCTAATAACTGGGAAAGTTTTTTTGGCGGATCTGCTTGGAACTTTGACTCTTGTACCAATCAATATTATTATCACAGCTTTGCTAAAGAACAGGCCGATTTGAACTGGAGAAATCCTGAGGTGAAAACAGCAATTTTCCAAGTGCTTGATTTCTGGCTTCATAAAGGTATTGATGGGTTCCGCTTTGATGTTATCAATAATTTGTCTGCTTCGGCTGACTTTCCAGATAATCCCAATGATTCAACGGGGAATCAGCTCCATAAATTTGATGTAGATCAAGAAGGAACTAAGAAAATTCTGAAAGAAATTAATCAATTTGTAAAATCGTATAATTCTGAATTGTTTACTGTTGCGGAGATTAGCTCTGATGAGCTGATGAAAATTTCCAGTTATGTTGGTGGAGAGCTATTTGATACAGCCTTTAATTTTGATCTTGGCAGTCAAGATAGTTTTGATCTTGAAAAAATAAAAAAAGCATTTGAGGCGATTAATTCTCTTTATATGGATAGCTTGCCAACTCTGTTTTTTAACAGTCATGATATGAGTCGTTCATGGAATCGATTGGTACAAGAGGATAAAGAGTTGTATAAACTATTAGCAGTTTTTGTATTGATCAATAGGGGAATTCCATTTTTATATCAGGGAGAAGAGTTGGGAATTGGTGATTTTATACCTGCTCAAATCGAAGATATCCGAGATATTCAAGCGAAGAATAAGTATCAAGAAATGTTGGAATCAATGACAGAAGAAGCAGCTCTTAAAGAGGCAAATAAGGTGAATAGAGATCGTTCACGCGGAATGATGCTTTGGAATGATGCACCCAATAATTGGATTGGCAAATGTTCTGAGAATGAAGACAGCCTGGAATTAGCGGAGTGGTATCGCAGTCTAATCCAATTACGATATCAAGAGGGTCCCTTTAATAGAATTACAGCTATTTTTTTGGATGAGAAATGCCTTTCTTATCGAGTGGATGATATTTTAGTGGTTTTGAATTTTGATGATAGAGAATATGAATTAACAATAGAAGGAAAGCTGCAAATACTTTTTGGAGCTGAATTAATAAATAAGACAAATAAAAGATATCGAATTTTGGCAAAAGCTTGTTGGATAGGAAGGGTAGAGTAGTGATTTATACAAAAGAATTATTAACAGAGTATCGAAAAAAAAATACAAATAAAAAAGCAGCAGTCTTAAACTTTCTAGGTGTTGGTGGTCGAGATGTTTACAATATTACAGCACCATTTGATTTGAATGGACAAGAAGTTATTGCCGGACGTGTAGAATCTCGTGATGATGAGCATTCGCATATCAATTTGTTCAAGGAAGTCAATGATAGTGTTTGGGAAAAGCTCGATGTCGGGATTGATTTAGCTCTTCAAGACCCTTTTTACACAAGAATTGATGGGAAAATTATTTTGGGAGGAGTCGAAGCAGTTTTTTTTGATAATGGAAAAGCAAAGTGGCGAACGGTATTTTATCAATTGGACTCTATTTCAGAAGCATATAAAGTTTTTGAAGGTCCTTGGGGAATGAAAGATTTACGATTGAAGCAGCAAGCTGATGGGCGAATTTTAGTGTTGACTCGTTCGCAAGGTGAAAAAGGCGGTCGTGGGAAAATTGGCTTCTGTATTATTGATCAAGTCAGTAATTTGACGATTCAGATGATTGAGGATGCACCACTTTTGTCTAATCAGTTTTGCGATGAAGAGTGGGGCGGTGGAAATGAGATTCATCAAATCAACGAAGATATCTGGATTTTAGGTCATATCGCCAACTTTGATGCAGATGGGAATCGTCATTATTACGCAATGAGCTTCAAGGTGGACATTGAAAATAAAGCTATGTGTGAAGCGAAGATCATTGCTGAAAGAAGGGACTTTATTGACGGACCAGCTAAGCGTCCTGACTTAGTAGATGTTGTTTTTAGCGGCGGCATTCAGCTACATGGAGAGCGAGCAGTTTTATATGTCGGTATCAGCGATGCCAGTGCACAAAAAATAGAGATTGAAAATCCATTTAAATAGAGGTTATTGACATGAAAATAGAACGTTTTATAGAAAATCCATTAATCACACCAGCTGATGTGAAGCCATTACATGAGGGGTATGAAGTTATTGGTGCCTTTAACGGCGGAGTAGCAGAATACAATGGTGAAGTACTGCTTTTATTAAGAGTTGCAGAACGCCCAATTTCTGAAGATCCAAATATAATTAAAGCACCTGTTTATGATACTGGGACCAAGCAAATGAAGATTGTAGAATTTGATTATAATGATCCAGATTATGATTTTGAAGATCCCCGAATGATCCGCAAAAAAGATAAGTTAGATAGCTTCATTTATTTAACATCCCTATCTTACATTCGAATTGCGCGTAGTAAAGACGGGCATCATTTTATGATTGACGATGATGCATTTTTATATCCTTTTAATGAGTATCAAAGCTATGGAATTGAGGATGCTCGTTGTACTAAGATTGATGATACATATTACATTAATTTTAGTTCAGTTTCTCCTGTCGGTGTGTGTGATTCGCTAGTTTCAACAAAGGACTTTAAAAATTATCAGGATTTAGGAAATATTTTTGCACCAGAAAATAAAGATGTGCTGATTTTTCCAGAAAAAATTAATGATAACTATTATGCTTTACACCGACCTTCTTTGAAAAGTATCGGGAATTATGACATTTGGATAGCTTCTTCACCGGACTTAGTCAGCTGGGGAAATCACAAACATCTTTTAGGAATCAGAAAAACAGAGTGGGATAGTGGTCGGATTGGCGGTGGGTTGGTTCCTGTCAAAACTGAAGCTGGTTGGTTAGTTATCTATCATGGAGCAACATCTGAGCATCGTTATTGTATGGGAGCAGTGTTACTGGATTTGAATGATCCTACGAAGGTAATTGCTCGTTCGCAAAAGCCGATTATGGAGCCGGAAGCTGAATATGAAAAAAACGGCTTCTTTGGTGATGTAGTATTTGGTTGTGGTGGTATTGTTGATGAAGATCGCTTGACTATGTATTACGGAGTGGCAGATACTTCTATGGCTGGTTGTACACTTTCTATCAGCGAAATCATTCAACAGGCAAAAGAGGGATAGAGATGGAGTGGCAGACAAAATTGCAGGAATGGCAGAAGTTTCAGGGTTTAGAGTTGGATTTGAAAGAGCAATTAGCTGCTCTTTCAAATCCAGCTGATCTAGAAGAGCGTTTTTACCGCTATCCGGAATTTGGAACTGGTGGGATGCGCGGAGAATTGGGTGTAGGAACGAATCGGATCAATATCTATACTATTAAACGTGTTGCACTAGGTCTTGCAAAATATATTTTAGAATCTGATGACCACTCAGCTGAAAGAGGGGTGGTCATTTCTTATGACAATCGGCATCTTTCCGACCTTTTTGCAAGATGGACTGCTCGAATTTTAGCATCTAAAGGAATCAAAGTTTATTTATCCGACCAATTGCGCCCAACGCCTGAATTATCGTTTTTGGTTCGGCATTATCAGGCTTTTGCGGGTGTGATGATCACTGCCAGCCATAATCCAAAACAATACAATGGTTTTAAGGTATACGGACAAGATGGCGGTCAGATAACTTTAGAAACAGCGGCACGTTTGACGGCTATTCTGGAGGAAATAACCAATGAGTTATCAATTCAAGCGGATTTATTAACGGAATATATTTCTGAAGGGCTGATTGAGGTGTTTTCTTCAGAGGCAGATGAATGGTATTTGGAAAATCTACGTTTGGTGACCCAAAACTATGAAAAAGTAAACATGTTTGGTTCCCAATTGAAAATCGTTTATACACCCTTGCATGGGACAGGAAGAATCTTGGTTAGTCAGGCATTCAAACGAATAGGATTTTCAAATTTGAAGTTAGTGAAGGAACAGGAATTCCCAGATCCGGATTTTTCTACAGTAAAATCCCCGAATCCAGAAGATCCTGATGCTTTTGAGCTAGCATTGAAACAAGCTTTAAAAAATCAATCTGATCTGGTAATTGCGACAGATCCTGATGCAGACCGTTTAGGTGTTATTGTCTTTAAAGATGGGAAGCCAATCTATTTAAATGGGAATCAAATCGGTACTTTATTACTGGACTATCTCATCAAGGAAAAAAAACGAAAAGGGGAAAATTTAGCAGATTACTTTTTGGCAAAAACGATTGTAACTTCGGATTTAGGCGTAAAAATCGCTGAAGCAAATGGTATTCAAGTCAGAAACACTCTTACTGGCTTTAAGTTTATTGGTGAACAAATTGAATTATCAGAAGAGCAAAATGATAAACGCTTTTTATTTGGCTATGAAGAGAGCTATGGGTATTTGATTGAACCATTTGTACGAGATAAAGATGCAATTCAGGCAGCCGTTCTCTTAGCTGAAGCGGCATTAGATTGTCAGCTTTCAAATAGTAATCTTATTGATCGTTTGAACATGATATATGAGGAATATGGCTATTATGAAGAAGTTTTGGAAACGAAAGAATTTATAAGAAAAAATGGGATTAATCAGATGAACCAATTGGTAGAAAATTTGCGAGAAAAAGAATTCACTTCTTTAGCTGATTTTGAATTAATTGTAAAAGAAGATTACGTATCAGCCTTGAAAGTTGATTTAGTCAAGGGAACTCAAGAAAAGCTTCTTTTACCTAAATCCAACGTTTTGAGGTTCGTCTTTAAACATAATTTTTGGGTGTGCGTTCGACCATCTGGAACTGAGCCGAAGTTTAAAATTTATTATTCGGTCAATGCACCAACACAGGAAAAAGCCAATGAAAATATGAAGGCTCTACAAGCTGCATTCCATCAGCTTGTTCAAATATAAGGAGGACCTAGTGATCTGACAAATGTCCTTTTTTAGCAGATTCATTACTGCTTTATATTATAAACGAATATCCGCATCCGTTTTTTATCAACTATTTGACTCGAAGAGCGGAGCGAGTCAAGATGGAGGTCATTATGAATGCATTACAAAGAAAGCAGCTATTTGAAGCTGAGCAGCAAAAATCAGAAACAGAAATTCTTCGTTTTAAAGGTGTTGATGGTTTTGATGTTTATAATTGTTCTCAACCTTTTAACTATGAGGATAAGTGGTATCTTTTTGGACGAGTAGAGCGTCGAAGTGAATGGATGCGATCCTGGGTACGTCTATTCGAGAAGGTTGAAAAAAATTGTTGGAAGCTAGTTGAAGATTCAATGGTTTATCAATTAGAGGATCCTTATATTGCCAAGATTGACAACAACCTTGTTATGGGAGGTACTCATGTTCAAGTAAAAAAAGAAGATAAATTGGAAGCTTATTTTGGTTATTTTTATTATGGACAGGCTCTAAACGATCTTAAATACTTTACTACTGGTCCGCGAAATATGAAGGATATTCGGATTGTCCAATTAGCAGATGGTCGTATTGGTGTTTTTTCACGTCCTAGAGATAAACAGTTAATTAAAGAATATGGCAGTGAGGCACTAATTGGTTTTACGATCATTGATCATTTAGATGAATTGACCGCTGAAAAAATTGCTAATGCCAAGATCCTGCCAGATTTGTTTGGGAATCTGGAATGGGGTGGGGTCAATCAGGTTTTTTTATTGGATACAAATAAAATCGGTGTAATCGGGCATTTATCTTATCTTGAAGAAGAACAAAGTGTTTATACAGTCATGTCTTTTGTTTTTGATCCACTTACTTTAGCGGTTGACGATTACAAAATTATTGCAACAAGGAAGAGCTACCCGGAAGGACCTGCAAAACGGGAACATTTAAAAGATTGTTGCTTCCCTTCAGGGATGATTTATCATGATGATGAGAATTGTGAGCTTTTTTCTGGTATCGGTGATACACAAGAAGGAGTTGTTAAGATTACGTATCCATTCAAAGGCTATGGACAGATTGTAAATCCTGTTTTGAAGTTTTCTTAAAAGTGCAGTTATCTTTGGTCATTATTTCGAAAATAATTGTGATGAGAAAGTATTAATTCATCCTTCGTTGTGTTTTATAGCAACAAGAAAATTTCTCCTAAAATCGTTGATAAGCTATGATTTATTTCTTCATTTGTTTTTATCAGCATGAGCAAGGCAGACTGTGCTTCGATTAAAGCAGAGATAATAAAACTGCTTACAGGAAAATCAGCTCGTTATTTTGAGTATAATATTCAAAAGTTTCATTGAGTTATCCTGAATAAAATAGAACAAGATTTGCTATTTAGCAGGCGTATTTGTTTTGACTTTTATGGGCGAATCATTTATGATGAATTTGGTTGAAAATTTGAATAATGAATTGTTAGGTGAGGCTCCTATATGGAAATATGCTGCTGCCGCGAAAGATTCGAGAGACTCTTAGCTGGTAGAACAGGAATGATCGTGAAGGTCATTCATAATGCAGCTGATAAGAAATTATCTACGCCATATAGTGCTAAAGCTCAACGATGGAGAATATATTTATGCTGTTTATCGCATGCTCTATTGTTGGGTATGCGTTTTTTTATGTTTCAGTACTTACAGGCTGAACAAAAAGCTGTATTTTTTATTTGGAACAGGAGACCAAAAGCTTAGCGGCTTCAGGGTTGCCAAATAATTGTGTTTCTCAGCAGATGGAAGTACCATGGACATGAGGCGCTTTGAAAGAAGCGAAGGACCTGACAGTCATTTTCAAAAAATTTAACGAACAGTCAATAAAAAACAGAAGGGAAGATTATCATGGAAGACCCACATCAGAGGTGGAGCAAAAATAATCTTCACTTAACTGGAAAAGGTTAGTTAGGCTTCTTTCCTTTCAGTCGAGTGAAGGAGTTGGAGGAAAGAACAATGATGACAAATAAAAGAGTAACAGAATTGAGAAAAGAAACAAAAGAGCAGCAATTGAAAAAACTGGCAATGCTCTCTGAAAGAGAATTAATGATGGAATTGCGGACTTCTGAAAAGGGGCTATCTGAAGAAGATGCAGTAAAACGACTGGAAGAATTTGGTCCCAATGAAGTTTCAGCACAAAAGCCGATACCGGCAATTATCATGTTTATTGAAGCATTTAGAGATCCTTTTGTATTTGTTTTAGCCTTGCTGATGGTTGTATCCTCATTAACAAGAGACTACGAAGCAGCTGTTGTGATGGGGTTAATGATTTTAGCTAGTGTAATTATTACGTTTGTTCAAGAATATCGTTCTCAAAAAGCCAGCCTTGCGCTGAAAGAACTGATTGAAAACACAACGGCTGTAACCAGAGAGGGCAATACGAAAGAAATTCCAATGGACGAAGTGGTCCCGGGGGATGTTATTACTCTGGCAACTGGTGATATGATACCGGCGGATGCTGTACTAATTTGGACAAAGGACTTGTTTGTTAATCAATCTTCGTTAACTGGTGAATCCATGCCGGTTGAAAAATTTGTAGATGCTGGTGTAGATAAGGATCAGCAAAATATTTCCGCACTGGATATGCAGGATTTAATCTTTATGGGAACTGATGTGTTGAGTGGTCAGGGAAAAGCAATTATTTTAAAGACAGGTCAAAATACATTCTTCGGGGATATTGCTAAAAACGCAACGACACAAAGAGGAAAAACATCATTTGATATTGGGTTGACAAAAGTCAGCAAATTTTTATTAAGAATGGTCATGGTTCTGTTTCCGATTGTGTTTTTGATTAATGGTTTGACAAAAGGCGAATGGGGAGAAGCATTTTTCTTTGCAATTGCTGTAGCTGTCGGACTAACGCCGGAAATGCTGCCGATGATTGTAACAAGTAATCTGGCAAAGGGAGCCATTATGCTTTCAAAACACAAAGTCATTGTAAAAGAGCTTCCTTCCATTCAAAATCTGGGAAGCATGGATGTGCTGTGTACAGATAAGACCGGAACAATAACAGAAGATCGCGTAGTACTGGTGAAGCATTTAAATCCTTTGGGGGATGAGAATAAGCAAGTATTGGATATGGCATTTTTGAACTCTCATTATCAAACAGGCTGGAAAAATCTGATGGATATAGCTGTTATTAATTACTATACTGAAAATAAAAGAGAGACTCCTTTTCAAACTGTGACAAAACTGGATGAGATTCCTTTTGATTTCTCGAGAAGAAGGTTAACCGTTGTTGTAAATGCGGATGGACATCAGTTTATGGTAACTAAGGGAGCCGTTGAAGAGATGGAAGCTGTTTGTACTCATGCAGAAATTAATGGAGAAATTGTTGGATTGACTGAAGAACTGCGTCAGAAAATGCGTGATGTTAACCGTAAGATGAATGAACAGGGAATGCGGGTTATTGCTGTAGCACTGAAAAAAGATGTTCACAATGAAGCGATATATAGTGCGGATGATGAAAAAGATATGACGCTGATCGGCTTTATGGGATTTCTTGATCCGGCAAAAAAATCTGCAATTACTGCTATTCGTTCACTGCACGAGCACGGTGTAAATGTGAAGGTTCTGACCGGAGATAATGATATTGTTGCCAAAAAAGTTTGCGGGGATGTTGGGATTGAGGTTTCTCATGTTGTACTGGGATCAGAAATTGATGAAATGTCTAATGAGGAATTGGAAAAAGAAGTTGAGCTGACTAATTTGTTTGCTAAACTGAATCCAATGCAAAAATCTCGAATTATCGAAACACTTCAGAAAAATGGGCATACAGTTGGTTTTATGGGAGACGGTATTAACGATGCACCCGCACTTAGAAAAGCAGATGTTGGCATTTCTGTTGATACAGCTGCGGATATTACTAAAGATGCCAGTTCAATTATTTTACTTGAGAAGAGTCTGAATGTGCTGGAAGAAGGCGTGATTGAAGGTCGAAAAGTTTTCAGCAATATGATGAAATATATCAAGATCACAATCAGCTCGAACTTTGGGAATGTCTTTTCTATTTTAGTGGCGAGTGCCTTCCTGCCATTCCTGCCGATGCTTTCCATACAATTGCTGATTCAAAACCTGATTTATGATGTTGCTCAGCTGACGATCCCCTGGGATAATGTGGATGAAGATGAATTAGTAAGACCTGTTCGCTGGGAAATCAAGAGCTTAGCTAAATTTACACTTTGTATCGGACCTGTCAGCAGCATTTTTGATATTATGGCCTATCTGGTGATGTGGTTTGTGTTTGGGGCAAACACGATTGCAAACCAAAGTCTGTTCCAGACTGGTTGGTTTATGGTCGGTTTAGTCAGTCAGACATTGGTTGTACACATGGTGCGGACACGCAAACTGCCGTTTATTCAGAGTACGGCTTCTATGCCGGTAATTCTGACAAGTCTTGGAGCAATACTTTTAGGTTTCGGTCTGGTTATCAGTCCATTACGCGAGATTTTCGAATTTACCGCATTGCCAACAGCATACTGGGGATGGTTCTTTGCTATCATCATCCTGTATCTAATTACAGTCGAATTTGCCAAACGTTTATACATTCATTTGACGAAAGAATGGATTTAAAAAAGAATATGTTGTGACAGAAATGTTCTGTCTCAAGAAATAAGTCGGACTATACGAAAATAGCTACTCATATTTTCAGTATAGTCCGACTTATTTCCAGAACTGCTGTCTCTACGAGTCTAACGATTCTCGAGACAAAACATTACGCTGTATCCGTTTTTCTGCGTCTACGGTTCTCACTACACTTCGTTTCGATCTCATCAATTTCTAAACGGCAGAGCCATTAAGAATTGAAGGACTTCGTTCCGATTCTCGAAGTATGGAGGGGCTTTGCTTCTACGCTTCTTCGAATGCTCGAATCATACAAAGACTGGAACACCGTTTATTCGGTTTTAGGGATCTCAGACATACTTATGTCACAGTCCCTTTTTTGCTTTTAAAAAACTATCTAAGACGGGGAGTAGTTATCCTGTTCAAAGGGGTTAAGTGATGTTATTTGTTTAATAGGAAAAATCCGAAGGTAATTCGGTCAATCCAAGGGATAAATTGATATTCCGTTCTATAATTTTGGTATAAGCTGCTAATACTTTACAGCCTGAGGAATTTGCAAGACTGCTTTAATAAGGATTACAAGTAATAGTTGAAAAATAATATCAGAAATTTTGGATAAATATAAAATAATTGATAAAAAGCACTTGTTTTTGAAAGGGGTATCATTGGAAAGTTAAACAATGAGCAAGTACAATATAAGTATAAAGATATAACAGGTAGCTTTCTGTTATAATTTTTTGATGTAAAACACTATAACAGGAGGTGAGAAAACTTAAAAACAGATTTGAAACAGAGAGAAGGTATTTCAAACTTGTGACATTCATCACTATTCACTGTTTTATAAGGGTTTTTCCTTTTAGAAATCTTTTCGAATTCATTGAGTTTATTTACTTGCTCTTTTTTGAAATAAATGATAATTTGTATACGTAGCAGAGAAAATGATACAGATTTAAATGCTGTTTCATTTTTCTCTAAAATAAAAAAGAATTGTTAATAGAGAGGATTGTGTGACAAAATGGCAAACAAGAAAAAACCTATTGACTTTAATCAGCTAATGGATGAAGTCAACGCAGAGTTCCCGACTTACCAGGCACTGGATAAAGATGGGAAAGTTGTAAACAAAGAGCTGATTCCGGATTTATCAGATGAGGAATTAGTTGAATTAATGACACGCATGGTTTGGTCGAGAGTGCTGGATCAACGTTCAACTGCATTAAACCGTCAGGGACGTTTAGGATTCTACGCTCCAACAGCAGGACAGGAAGCAAGTCAATTGGCCAGTCATTTCGCTATGGAAAAAGAGGATTACCTGTTACCTGGATATCGTGATGTGCCGCAATTGGTTCAACATGGTCTTCCTTTAAAAGAAGCTTTCCTATGGTCAAGAGGACATGCCGGAGGAAATATGTACGCAGATGATCTGCATGCTATGCCTCCACAAATCATTATCGGTGCACAATACATTCAAGCAGCAGGCGTTGCTTTGGGTATGAAGAAACGCGGCAAAAAAAATGTTGTCTTCACTTATACTGGTGACGGCGGTTCTTCACAGGGAGATTTCTATGAAGCAATCAACTTTGCAGGAGCGTATCAGGCAAATGGCGTTTTCATCATTCAAAATAATGGTTTTGCGATTTCAACTCCTCGTGAAAAACAAACAGCGGCTAAAACGCTGGCACAAAAAGCAGTGGCAGCAGGAATTCCAGGTATCCAAGTAGATGGAATGGATCCTTTGGCTGTTTACACAGTTGCTAAGGAAGCACGTGACTGGGCAGCAGAAGGAAACGGTCCTGTCTTAATTGAAACATTAACTTACCGTTATGGTCCACATACATTGTCAGGGGATGACCCAACTCGTTACCGTTCAAAAGAAATGGACGATGAGTGGCAACAAAAAGATCCATTGATCCGTTTCCGTAATTATCTTACTGAAAAGGGATTATGGTCTGAAGAAAAAGAAGAACAAATTATTGAACAAACAAAAGAAGAAATTAAAACAGCAATTTCTGAAGCAGATAAAGTGGGCAAACAAAAAGTTTCTCATTTCCTGAAACATATGTTTGAAGTACAACCACAAAGTATTAAAGAACAAATTGCAATTTACGAAGCGAAGGAGTCGAAATAATCATGGCACAAAAAACAATGATTCAAGCTATTACTGATGCCCTAGCTCTTGAGTTAGAGAATGATGAAAACGTATTGGTTTTTGGTGAAGATGTTGGTAAAAACGGCGGTGTATTCCGTGCGACAGAAGGTTTACAGGAAAAATTCGGCGAAGATCGTGTATTTGATACGCCGTTAGCTGAGTCTGGTATTGGCGGATTGGCATTTGGTCTTGCTTTGGAAGGATATCGTCCGGTTCCTGAAATTCAATTTTTCGGCTTTATTTTTGAAACAATGGATGCAGTAGTTGCTCAAATGGCTCGTACTCGTTATCGTATGAGCGGTACAAGAAATATCCCGGTAACTATTCGTTCACCATTTGGCGGAGGAGTACACACTCCCGAACTCCATTCTGATAATCTGGAAGGACTGATGGCTCAGTCACCGGGGTTACGTGTAGTTATTCCATCAAATCCATACGATGCAAAAGGGTTGCTGATTTCTTCAATCCGCAGTAATGACCCGGTTGTTTTCCTTGAACATATGAAATTGTACCGTTCTTTCCGTGAGGAAGTGCCGGATGAAGCATATGAAGTACCTTTGGACAAAGCAGCTGTTACCCGTGAAGGAAGCGATGTTTCTATCATTACTTACGGTGCCATGGTTCGTGAAGCAGTCAAAGCTGCTGAAACGCTTGAAAAAGAAAATATTTCTGTTGAAATTATCGATTTACGTACTGTAGCTCCTCTTGATATTGAAACAATTATTGCGTCTGTTGAAAAAACAGGCCGTGTGGTTGTCGTTCAGGAAGCGCAGAAACAGGCAGGCGTAGCTGCACAAGTTGTTTCTGAAATTTCAGAACGAGCTGTTCTTTCTCTACAAGCACCAATTGGCCGTGTATCAGCACCAGATACCATCTTCCCATTTGGTCAAGCGGAAAATATTTGGCTGCCTAATGCTTCTGATATTGAAGCAAAAGTGAAAGAAATCGTTGAATTTTAATTAGTAAAGAAGGGAAGAAAAAACGATGGCTTATCAATTTAAACTACCGGATATCGGTGAAGGAATCGCTGAAGGTGAAATCGTAAAATGGTTTGTAAAAGCCGGCGATACAATTAATGAAGATGATACATTATTAGAAGTACAAAATGATAAATCAGTAGAAGAAATTCCGTCACCAGTGACAGGAACAGTGAAAAATATTGTTGTTCCCGAAGGCACAGTAGCCAATGTCGGTGATGTACTGGTCGAAATTGACGCACCGGGACATGAAGACAATGAAGGCAGCAGCGGAGCAGCCTCTCAGGAACAAACACCAGCACAGCCTGCAGCTCCGGCAGAATCATCTGGTTCAGGCGAAGGGGTCTTCCAATTCAAATTACCGGATATTGGTGAAGGAATTGCTGAAGGAGAAATCGTTAAGTGGTTTGTAAAAGCCGGCGATACAATTAATGAAGATGATACATTATTGGAAGTGCAAAATGACAAATCAGTAGAAGAAATTCCGTCACCAGTGACAGGAACAGTGAAAAACATTGTTGTTTCTGAAGGCACAATAGCCAATGTCGGCGATGTACTGGTTGAGATTGATGCACCGGGACATAATGCTGCACCAGCAAGTGTTCCTGCAACAGCCTCGACAGAATCTAAAACAGAAGCAGCGCCTGCAGCGTCTTCTGCCATTATTATAGCTGCCGATCCTAATAAACGTGTATTGGCAATGCCTTCTGTTCGTCAATATGCCCGAGAAAAAGATGTAGATATTACACAAGTTGCTGCAACAGGAAAAGGCGGACGTGTGGTCAAAGAGGACATCGACAACTTCTTGACTAATGGAGGTTCAGCGCCTGTGGTCTCAGCTTCTGCAGCAGTAGAAGCAAACGCCGTGAAAGAAACAGCGGCACCAGCTGCAGCTCCGGTGAAACCTGCTCAACCATTTACTTCAAACTTGGGAGAAATGGAAACGCGTGAAGCGATGACACCAACACGTAAAGCAATTGCCAAAGCAATGGTCAACAGCAAGCATACAGCTCCTCATGTTACGCTGCATGATGAAGTGGAGGTATCTAAGCTGTGGGATCACCGCAAGAAGTTTAAAGATGTTGCTGCTGAAAATGGTACGAAGTTAACATTCCTGCCGTATGTTGTTAAAGCATTGACAGCAACAGCTCAAAAGTTCCCTGTCTTAAATGCATCAATTGATGATGCAAAGCAGGAAATTGTATACAAACATTATTTCAATATCGGTATTGCTACTGATACAGATCATGGCTTGTATGTACCAAATGTTAAAAACGCAAATACAAAGAGTATGTTTGCGATTGCTGATGAAATCAATGAAAAAGCAGCGCTTGCTCATGATGGTAAATTAGCAGCTCAGGATATGCGTGATGGATCAATTACAATCAGTAATATCGGTTCAGTCGGCGGCGGCTGGTTCACTCCAGTTATCAATTACCCTGAAGTAGCGATCTTGGGCGTGGGTACAATTGCTCAACAGCCTGTAGTGAATGCAGATGGAGAAATCGTTGTTGGACGTGTAATGAAATTGTCACTAAGCTTTGATCATCGAATCGTTGATGGAGCAACTGCTCAAAAAGCGATGAACAACATCAAACGTTTATTGGCTGACCCTGAATTACTTTTGATGGAAGGATGATTAACAAATGGTAGTAGGAGATTTTGCCATTGAATTAGATACAGTTGTAATCGGTGCGGGACCTGGCGGCTATGTAGCTGCCATCCGTGCTGCTGAAATGGGACAGAAAGTTGCCATCATTGAACGCGAGTTTATTGGCGGTGTCTGCTTGAATGTCGGATGTATTCCGTCCAAAGCGCTGATCGCAGCGGGTCACCATTATCAGGAATCACTGGACTCAACACTATTTGGTATTACCAGTGAAAATGTAAAACTTGATTTTACAAAAACACAGGAATGGAAAGACAATAAAGTCGTAAAGACATTGACTTCCGGTGTTGGTATGCTGTTGAAGAAACACAAAGTGGAAATTATTGAAGGCGAAGCATTCTTTGTAGACGATCATACCTTGCGTGTGATTCATCCTGATTCTGCTCAAACGTATTCTTTCAACAATGCGATTGTTGCTACAGGCTCTCGTCCGATAGAAATCCCGGGCTTTAAGTTTGGCGGGCGTGTACTGGACTCAACAGGCGGTTTGAACTTAAAAGAAGTTCCGAAAAAATTCGTGATTATCGGTGGTGGTGTTATCGGTGCTGAATTGGGCGGAGCATATGCAAACTTAGGTTCTGAAGTTACAATAATTGAAGGAACGCCTTCAATTTTACCAACATATGAAAAAGACATGGTTAAAATTGTGGTTGATGATTTCGAGAAAAAAGGTGTTAAGATTGTGACTTCTGCAATGGCGAAAGAAGCCGTTGACAATGGTGACAGTGTGACTGTGAAATATGAAGTGGATGGAAAGGAAGAATCTGTCACTGCTGATTATGTAATGGTAACTGTAGGTCGTCGGGCAAATACTGAAGATCTGGGTCTTGAACAGGCTGGTGTTGAGATTGGCGAACGCGGCTTAATCAATGTTGATAAACAGGGCCGCACCAATGTATCAAACATTTTTGCAATTGGTGATATCGTACCGGGCGCTGCTCTTGCACACAAAGCAAGCTATGAAGCTAAAATTGCTGCAGAAGCAATTTCCGGTAAAAAAGTAGCCGTTGACTATAAAGCAATGCCGGCTGTGGCCTTTACAGATCCTGAATTGGCATCTGTTGGTATGACAGTGGCTGAAGCGAAAGAAGCTGGAATTGAAGCGAAAGGCTATAAATTCCCATTCGCAGGTAATGGGCGTGCTATTTCTTTAGGTAAAACAGAAGGATTTGTACGTCTGGTTACTACAGTAGAGGGAAATGTGATTATTGGCGCACAGATTGCCGGAGTAGGAGCAAGTGACATGATTTCTGAAATGGCACTGGCAGTAGAATCCGGTATGAATGCAGAAGATATTGCATTGACTATCCATCCTCACCCATCTCTAGGTGAAATTGTTATGGATGCTTCTGAATTGGCTTTAGGTTTGCCAATCCATATTTAAGCATATCATATAGTTTTGTCACACAGAAAAACCGAGCAAGCCAAGCTCGGTTTTTTATTTTTGCTCGTTTTCCAAATAAGCTTGGTTTACAAATTAATGTTCAAAACTATAACAATCAACAAATAAACGTCTTCAACCCTTCCTCATAAAGCAGATCGTCAATTGCTTCGATTGATAAGTGATGCGTAATACCATAAATAATGACTGCGTCCCAAGGATGTTTTGGATACAGCTGGGCATAGCCGATTTGTTTAAAGAGCGTATTTGTCTCCTCTAATGTCAAATCCAGTCCGATTGTTATCGCAACTAATTTTTCTCTAGGCGGTTTACGTTTTCCGTCAAAGTACTGGTATCCTGTAGCCTCGGTGATTCCTGCATTTTTTAGGACGTTACTTTTAGAAATATTTTTCTTTTCAAGCCAGCTGTTTAAATAATTTTTTATTTCAACATCGACAGTATATGGCTTTGTTTCAGAAATGGCCGATTTGAAGCTTTTTGCATTTTTCAAAGAATGAAGCAGCTTATCTGTATCTTTTTCTTCCATTATTTCCCTCCTTTGTAGCAGCGTGTAGTTCATACTATTTTAGCTGTAAAATTATTTTCCCCGTAATTTCTTCGTATTAACAGGTCGTCTTTAAATTACTGTAAAAATAGTATACAATGTCTTAGTGAAAGATGGTATCAAAAAAGCGACAAATAATCAACAGGAAACCAATTGAATGGAGTTTGGATAGATGGAAATAGGGGTTCCAAGTCAGGCAAAAAATGGTTACAAGCAGATTGAACGATTAACAGATAAAGTAGGCAGTCCCATGCTGGTTCGAAATATTGAAACGCAGGAATTTTGGGTTCAAAAAGAATATCCCTTTATTTTAAAGGAAAGTCTCGTTTCTCTGCAGCAAATCAAACACAGCAATCTTCCAAAAATTGATAAAATTGTTGAAGAAGATGGAAAAATTTATCTTTATGAAGAATATATTCATGGGAAAACGTTAAGTGAACTGATTTACTCTTCAGATTCTATGACAGGCAGAGAAGTAATGGAGATATCTTTAGCAATACTGAATGGGCTGACTGAATTGCATAAACAAGGATTAATCCACAGAGATATCAAACCTTCAAATGTCATGATTTCGAACGATCAGATTATCAAACTGATTGATTTTGATGCTGTCCGAAGAATCAGTGGGAATAAAGAAACTGATACAGTACAGCTGGGAACTGTTGGTTTTGCGGCACCAGAACAGTTTGGTTTTGCAGAAACGGATGCCCGCAGTGATATTTATTCGCTTGGCGTACTGATGAATGTCTGTTTAGTCAGAGACTATCCAAGAAATAAGCTGCCAGAGGATCTGTTTCTCCGAAAAATTATTTCCAGAGCAGTAAAAATGGATCCGAAAGACCGTTATCAAAATGTTGTGGAAATGCGTGAGGCCATACTGTTTGAATTGAAAAAAGAGCGTGAGGTTTATACTAAAGAAAAGAATGAGCAGAATAAGTTATCTGAGGCAGCTTTTGTGAGTGAAGCAAAATTGTCTCCTGAAAGTGAGATGCAAAATACTTCAAAAATAAGACTGCAAAAAATTTCTTTTAAAAATGATAATTCTGATTTTAGCTATAAGAAAGAAAAAGTTGTAAAGAAACACGATAATAGTTTTTTTAAAAAATATATTCCCGGCTTTCGAACAGGTAAGCGGTGGAAAAGAAATATTGCTATTATTGCGTATGTTGTATTGTTCATTGGTATTGTTGAGAATATAGTAAAAATAGAATCATTGAGCGGAAAAATATACTGGCTGTCAGAGTTCTTTTTTTATTTTTTCATTTGTCAAATTAAGCTAGACACTATCTCATCATCCATATAACTCAAAAATACTTCCATGGGGGTTCGATAGTTCAGTGATTTCCTTGGAATATGGTTCCTTTTTGAGGCAACCGATT
>NZ_JAJDJW010000016.1:0-88505 GCF_020567645.1 Enterococcus sp. CWB-B31
ACAATGGACCGACGACCACAACGGGATTTGTGCGCCTTGTATTGTTGGTAGTATTCGAGCGCAGTATGTCCAGCTGCTAGAAAATGATACACGTTATAGATGGTTTGACGAGCACGTCCTAAGTGTTTAGCAACTTGTACAACAGGTTGCTGGGTATTGAAATAAGATTCTATTAAAACTAGTTCGTCTGTAGTAAGATGAGTATAGGTCATTTGTCTTCACTCCTTATAATTCTTTGGACGGAACTATTTTGAGTGTAGCACAAATGACTTATTTAGTTGTCTAGCTTAATTTTACTATCGGCGACTATAAAAAAACAAACAAAGTTCTATAAGGTCGTAGAATTTAGGAGTAAATGCCTTGGAATGAATATTTTGCTGGGAGATCCTTTTCATTTTATTAACAAAACAGAAAAATTTGATCTTTGCATAGGTTTTTCTGAAAGTTATTGCTATAATAGTCTAGATAGATTTTTAAAATTGGAGGGAAAAAGAAATATGTTTCGTTTTTTTCCGCAGAAAGATAAGTATATACAGAAAGAATCTGAATATATATTTGATAAAAACGGCAGTATACCTAAACATGTGGCAATTATCATGGACGGTAATGGAAGATGGGCGCAAAACAGAAGACTTCCTCGCATAGCCGGACATAAAGAAGGGATGAATACAGTCAAAAAAATTACAAAGCATGCGAGTTATTTGGGAGTGAAAGTCCTGACCCTGTATGCATTTTCTACAGAGAACTGGAAAAGACCTTCTGAAGAAGTGAACTTCCTAATGCAGCTGCCAGTGGACTTTTTTGATACATTTGTACCTGAGCTGATTGAGGAGAATGTCCGAGTTGAAGTGATGGGCTATAAAGAATTTCTGCCTGCCCATACACAGGATGCAGTAAAGCGGGCAATTGAACAGACAAAAGATAATACAGGAATGGTGCTCAATTTTGCTTTAAACTATGGCTCACGGGCAGAAATAGTAACGGCGGTTCAGCAAATTGCCAAAGAGGCGGCAGATGGCAAAATCACTCCTCAGGATATTGATGAAACAGTAATTTCCAAGCATTTAATGACAAACATATTGGACAAAGATCTACGAGATCCGGAGCTGCTGATCCGAACAAGCGGAGAAGAACGTATCAGTAATTTCCTGTTATGGCAGATTGCATACAGTGAGTTCTTTTTTACCGATGCGCTTTGGCCTGACTTCAATGATTTTTTATTAGAATCTGCAATTGCTTCATTTCAGAATAGAAATCGCCGCTTTGGCGGTTTGACGCAGAATAAGGAGGAAAATAAATGAGACAACGGGTCATTACAGCTGTTGCGGCACTGGTATTGTTTATTCCAATTATTGTATATGGCGGTATTGCTATAGAGCTTACAGCTGCAGCTTTAGCAGTTGTTGGTGTCTATGAATTATTTAGAATGAAGGGTCTTGATCTGCTGAGCTTCGAGGGAATACTTTCAGCATTAGCTGCGATTGTATTGGTTTTACCGAAAGACCGCTGGTTCTTCTTTTTACCTGAAAAAACAGATAATTTTATTTTATTTTATTTAATGGTTATGATCTTATTGGGCGCACTGGTTGCTTCAAAAAATACATACAGTATTTCGCAGGCAGGTTTTCCGGTAATTGCCAGCTTGTATCTTGGTGTAGGATTTCAAAATTTTGTAGCTGCAAGAGAGACAGGTTTAGTGGTTTTACTTTATGCACTTTTCGTTGTTTGGGCAACAGACATAGGCGCATATATGGCAGGAAGAAAATTTGGGAATAGAAAACTTTTGCCTTCTGTTTCTCCGAATAAAACAATTGAGGGATCAATCGGCGGTATTTTGTCGGCAGTGGCAGTTGGCGGTGTTTATATCGCACTTGTTCCGGGGAAAGAAGCTTTTACCTACAGCTTGCCTGTCATGCTGGTACTAACAGTCATTTTTTCTATTGTCGGACAGTTTGGAGATCTTGTAGAATCATCAATTAAGAGACATTACGATGTGAAGGATTCCGGGAAAATACTTCCGGGACACGGCGGCATTTTGGATCGATTTGATAGTTTGTTGTTTGTTTTTCCTGTTATGCATCTATTTGGTTTGTTTTAAGAATAAGGGAAGGGAAGGTATAAAAACTCTGACCATTCAGAGTTTTTCTTTATTACCATGAAAAAAATTTCATTATTAGGAGCTACAGGTTCTATAGGAGCAAGTACAATTGAGGTAGTCAACGCTTATTCTGAGCGATTTCAAATTATTTCATTAACCTTTCATTCCAATATTGATAAAGGCCGTCAGCTGATTGAACAGCTGCAGCCTGTGTATGTAGGTGTCGGTACAGTTGAAATGAAAGAGCAGCTTGAAAAAGAATATCCTGCAGTACGTTTCGGTATCGGTGAAGCAGGAATGATTGAAGCAGCAGAACTTCCAGAAGTAGATGTTGTTCTAACCGCAGTCTCCGGAAGTATTGGTCTTCGCCCTACACTGGCTGCGATCGAAGCAGGAAAAGATATTGCCTTAGCAAATAAAGAAACACTGGTGATGGCTGGTGAATGGGTCATGGCAGCCGCAGTAAGAAAAGGCGTGTCTATCCTTCCTGTTGACAGTGAGCATTCAGCAATTTTTCAATGTCTGGAAGGAAATCAGCCCTGTAATAATGTAAAAGAAATTGTTATTACAGCATCAGGCGGAAGTTTTCGCGAATTATCCAGAGAAGAGTTAAAAGAAGTTACATTGGAACAGGCACTGAATCATCCTAATTGGGCAATGGGAGAAAAAATAACAATTGATTCTTCCACAATGGTGAACAAAGGGCTTGAGGTCATTGAAGCGCATTGGTTATTTAATATGACTTATGATAAAATAAAAGTTGTTTTACATAGAGAAAGTACAGTCCATTCAATGATTGTATTTCGGGACGGCGCTTATCTGGCTCAGCTCGGTCCGAGTGATATGAGAGAACCGATTCAGTATGCATTGACTTATCCGGAGCGGCTGCCGATGAAAAATGAAAAGCCATTTGATTTGGCAACAATGGGGGCATTACATTTTGCACCAATGGATTATGAACGCTTCCCCATGCTGAAATTGGCGTATAAAGTTGGAAAACTGGGCGGAGGCTATCCTACAGTGTATAATGCAGCGAATGAGGTGGCGGTGGCGGCTTTTATTTCAGGGAAGATTTCTTATCTTCAAATTGAAGTGTTCATTATCAAAGCGGTGGATAATCATATAGAACAACAGATAATAACTTTAGATGATGTAATCAAAATTGATAAAGAAACACGAAACAATGTAGAAAGATGGATAGAGGAAGAAGGAAATTTATGAAAACAATTATTACATTTATTCTTGTCTTTGGGATTCTTGTCATTGTGCACGAATTCGGACATTTCTTTTTTGCAAAGCGGGCAGGTATTTTAGTTCGTGAATTTGCAATTGGAATGGGACCCAAGATTTTTTCTCATCAGGGAAAAGACGGAACAACGTATACGTTGCGTATTTTACCTGTAGGCGGCTATGTTCGAATGGCTGGAGCTGAAGAAGATGATCTGGAGCTTAAACCCGGGATGATGCTCTCCCTGGTGGTTAATGAAGAGAACAAAGTTGTCAAAATCAATACCAGTAAAAAAGTTCAGCTGCCAAACAGTATTCCAATTGAATTGCTGGAGTACGATTTGGAAAAGGAGCTGTTTATCAAAGGGTATGAAAATGGTGATGAGTCGCAGGAAGTGGTTTACACTGTGGATCACGATGCAAACATCATTGAGCCGAACGGGGTGGAAATTCGAATCGCACCGGAAGATGTCCAGTTTCAGTCTGCAAAGCTAAGCCAAAGAATGCTGACTAATTTTGCCGGACCAATGAATAATTTCCTGTTGGCGATTGTACTTTTTACCATTTGGGTATTCATGAATGGCGGAGTGACTGTTACGGATACGAATCGTTTAGGTGAAGTACTTCCGGATGGTGTTGCTTCTGAGGCTGGTTTAAAAGAAAATGATGAGGTCCTGTTTATTGATGGAGAAAAAATAGCAGACTGGCAAAGCTTGATAACTATTGTTCAGGAAAATCCTGAAAAGCCTCTTGAATTTGAAGTAAAGAGAGGGAATGAAACTCAGACAATTATGGTAACTCCTGAGGAGGACAGCTCAGGGGCAGGGAAAATTGGTATTGCAGTTCCGAAGAAAGACAGCTTGGGAGATAAATTGTTGGGCGGACTGACTGAAACAATCAACAATTCAACAACGATTTTCCAAACACTGGGTTCAATGTTTACAAACTTTAACATTAATAAACTGGGTGGACCGGTTATGATGTTCCAGCTTTCCTCTGAAGCATCCAAATCTGGTGTTGATACAGTGATTTGGCTGATGGCAATGCTTTCAGTAAATCTCGGTATCGTAAATCTGTTGCCGATTCCTGCTTTAGATGGCGGTAAGCTTGTACTGAATATTTTTGAGGGTGTCAGAGGCAAACCGCTTAGTCAGGAAAAAGAGATGATTCTGACACTGATCGGTGTAGGTTTTATCATGCTGTTGATGATTTTAGTCACTTGGAATGATATTCAACGGTTCTTTTTCTAAAAAAAAAGAACAATTTACTGTGAATTGGATTTGTGGGGAAATTTGTTGGTTTCGCAAAAGAAAAGAGCTCTGGAACAGCCATTCTGGTGTCAGGCTCTTTAATATATAAGTTGAATAAATTTAGTAGTTAAGCGTAACAGGCTGCTGACTGATTGACAATGGATATTTCACTGAAAGTAGTTTTTTCGAGTTGAATCTATTAGAAAATAGTGCAGTGAGCGGTTTTGCTTGTCTGACAAAGGAGAGTTTTTAATGAAACAGTCAAAGATGTTAATTCCTACTTTACGTGAGGTGCCAAATGATGCGGAGGTTCTAAGCCATCAGATTTTATTGCGTGCTGGCTATATTCGTCAGGTTTCTGCCGGACTTTATTCGTATCTGCCGCTGGCAAATCGTGTGTTGGAAAAGCTGAAAAAGATTATGAGGGAAGAGTTTGAAAAAATTGATGCAGTGGAAATGCTGATGCCTGCACTGCTTCCGGCCGAGCTTTGGAAAGAGTCGGGAAGATATGAAACTTACGGACCTAATCTGTATCGGCTTAAAGATCGGAATGACAGGGACTATATTTTAGGTCCGACACATGAAGAAACATTTACTGAACTGATTAGAAATGAAGTAAATTCATATAAAAAATTACCTTTAAATTTATATCAGATACAGCCAAAATACCGTGATGAAAAAAGACCTCGTTTTGGTCTGCTTCGCGGAAGAGAATTTATTATGAAGGATGGCTACTCTTTCCATTCCAGTTATGATAGTCTTGATGAAACATACAAAGACTATGAAAAAGCATACTCTGCAATTTTTGAACGTTGCGGTCTGGATTTCCGTGCAATTATCGGAGACGGTGGTGCTATGGGAGGAAAAGATTCAAAAGAGTTTATGGCTATTTCAGATATTGGTGAAGATACAATTTGTTATTCTACAGAAGGTGATTATGCTGCAAACCTTGAAATGGCAACAAGTCTTTACACACCAAAAAAATCTCATGAGAGTCAGCAGGTTCTTGAAAAAGAGGCGACACCAAAGGTTGGAACTATTCAGGAAGTTGCAGAATTTTTTGATATTGAACCTCAAAAAATCATCAAATCACTTTTATTTATTGCTGATGGCGAGCCGGTCATGGTTCTGGTTCGGGGCGATCATGAAGTAAATGATGTAAAACTGAAAAACTTTCTGGGTGTGGATTTCATGGATGAAGCAACTGAGGAAGAGGTTGAAAAATATATTGGTGCAGCGTTCGGATCAATTGGTCCTGTTGGGCTGTCAGAGGAAGTCAAACTGTTTGCGGATCTGTGTATTCAGGACTTGGGCAATGCAGTAGCCGGCGCCAACGAAACTGGTTACCATTATAAAAATGTCAATCCTGAAAGAGATTTTAATCCAATTAAGTATATCGATTTACGGTTTGTTCAGGAAGGAGACCCTTCACCTGACGGAAACGGAGTACTGGCCTTTACCAAAGGAATTGAAATTGGTCATATCTTTAAGCTGGGGACTCGTTACAGCGAATCGATGAATGCTAATGTATTGGACGAAAACGGCAGAGAGATCCCAGTTATTATGGGCTGTTATGGAATTGGCGTCAGCCGTCTGCTTTCAGCGATTGTTGAACAAAATGCGAATGAAGAAGGAATCAACTGGCCGAAAGGAATTGCTCCATTTGATTTACATGTTGTTCAAATGAACATTAAAGATGAGTACCAGAGCAAGCTGGCTCAAGAAGTAGATGAAATGATGAATCAGGCCGGCTATGAAGTATTGCTTGATGATCGAAATGAACGTGCCGGAGTTAAGTTCGCTGATGCAGATTTAATTGGGTGTCCGATCAGAATTACAGTTGGTAAAAAAGCAGTAGACGGTGTAGTGGAAGTGAAAATTAAGAAAACCGGCGAGATGCTGGAAGTTCGTAAAGAAGAACTGGAAAACACATTGTCAATTTTATTGAATACCGATCAATGAAATAACTGAAGAATATAGACTTGAAGAGGTCGCAACAAAGCCGTTTATTCGGGTTTAAGGGTTCTGGACATATTAATGTCACAGAGCCTTTTCTTTTTTCTTAATTTGAAATTCAGTAAGTTCCACTACTTTTATTTAAAAAGTGATAAGAAAATAAAAGTTTTGGAAGGTCCCCCAGCAGCAATGATTCTAAATGGCAGAGCAGATACTTTAAGAGCTGAAGGAGAAGAACAGGTCTGTTATTTAAGTGATCTGGAGCTGATATGACACAAATCCAATTTCAGGGAATGATTCATGATTTTGTTGGGGTGAATTCAATAGACCAAAGTAATACAACCCGTGCAGGGATGGCTGTGTCGGCTCACTGGATTAACAAACAAAATAAATTATAAAAAAGCAGCTCTGCATAAAAAAATAGGAATTTTATGTAGAAAAGCCCCTAGACAGACTACATGCTCCTGCACCTTCTCCGAACAGCCGAAGTTTCAATAAGGAATGTATTTATACTCATTGACCAAACAGCTAAACCACCTATTAAACGATCTTGGATCAAGTGAAAGAATCTTCTATTTTCACTGGCAGCTGTCCATGCACTTTTGAATTTACCCCAAATTTTAGGAACTAATACAGAGAATCATTGAACGAACAGTATTTCGAAGCACATTCTATTTGTTTAGGAAACAGCTTCTGTAACTACTGATATAATAGGATTTTTAGTGAATAATGGGTAAATTCAAATCATGTACTTCGTTGTGTTTCAGGAGAAATAATAGTATACTTAAGAATGATCAGGACTGTACAGTACAGACAAAATTTAACCTATTATTTTATGAATCAAGTGTGCTTTTTTTGTTTTCAGACAGGACAGTCTGGAACAAAAAGGAAATTTGGTTCATTTCATTATTTAGAATGATAAAGGTCATTTGCTTTTAATTAAATAAAGGAATGGCAGTCAAGTAAGTTAGAGGAGGTTCATTTTTTGGAGCAGGAAAAAGAATTATTCATCAAGTTGTTGGATCAGATTCAACTGGAAGATTCAGAAAGAGAACACCCTATTCTTCAAGAGGGAAAAATAAAAAAAGTTGTTGTTCATCAAAAAAGCCGTGTATGGGAATTTCATTTGGAAATCCCTGAGATTTTGCCGGTTATGCTTTATCAGTCATTCATACAGCATATTGAACTGGCATTTCAACAGATTGCCGGTGTTTCAGTCAGCTTTCAGACATTAAACGGCGGAAGCTATTCAGAAGAGCAGCTGACTGATTATTGGCAGCTCGCTTTGTTAAATTATCAATGTGATTCTCCGCTTGTTCAACGTGTCGTAAAAAATCAAACACCTGTTATTCAAGATCAAAGAGTGATTTTACCTGTTGATAATGAAGCAGTGATATCTTATTTGAAACAGCAGTATTTACCAATCATTGAAAATTTATATACACAATACGGGTTTAAAAAATTTCATATTGAGCCTAAAATGGATCAGCAGCAGGCAGAACGTGTACTGAAGCTTTTTGAAGAGCGGAAACAGGAACAGGCTGAAGCGTTTCAGCAACAGGCAGCTGAGTCTCTTGTAAAACATGAGCAGCGTAAAAAAGAAAAGCAAAATGCTGTCGGAGCATTGGACGGACCGGTGAAGCTGGGAAGAAATATACCCAATGATGAAGTGATTATACCAATGGGAAATATTTTAGAGGAAGAACGCCGGGTCACGATTGAAGGTTATATCTTTGATAAAGAAATCCGAGAGCTTCGTTCAAAACGAAAAATTTTAATCCTGAAGATTACTGATTATACTTCGTCATTTATTGTAAAGAAATTCTCAAATGGTGAGAAAGATGAACAGATTTTCGAAGCAATAAGGAATAACAGCTGGATTCGCGTCAGGGGGAGTATCCAGGAAGATACTTTTATGCGTGATTTAGTTATGAATGCTCAGGACTTGATGGAAGTCAGCCACGAGGCCAGAAAAGATTATGCACCTGAAGGGGAAAAACGAGTTGAGCTGCATCTTCACAGCAACATGAGTACAATGGATGCTACCAATAATATTGGCGATCTGGTTGCTCAGGCAGGCAAGTGGGGGCATAAGGCAATTGCGATTACAGATCATGGAGGAGCTCAGTCTTTCCCGGATGCGCATAGTGCAGGGAAAAAGGCCGGAGTAAAAATTCTTTATGGTGTGGAAGCGAACATTGTTGATGATGGCGTTCCAATTGCCTATAACGAGGCACATATTGAGTTAACGGATGCCACCTATGTTGTGTTTGACGTGGAAACTACTGGTTTATCAGCTGTTTATGATACCATTATCGAGTTGGCAGCTGTCAAGATGCATAAAGGAAATATTATTGATACATTTGAACAATTCATTGATCCCGGACATCCCTTGTCACAAACAACCATTAATTTAACCGGGATTACGGATGAAATGGTTCGCGGTTCTAAATCGGAAGAAGAAGTACTCCGGTTATTTAAAGAATTTGCGGAAGGGACGATTCTTGTTGCCCACAACGCTTCATTTGATATGGGCTTCTTAAATACAAGCTACGGCAAATATGGTATTCCGGAAGCAGATAATCCCGTCATTGATACACTTGAACTGTCTCGTTATTTACATCCAACTTTTAAGAGTCACCGATTAAATACGCTGTCCAAAAAATTTGGTGTCAATCTTGAACAGCATCACCGGGCGATTTATGATTCAGAATCAACGGGACATCTTTGCTGGATTTTCTTGAAAGATGCAAAAGAAAATCATAATATGCACTATCACGATGAGCTGAACATGCACATTGGTGAGGGTGATTCTTATAAACGAGCGCGTCCTTTCCATGCAACAATTCTGGCTGCTACACAAGCTGGACTGAAAAATTTATTTAAATTAATTTCTATGTCAAATGTGAATTACTTTTTCCGTATTCCGAGAATTCCACGTTCTCAGCTGAATAAACTGAGAGAAGGGCTGATTATTGGGTCGGCATGCTCAAGCGGCGAAATTTTTGAAGCAATGATGCAAAAAGGGGTGGAAGAAGCAAAGAACCGGGCAAAATTTTACGACTACATCGAAGTAATGCCCAAGGCTGTCTATGCGCCTTTACTTGAACAAGAGCTGGTTAAAAGTGAAGCAGATTTGGAAGAAATTATCTCGAATCTTGTTAAAATCGGTGACGAGTTGAATATCCCTGTAGTAGCTACAGGAAATGTTCATTATCTGAATGAGGAAGACAGTGTCTATCGTAAAATTCTGATTGGCTCAATGGGAGGCGCAAACCCGTTAAATCGTCATAGTCTGCCGTTAGTTCATTTTAGAACTACGGATGAAATGCTAACAGCTTTCAACTTTCTTGGAGAAGACACCGCAAAAAAAATTGTTGTGGAGAATACCAACGCAATTGCTGATATGTGTGAAGAAATTACACCGGTTAAGGATGACTTATATACACCCAAAATTCCGGGCTCTGAGGATGAAATCAGGAATTTAAGTTATTCTAGAGCGAAAGAACTTTATGGAGACCCATTACCGGATATCGTGGAAAAACGTTTAAAAAAAGAACTGGACAGTATTATTGGGAACGGCTTCTCAGTAATCTATCTGATCTCTCAAAAACTGGTTCACAAGAGTATGGAGGATGGCTATCTTGTAGGATCACGGGGTTCAGTTGGGTCCAGCTTTGTGGCCACAATGACAGGGATTACAGAGGTTAATCCATTAGCACCTCATTATCATTGTCCAAATTGCAAGTACTCTGAATTTTTTGAAGACGGGTCCTATGGTTCCGGATATGATATGCCGGAAAAAAAATGTCCTGAATGCGGAGCCAGACTATTTAAAGATGGTCATGATATTCCATTTGAAACATTCCTTGGTTTCCATGGAGACAAGGTGCCCGATATTGACTTGAACTTTTCAGGAGATTATCAGGCAGAAGCCCATGGTTATACAAAAATTCTCTTTGGAGAAGAGTATGTTTACCGTGCAGGTACAATAGGTACGGTAGCAGATAAAACAGCCTATGGCTATGTGAAAGGTTATGAGCGGGATCACAATTTGAATTTTCGCGGAGCAGAAATTGATCGGCTGGCAAAAGGATCAACTGGAGTTAAACGGACAACCGGACAGCATCCAGGCGGGATTATTGTTATCCCGGATTATATGGATGTATATGATTTTACGCCGATTCAGTTTCCGGCTGATGATCAAAATGCAGAATGGAAAACCACTCACTTTGATTTCCATTCTATTCATGACAATGTATTAAAACTGGATATACTGGGACATGATGATCCGACTGTAATTAGAATGCTTCAGGATTTATCTGGAATTGATCCTAAAACAATTCCAACAGATGATCCGGAAGTGATGAGGATTTTTGAAGGGACGAATGTTTTAGGCGTTGAGCCGGATCAGATATTCTCGAAAACAGGTACTTTGGGAATTCCAGAGTTTGGAACTCGTTTTGTCCGTGGAATGCTGGAAGAGACACATCCATCAACATTTGCGGAGCTGTTGCAGATTTCCGGACTTTCTCACGGAACTGATGTATGGTTGGGAAATGCGGAAGAGCTGATTCGTAAGGGTGAAGCCACTCTGGCAGAGGTTATCGGCTGTCGGGACGATATCATGGTGTATTTGATTCATGCCGGCTTGGATGACGGTATGGCCTTTAAAATAATGGAAACAGTGCGTAAAGGGCAGTGGAATAAAATTCCGGATGACTTACGGGATACGTATCTAAAGGCGATGCGTGAAAACAATGTTCCTGAATGGTACATTGATTCCTGTTCAAAAATCAAATACATGTTCCCGAAAGCCCATGCAGCTGCTTATGTATTGATGGCCTTGCGGGTAGCCTATTTTAAGGTCTACTTCCCAATCTTGTATTATTGTGCCTATTTTTCAGTTCGTGCAGATGATTTTGATCTTGTGGCTATGTCACAGGGAAAGGATGCCGTTAAAGCACGAATGAAGGAAATTCAGGATAAAGGTCTGGAAGCTTCAACGAAAGAGAAAAATCTCCTAACGGTGCTGGAGCTTGCCAATGAGATGATTGAACGGGGCTATAATTTCAGTATGATAGATTTATACAAATCTGATGCAGAAAATTTTGTTATCGACGGGAACACGCTGATTGCGCCATTCCGCGCAGTACCAAGTTTGGGTATGAATGTGGCGAAGTCAATTGTCGAAGCAAGAGAAGAACCGTTTCTTTCTAAAGAAGACCTGGCGACCAGAGGAAAGGTATCTAAAACGCTGATTGAATATATGAATGAAAATGGTGTTCTAAAGGATTTACCTGATGAGAACCAGCTGTCTCTGTTTGATATGCTGTAAGAAAGGATTAATGAAAAACCGAAGATGCTGCGAGCTCGACTCAAAGCATCTTTGTTTTTTTTTAGAATTGATTTGATAAGAGAAGCAAGCAGGCAGCAAGGTGATAAGGGTGGAACTAAAAGGTGGTATACAGCAAAAATGAAATACCAGTTTATTCGTTCACGTTACTGATTTACTGCAACCAATCCGTTAAAATCAAATGATAATTAATTCCAAAGAATATGGAGCATACATTAGCATATTTTATCTAATAATGGTATATTTTTTCTGGCATGGGTTCATTTATTTCCTGTTATTATTTTAGAACTTAAATGGAAAACAAAAGAGTAAATGAAACTTTTTGTATGACATCTATTGAGGATATTGCTCATTAGGAAAGAAAGTGTTTTAATTCTCTTTAAAGCACATAAGAATAATTGGCTTAAACCTTTAATTTTTCCAATAACTAGCATATAATGATATAGGATTATTCATCGGAAATAACTTTTAGCGGTGATTCATGGTATAATGTGGGTTATGGGTTAGTACAGGAGGGGAAAAACATGGCAAAAGAGAAAACAAGATATAAAGCCGTGATAGCAAATCATACGTATACAATCATTGGGCAGGAAAGTAAAAAACATATGGATATGGTCACCAGAATCGTAAATGAACAACTTGCAGAAATTAAGCATATGTCTCCTCAAACCAACACTGAACAGGCCTCTGTCCTGTTGGCAGTGAATGCTGTTTCCGATCAATTGAAGAAACAGGAAGAGGTGCTTAAATTAAGACATGAAGTGGAAGAGCTGAAACGCCGTACGATTAGAGTTACGGAGCTTGAAAATAGAATTAAGCGCATTGAAGCCATTGAAGCAGAGGCAAAGGGAGTTCTGAAGAAAAATGGCAAGGAGGATGTTGAAATTCATAATCATATGGAAGCTCAGCAGATTCTTAATGAAAACCGTAAACAGCAGATTCAGAACAAAGGAACTCAAGAAAATCAGGAAAATTAATCTTGAAAGGATGGCAGGATGTTAACATTACTGATACTTTTCATTTTAGCAGTCGGCTTTTATACTGGAGCTAAGCGAGGATTTGTTTTACAAATATTATATAGTGTGGGCTATTCTATCTCGTATTTGGTAGCGAAGAGCAATTATAAAGAACTGGCTTCACATCTTGAACTGTATATCCCGTATCCTTCGGCATCGGAAGAAACAAAGCTGGTATTATTTAATCAGGAAATTGTGTTTGAGCTGGATAAGGCATTTTATGGAGCAATTGCCTTTTTGATCATTCTATTTATTGGCTGGCTGATCGTTCGTTTTATTGCAATTTTTGCTCATGGACTGACGTTTTTGCCCATACTAAAACAGGCAGATTGGATAGCCGGCGGAATTTTGAGCACGGTTGTACTGTATATAGGCTTATTTCTAATTTTAAATGCCCTGGCGATGATTCCCATGGATATCATACAGAATCAGTTTGAAAACAGTGGGCTGGCAAGATTTATGGTAAATGACACACCGATATTTTCCAAGCAGATTTATGATCTCTGGGTAAAACAAATGATCGGTTAACACAAGCTGGAATTTTAATGAGAGGTTGAGACAATGTCCGTTAGGTTCTTTGTTTCAGCTTTTTTTGTACTGATAATGAAGAAAAAAGAAGAGTAGGTGAAAAAATTGAACGAAAAAATATTAACAACGCTAAACTTTGATAAAGTGAAGCAGCAGATGGCAGAGTATCTCGTTACGGCACAGGGAAAAGATGAAGTGGAGAAACTGGTTCCCAGTGACGATAGTCAAGTGATACAATCCTGGCTGAATGAAACTGAAGACGGCTATAAAGTTCAGCGCTTGCGGGGAGGAATCCCGATTCCAAAACTTGAGAATATCAGACCGCATATGAAACGAATTGAAATCGGTGCTGATTTGAATGGTCTTGAACTGGCTCAAATTGGTCGGGTGCTTTCCACGGTAAATGAAGTAATTCGCTTTTTTGAAGATTTAAAAGACAGCGAAATCGAGCTGCTTCGAATTTATGAATGGCTTGATCAGTTGGTGACTATCCCTGAGCTCAGCAGAAAATTGCGAGTATCAATTGCAGAAGACGGTCAGGTTCAGGATGAAGCTTCACCTGAGCTGAGAATTATTCGAAATAATATTCGACGCAGTGAACAGACTATCCGGGAACAGCTGGACGGTATTGTACGGGGGAAGAATGCCCGTTATCTGAGTGATGCAATTGTCACAATGAGAAATGAACGTTATGTTATTCCGGTAAAGCAGGAATACCGAGGTATATTTGGCGGCGTTGTGCATGATCAAAGTTCTTCGGGGCAAACATTATTTATCGAACCAAAGCAGATTGTGGAATTGAACAATCGGCTGCGCCAGCATCAGATTGCAGAACGAAATGAGATTGAACGTATCCTTTCAGAGCTGTCTGCAGAATTGGTCCCTTACCAGCAGGAAATTATCCATAATGCATACGTAATAGGAAAATTTGATTTCATTAATGCGAAGGCACGACTTGGGAAAGAGCTGAAAGCGATTGTTCCTGAACTGAGTCTTGAAAATCACATCTTCTTAAAACAGGCACGTCATCCGCTGTTGGACCCGGACATGGCTGTTGCGAATGACATTGCTTTAGGCGAGGATTATCAGGCAATCGTCATTACAGGACCAAATACGGGTGGAAAAACAATTACATTAAAAACGTTGGGATTGCTGCAGCTGATGGGACAGTCTGGTTTGCCGATACCTGCAGAGGAAGAAAGTGTCATTGGAATCTTTAAGGAAGTTTTTGCGGATATTGGGGATGAACAGTCCATCGAACAAAGTTTAAGTACGTTTTCTTCTCATATGACAACCATTGTAGATGTTCTAAAAAAAGTGGACAGCAATTCTCTGGTGCTGTTTGATGAGCTGGGAGCTGGAACCGATCCGCAGGAAGGAGCTGCCTTGGCTATTTCGATACTGGATGCTTTAGGAAGCAAAAGTGCATATGTTGTGGCAACTACCCATTATCCTGAGCTTAAGGTGTACGGCTATAATCGAGCGAAAACGATTAACGCAAGTATGGAATTTGATGTGGATACCTTGAGTCCGACTTATCGTTTGCTTATTGGTGTTCCGGGACGAAGCAATGCATTTGAAATTTCAAGAAGACTGGGTCTTGAGGAAGTGATTATCAATGAAGCAAAACAAATTATGGACGGTGAAAGTCAAGACTTGAATGAAATGATTGCAGATTTGGAAAATCGCAGAAAAATGGCCGAAACCGAGTATCTGGAAGTTCGGCATTTCGTGGATGAGTCTCAGGGTCTGTTTAAAGACTTGAAAGAAGCTTACAATTATTTTCTTGATGAACGTGAAAAGGAAATGGCGAAAGCACGTAAAGAAGCAAACAAGCTGGTAAGCGAGGCACAGGAAGAAGCTGAAAAAATCATTTCTGATATTCGTAAACTTCAGCTTGCAGGAGGAAATCAGGGTGGTGTGAAAGAACATCAATTGATCGATGCAAAAACGAAATTGTCTAATCTTCATCAGGAAGAGGGGCACCTGAAACAGAACAAGGTGCTGAAGAAAGCGAGAGAGCAGAAACAGCTGAAAGCTGGAGACGAAGTGATTGTCAATACGTATGGACAACGAGGAGTACTCTTGAAAAAAACAGGAACAGATACCTGGCAGGTTCAACTGGGGATTCTGAAAATGGCTGTAAGTGAGGAAGACATGACACTCGTTGGGAAAGAAAAGGAACCGGTTCAGAAAATGACCACTATACGCTCTGTCGAATCAAGTCATGTTCCTAATCAGCTGGACCTTCGAGGCAAACGATATGAAGAAGCACTGGAGGAAGTCGATCGGTATTTGGATGCCGCCATATTGGCAGGATATCCGCAGGTCACAATCGTACACGGAAAAGGTACTGGGGCTTTAAGAACCGGAATAACTGATTATTTGAAGAATCACCGCAGTGTTCAGGGCTTTGAATTTGCTCCGGGGAATCAAGGCGGAAACGGAGCGACCATCGTTAAATTCAAATAGAGCTGTGTAGTAGCAGAAGTTTATTTATACAAAAAGGATTTTTGCATCATGTTTGTGAAAAATCAATATATCTCTTGAAGAAATCACCGCTGTTAATTAGCCATAAATATTTTATTAAGCACCCTAGCTTATTGATCATCTCTTACTAATGATAAGCAAAATGATGGTCTATCGAATCCTAAAATGCTATAATAAATTTGTATTTAGAAGTAGGAGGAATAAAAGATGACTGAAGCAATTACAGATAAAACATTTGCAGCAGAAACGGCTGACGGCTTGGTTCTTATTGATTTTTGGGCTGAATGGTGCGGCCCTTGCCGTATGCAGGCACCAATTTTGGACCAGTTAGCTGCAGATTATGAAGATGAATTAAAAATTGTGAAAATGGATGTAGATGAAAATCCGGAAACACCGGGTTCTTTCGGTATTTTAAGTATTCCAACGTTAATGCTGAAAAAAGACGGCGAAGTCGTTGAACGACTGGTAGGCGTTCATTCAAAAGAGCAACTGGCTGACGTAGTGGGCAAGTATCTTTAATTATCTGCTGTTTATGAAAAAATGAAATCTTGAGGTATTCTTCTTTGTATGAGAGGAATAGCTCATTTTTTATTGTGAATTTCAATTCGATCTGGAGGGTAGTTGAATTCACCAATTGCTTTATTCAATATAAGAACATTCATTCGTATCTTGTCGCGTATTTACCGACTTCGTGTTATAATACTACAGGTAAAAAGGGGGAGGAAATCTTCTTGAATGAAAGAATTGCAAATAAATTAGCACTGCTTCCTGATCAGCCTGGCTGCTATCTTATGAAGGATAAAAACGGTACAGTTATTTATGTTGGAAAAGCAAAAATTCTTAAAAACCGTGTCCGTTCTTACTTTACAGGAAGTCATGATACAAAAACTGAACGACTTGTCAGCGAAATTGAAGACTTTGAATATATTGTTACTGAATCAAATATTGAGGCGCTTTTGCTGGAAATCAATCTGATTCACAAAAATGATCCGAAATATAATATCATGTTGAAGGATGATAAAAGTTACCCTTTCATAAAAATAACTAATGAATCCTATCCACGACTGCTGATTACCAGAAAAGTCCTGAAAGACAAAGCACTTTATTTTGGTCCTTATCCAGACGTGAAAGCAGCAAATGATACCAAACGTTTGCTGGATCGGCTGTTTCCATTAAGAAAATGTCGGGTGCTGCCTAAAGAAGTTTGTCTTTATTATCATATGGGTCAATGCTTGGCACCTTGTGTTTTTGATATACCAAAAGAAAAATATACTGAAATGGTAGGAGAGATTCGACGTTTTTTGAACGGCGGTTATCCGGAAATTGAAAAGGAACTCGAAGAAAAAATGGGTCAGGCAGCAGAAGCGATGGAATTTGAAAAGGCAGCAGAATACCGTGATTTAATTAAGTCCATTGAGACAGTGATGACTCGTCAGAAAATGACTAATGTCGATTTAGTGGATCGGGATGTCTTCGGGTACGCAGTAGACAAGGGGTGGATGTGTGTACAGGTATTCTTTGTGAGACAGGGAAAACTGATCGAAAGAGATGTATCCATTTTTCCATTTTACAATGAAGCGGAAGAAGATTTTCTAACATTCATTGGACAGTTTTATCAGGAAAACGAACACTTTATTCCAAAAGAAGTGCTGATTCCTGACAACATTGATAAGGAAAGTGTAGAAGCACTGCTTTCAACCACTGTTGTACAGCCGCAACGTGGAGAAAAGAAAAAGCTGGTTAGACTGGCTGGGAAAAATGCTGCTGTTGCACTACAGGAAAAATTTGATCTGATTGTCCGAAAACAGGAACGAACAATTGGGGCTGCGGAACGCTTGGGTAATGCAATGAATATTCCTACACCTGTTCGAATAGAAGCGTTTGATAACTCCAATATTATGGGAACGGACCCTGTTTCAGCAATGGTTGTCTTTATTGATGGGAAACCGGACAAAAAAGAATATCGAAAATATAAAATAAAAACGGTGAAGGGACCGGATGATTATGCCTCTATGAGAGAAGTCATCTACCGCCGTTATTCTCGTGTACTTAAAGAAGGATTGCCTTTCCCAGATCTGATAGTGATTGACGGAGGAAAAGGTCAAGTGGATGCAGCAAGAGAAGTACTTGCCAACCAGCTGGGTTTGGACATACCAATTGCTGGTCTGGCTAAAAACGACAGACATAAAACAAGTGAGCTGTTGTTTGGACCAGAGCTTTCGGTGGTTCCATTGGAGAGAAATTCTCAGGAGTTTTTTCTGCTGCAGCGGATTCAGGATGAAGTTCACCGCTTTGCGATAACTTTCCACCGCCAACTGAGAAGTAAAAACAGTTTTGCTTCAAAACTGGATGATATTGAAGGGTTGGGTCCGAAGAGAAAAAAGGAGCTTTTGCGTCAGTTTAAGTCATTAAAAAATATTACTGCTGCAACTCTGGATGATTTAAAAGCTGCCGGATTGCCTAAAAATGTGGCTCAAAATGTCTATAATCACCTGCATCAAGAAGAAGAGAAGTTGAAAGAGTAAGTGGAAGTTCTACACGGTGTACGTATGTGCAGCTGGAAATAGCTGGCAGATAGGTTCACTGTGTGGGATTTTTTTTACAGGAAAACAGGTTGAATTTTTTCTATAGAATTTAAGTTGTTGTGCTCTGAATTTGCTCACTTTCTACATTAAAATGATTGGTTATAACTGATATACAAAGATAGAAAATGTTAACGTGCATGCTTCAATGACAAGAACGAGCAACCTCAAAAGCAACTGGGGAATTGTCAGTTTCACTGGTGTAAGCTCTTCTAGTGAAATGATATGCGTAGCTTCAATAAGTATTCCTTGGAAGAAGCGAGCTCAGTTAAATAGTGTACGACTTTACAGCTAGTTTGGCTCCAGTTAGGGATGAAATCAACATTTTCTGCCGAGTTGCTCCCGTGCTGGCTGCACGTTTCTTGGATTAGGAGTACCACTTAGTTTTAATTTGGTCAGAGCACTAGTGTTATGTCCAGATATTTATCTTCTCTATTTTATGTTGATAAACCTTTGTTAATATTCGAATCATAGGGGATATATACAGGTGATTAATCTTAGGACAAGACACTAGTTATTTTTCCAAGATAAATTTAAGATGTAGCCCTTTTTATACTATTGTCTATTATGGCATCAGATTTTCTTACTATATAAAGTTTATGAAAAAAGCAAGTTTGATTCAAGCTTATTTTTTCATTCATTATTTTGTATAGCTCGCTTTACTTTCTTTGTAAAGTCAGCTATACTATTTTTGTAAAGCAAGCTAGACTTTTTTGAAGGAGGAATTTTGTGCAAAACAATATCCAGAAACTGAGAAAAGAAAGGAAAGTCACTCAAAATGAATTAGCTGAAGCAGTTGATGTAACTAGGCAGACAATTATTTCACTGGAAAATGGCCGGTATAAAGCTTCTTTGGTATTAGCACATAAACTGGCGCAGTATTTTGGACAGACAATTGAGGATATCTTTATATTTGATTTGGAGGAAGAAAACATATGATACTCAAAAAAATTATTAACTCAACCTCTTCAAAGAATTACACTATTGCATTAAAAAGAAGAAGATTATTATTTCTGACTATGATAGCAGTCGGCATTGCTTTGGAGGTCATTGCACTTTTTATTTTAAACGAACAGAGTCAGCGGGCTTCATTTATAAAAGGAATGGGGGTTGGTCTGCTTTCTGTTGGTATTATTTTTTATGTAAAGAATAATTTGATGATGCAAAACAAACAAAAAATGGAAAAAAATAAACGAGAAGAATATGACGAGCGAAATCAGGAAATAAATAATCGCGCCTTGGCAGCAGCTGCAAGTATACTGATGTTTTTGCTGGCAGTTTCAACAATTGTTACAGCTTTTTTCAACCTGACCTATAGCATACTTTTAGCGATGATAAGCTGCGTCTTCCTGATCATCTATCTTATCTGTCATATCGTTTATCAGAAAAAAATGTAAGATCATGGATTGACAAATAAACAGCAGTTCGTTATTATATCGTTAAGCGATATATCGTTGGATGATATATCTAAACACGATATAGTGAGGGAAACTCAATGGATGAGATGCTAACAGATTCAAGCTACTTGATTTTATTAGCTTTGCTTGAGCCGCAGCATGGATATGCAATTATGAAGCAGGTTAATGAACTGACAGAGGGGAAAGTCACAATTGGTCCTGCAAGTATGTATACTATTTTAAAAAAGCTTCAGAAAAGTGGTTGGATTACATTAGAGGAAAATGCAGAACGAAAGAAAATCTATTTGATTTCTGAACAGGGATTAAAGATCCTTGAGAAGGATATCAATCGAAGAAAGCTTCTTTATCAGGTTGGAGAGTCATTATTAACTGAAAAAAGGAGTAGAAAAAATGATCATTAAGGATAAAAATTATGTATTTTCCAGAGGCGTTGCTTTTTATCCCGAAAAGGAAATGGAACTGCTGAAAGAGCAGCTCAAGCATGGCTGGCATTTCATAAAGCTTAATTCTTTGGGATTTCTCGTGTTTGAAAAAGGTGAAATTGAGGATAAAAAGTTTTCAGTAGATTTCTTTTCAGGCAGTAAAGAAGAGCTTGACGAGTACTTGACTATTTATGAAGAAGCAGGCTGGGAATATGTTGCCGACTACAAGAAAAAGTATTATTATTTTCAGGCAGAGCCATCTGCGTTAACGATTTATTCTGATGAAGACAGTTATTCTGTCCGAATGCGGCAGGAATGGCTTTGGAACTTTAAATCAAGTCTAACGTATGTTCCAATAGGTTTGTTGATCTATTTTATTACTTATTTAACCAGACAGTCTGACAGCAGTCACGGTATTTTGTATATTATTTCACGAGCCTTGCTTTTTTTCTTCGGGACTATTTTTACTGTTTTGCCGTTTTCAGTCTTGTTAAATATATTGTTTTCAATGCTTTTTTATAAAGATCGGAAGAAATTTTTCAATAGGCCGGAGATTTTTGCAAAACGGCAGCGGCTCTGGCGGGATTTAATTATTTTGATGTTTTTCGGAGCAATCGTTGGTATGATTTTAAGCTTTATGTTTGGAGATATTGCTTAAAGAGGAGAATAGGATGAAGGTTTGTTGTTTTGAAAGATTTTCGAAAGGAAGCTGCTATCAGCAGAATGCCAAAAAAATTTTAGTTTTTCATTTAGTTTATCTCAGCTAACCTGGCTGTTTGATAAATCACAACAAAGATTCATGAAGTGAAGCACGGTCAATACGTTTAATTCAGGAGGGATAAGAATGTTAGAAGTAAAAAATTTGGTTAAAACATTTGGGGACTATACCGCAGTGGATAATGTTTCATTTGACATTCCAGATGGAAAGATTTTGGGATTAATTGGACAGAACGGAGCTGGAAAGACAACAACTTTCAGATTGATTCTGGATTTTCTTTCTCAGGACAGCGGAACTGTTTTGTGGAATGGACATGAATTAAGCGATAAGGACTATAATGATATAGGTTATCTTCCGGAAGAGAGAGGATTGTATCCAAAAGCGACGATTGAAGATCAGCTGATCTATTTTGCTGAACTTAGAGGGAAGTCAAAAAAAGAAATTAAGCCAAAAATTGACGAATGGATGGAGAAATTTAAAGTCAAGGGAAAGAAAACAGACAAGGTAAAAGCACTGTCAAAAGGAAATCAGCAAAAGGTTCAGCTGATTGCAACCTTAATTCATGAACCAAAGCTGGTTATCTTGGATGAGCCCTTCAGCGGTCTTGATCCGGTAAATGCAGAGCTGTTGAAAGACGGTATTATTGAACTGAAGGAGAAAGGATCTTGTGTGATTTTTTCCAGTCATAATATGGATAATGTGGAAAAAATCTGTGATCATCTCCTGATGTTGAAAAGCGGAACTGTTGTCTTGGATGGGAGAGTTCATGAAATCAGAGAAAGCTTTGGTCGGACAAAAGTATTTTTGGAATCTGCACTCACTGTTGAAGAGATATCCTCTGTAGAGGGTGTTGCTTCTGCCTTTAAGCGTGGAGATGGCGTGATGGATATTACTCTAAGCGATCCCAAGGCCGGTGAGGAAATTTTTACAAGAGCCACTCAATTCGGCTATATTTCAATGTTTAATCAGCAGCCGCCGACATTGGAGGAAATATTTAAGATGAAAGCAGGTGAACCAAATGAGTAAGTTTTGGATTATCGCATTAGACGTTTATAAAAAGAATATTAAATCAGTATCCTTTTTGATTATGATTTTGGCACCGTTTCTGTTGATGGGTGTAATGTATGCTGCGATTAGCTTATCTGGAGGATTTTCAGAAGCAGATACAATTGGCATTATTTCAGATAACCCAGCTGTTGCAGAGCAGTTAAGCCAAACAGAAATCGAAAATTTTGTATTTAAAGCGGTTGATTCAAAAGAAGAGGCCGAGGAGCAGCTGAAAAATGAAGACATTGAAGGATTTCTTGTTTTGGATACTGCTAATGATGAAATCAAAGGGACTCTTTATACTGAATCATCTTTGGGTGCCACAACTGATCTGATGATTCAACAAATATTGAACAGTATCCAGTCTTCTGTTAATGCAGGGAAACTGAATTTAACTCCAGAACAGGCAGCAAGCCTGCAGCAGCCGGCAACGTTCTCAAAAACAAAAGTTACTTTTGATGAAGACGGTCAGATGAGTACAGGGATAGATAACACAGGCATCCAAACGGGTATCTCATTTGCAGTGACAATCATTTTATGGATAATTATTATTACCTATGCATCAATTATTGCTCAGGAAATTGCGTCTGAAAAGGGTACAAGAATTATGGAAGTTATCCTTTCAAGCACAAAAGCGCAAACACACTTCTACGGAAAGCTGACAGGTGTTATACTGGTTGCTTTTACTCAAATTATTATCTATGTTCTTGCTGCCGTGCTTGGTTATAATCAGTTTAAAAACATTGATATTGTTAAAGACTTCTTATCTGGAATTTCTCTGGACAGTCTTTTGGGAAGCTTTATCTGGTTTACGATTATTCTCGTTATTTTGGGAATTTTTGTCTACTCAGTTTTGGCGGCATTATGCGGTTCATTGGTTTCCAAACCGGAAGATACACCAAAAGCAGTTCAGCCGATTATTTACTTGGCAATGATTGGTTATTTTATCGGTCTGACATTGGGAACAGCTGATCCACAAAATATTATTATAAGAATTACATCTTATATTCCGTTTATTTCATCCTTTATTATGCCGATCCGTTTGGCAACAGAAACTGTTTCTACGGCTGGGGTGTTGATTTCAATTGGTATCTTACTGGCATTTGGAATCATTCTAACTCTGTTTTCAGCAAAACTGTACAAATCCAATGTGCTGGTATATAGTGAAGGCGGCGTAATCAAGTCACTGAAGCAATCAATCTCTATTCTGCAAAATGAACGTAAGAAAGCTTAATGGAGGGCTCAAAAAAAGAAACCGGGTTTTCGTATCCTGGTTTCTTTTTTATATTTATCTAAATCTGACTATTACTAATAATAAAACAATTAATAAGTAACGATTGATTATATCTCTTGTTTTTTACTGTTTATCCAACAGCGTTTCACTTAATTTTATCAGCCAGACTGTCTCTTGCTTTTTTTGGCGTTGTTTTCCGCTCAATCAGCTGGATGTCCATTGAACGAGGGAGAAGACTCTTTTCGTTTAACCGATTATAAATATGGATGAATGAATTTTCAGCTTGATGATTAATGGAATAGTCTACAGTAGTGATATGCATCAGTTTGCTGATCTGACTGTTGTCAAAACCGATTACGGCAACATCTTTTGGTACATCATAACCAAGATTTTGAAGCTCTGAAATAAATTCTGCAGCTACTGAATCTGTATAAAAGGCCATAACTTCCGGTTTATCCTCCATACGGTGCCACTGATCAGCCAGTTTTTGACCGCTTGTTTCCCGCGTTCTATCATAAAAGACCCAATCCTGATTTAGTTCAAGCTTTTTTTCTTTATAAAAGCTGTCAATTGCTTTTACACGAGCTTTTGTATTCAAATTTTTGGGATTACTCATAATGTGTGCGATTTTGCGATATCCTTGCTCATAGAGATAGCTTAATGAGTTAAAATAACCGGAATAATGATCAATATAGGAAGAATAGATTCGATCAGAGTCTATTCTATGCCAGGTGGAGATAGGTCCATACATTGTATAAGGCTCAATCACATCCCAGTCGTTTGCCCGAGTCAGCAGGAAAATACCGTCAATTTGTTTGTATTTTAGTTGATTCAGCGCTTCGATTTCCTTTTTTTTGTCTCCATCAGTGAAGTACAAGGTAACATAATAGTTATAGGATTTTGCAATAGCAATAAAATTACTTAGAAATACACCCAAAGGATCAATGTAGCTTTGAGCTAGAAAGCCAATTGTTTTTGTTTCACCGCTTTGAAGATTTCTGGCAACCAGGTTTGGAGAATAAGCAAGCTCTTCCATAGCGGTCAGAATTTTTTCTCGGCTCTCCTTGCTGACATAGCCATTTCCGGAGAGGACTCTTGAGACAGTGGATTTGGATACATTAGCCGCTTTTGCGACGTCAATTATTGTTGTCATTGATGTAACGACCTCCAAGTCGATCTGCTTTCTTTTAGTATACTGGATAATGATTCTTCCTGCAATTTCAGGAAAAAGCCCCATAAAAATAGAAGAGTTCTGATAAAAAAGAAAAAATTATTTGAAACCGCTTGACATGGGAACATTCCCACACATTAGAATATGTTTGTAAACGATATCAGATTAATTCTGAAAAACTATCAGGAGGGAACTACATGTCAAGAGGAGCACTAAAAATAGCAACAATTGGTGGAGGTTCAAGCTATACACCTGAATTAATTGAAGGGTACATCAAAAGAAAAGATGAACTGCCAATCAAAGAAATCTGGTTGGTAGACATTGAAGCAGGAAAAGAAAAGCTGGAAATTGTCGGAGCAATGGCAAAACGCATGGTTAAAGCAGCAGGATTGGACTGGGAGGTTCATTTGACTTTGGACCGCAGAGCTGCGTTAAAAGATGCGGATTTTGTTTCAACTCAATTCCGTGTAGGGCTTTTGGATGCTCGGATTAAAGACGAGCGTATTCCATTGTCTCATGGAGTACTTGGTCAAGAAACAAATGGGGCAGGCGGAATGTTCAAAGCTTTCCGTACAATTCCGGTTATTTTAGATATTATTAAAGACATGGGAGAACTATGTCCGGATGCATGGCTGGTAAACTTTACGAACCCGGCTGGTATGGTAACTGAAGCAGCGATTAAGCATGGCGGATGGAAGAAAACAGTAGGTTTGTGTAATGTACCGATTGGACACAGAAAACAGGCTGCAGAAGCATTGGGTGTTCCTGAAGAAGATCTGTTCTTTAAATTTGCCGGTATTAACCATTTCCACTGGCACCGTGTTTGGGACAAAGAAGGAAAAGAACGTACGCAGGAACTGATTGATCTTATTTATGGACCAAAAAAAGAACAGGAAAGCCATCTGAAAAATATTTGGGATGCTCCGTTCCATTATGAACAGCTGAAGGATTTGGGTATGCTTCCTTGCGGTTATCATCGCTATTACTATATCGAAGATGAAATGCTGCAGCACTCAATCGATGAATTTAAAGAAGGAAAAACTAGAGCACAGGTAGTCAAAGAAACAGAAGCACGCTTGTTCGAATTATATAAAGATCCTAAACTGGACTACAAACCAAAAGAATTAGAAGAGCGTGGGGGGACTCACTACAGTGATGCTGCCTGTGAAATGATTGCCTCTATCTACAATGACAAACGGACAGATATGGTTGTTTCTACTGAAAACAATGGAACAATCACCGATTTACCATACGACTGTGTAGTTGAAGTTTCAGGTCCTGTTACTTCTCACGGTCATGAGCCATATAATTGGGGAGCTTTCCCACCGGCAGCACGCGGAATTATTCAATCAATGAAAGGCATGGAAGAAACCGTAATTCGTGCCGCTATTGACGGTGATTATGGTGCCGCTTTACATGCTTTCACAGTGAATCCGCTGGTACCTGGAGGAACAATGGCAAAAACATTACTGGATGAGCTGCTGGTTGCTCATAAAGATCATCTGCCGAAATTCGCAGATACTGTAGCAAGAATTGAAGCAGAACAGCCAGATACGGTTGCTTATGTAACTGAACTGATGGAAAGCAACTAACTATCATTTACCAAATAATTAAGCTGAGGTCAAGTACATTTTGATTTCAGCTTTTTTGATGGAAAGATTCATCTTTTTATTGACTAAACCTAACTTTAATCGTTTATTATGGATATAGTTCATTTGTAATGTTGTATTTGGTCAAAGCGGTCAGTATTGATTTGCAGCAACGAAAACAGGATAAAATAAGCATGCTGACAGTCTGAAAAATGAACAAATTCATATACTATTATTGTAGTGTTTTGCAGAGCAAATACATTCAGCAGATGATAAATCGAGTGAAATAGAAGCAGTTAAGCAGGATATAGAAACGCTCGCATCATTAGCAGAAAGGAGAAAAAATAAAAAAGAAGTACTGAAAACTGAAGAAGGAGAACGTTTAGAATCAGTCAGATAAAAGAAAATGATTCCAAACAACTAGTGTGTTGACCGACTTAAAACTAAGCTATGCTTCCAATCCAAGAAACGTGCAGTCAGTCCGGGAGCAACTCAGCAGAAAACGTCGATTTCATCCCTAACTGGAGTCAAATTAGCTGTAAAAATAGCTAGTAGTTCCCCAGTTGCTTTTGAGGCGGCTCGTTCTTGTCATCGAAGCATGCAAGTTAAAGTTTTCTATCATTGAACATCAGTTATAAATGATTTTTTATTATAATTTATAATTTGGTCAGAGCACTAGATGAAAGCAATAATTAAAAAGAAGAAGGAATGATCTATTTTGACAATTATTAATAAAATAAACAGCCCGTCAGATTTGAAAAATTTATCTATTAAACAGCTGGAGGACCTAGCTGAAGAAATAAGAGAGCTGCTGTTGAAAAAAGTCAGCATTACCGGCGGGCATGTCGGACCAAATTTGGGGATAGTAGAGATGACACTCGCTTTCCACTATGTTTTTGATTCACCAAAAGATAAAGTAATCTGGGACGTATCCCATCAATCATATCCACACAAAATAATTACTGGAAGAAAGGAAGCCTGGCTAAATGAAGAAAAATATCATGAGGTCTCTGGCTATACCGGTCCAGAGGAAAGCCCCCATGATTTCTTTACAGTCGGACATACATCAACCTCTGTCAGTCTAGCCGTTGGAATGGCAAAAGCCAGAGATTTACAACATAAAAAAGAGAATATTGTTGCTGTTTTAGGTGACGGCTCCTTGTCGGGAGGTTTGGCGTTGGAGGGATTGAACAATGCAGCAGAGCTTCACTCCAATCTGATTGTTGTCCTTAATGATAACGAAATGTCCATTGCAGAAAATCATGGAGGAATGTACCGAAACTTGAAAGAACTCAGACAAACAAAAGGGAATGGGAAGACAAATCTATTTACTGCTTTAGGGCTTAATTACCTGTACGTTGAAGAAGGAAACGACATTCAGGAAATGATTACAGCTTTTGAAAAAGTAAAAGACACGTCTAAACCGATTGTTCTTCATATCCACACAGAAAAGGGGCGTGGATATGAGCCGGCAGTTTCTAACAAAATGGGTTTTCACTGGCACATGCCTTTTGATCTAGAAACCGGTGAGAGTATTAAAAAGGGAACAAATGAAAGCTATGATGATGTAGTCCTTGAGATTCTTTCTCAGCGTATTACAGAAGCTGAAATGCCGATTCTCGCAATTACTGCCGGAATTCCGGGACTGTTCAAATTAAAAGAATTTGAACAAAGACATCCAGACAATTATGTGGATGTCGGTATCGCTGAGCAGCATTCCATTACATTTGCAGCAGGCATGGCAAAAGCAGGAGCAAAGCCTGTTGTTTTCCATTCCAGTACTTTCCTGCAGAGAGCCTACGATCAGCTGTCTCATGATCTTGGAATTGATCAAAATCCAGCAGTTGTAATTGTCAGAGGAGGGAAGATCAGCGGTGGCGATCCGACTCATCAGGGGAGTTTTGATGTTCCTTATATAACAAGCATTCCCGGTCTGATTTATCTTGCTCCGACAAGTAAAGAAGAGCTGTCTGCGATGCTGAATTGGGCACTGGATCAGAATGAACGTCCGGTAATTATAAGAATCCCGGAAAGCAAAGTCGTTTCACTGCCGCTGCATCAGCCATTTGATCCGCTAAAATGGACAATCGAGATACAAGGAAATGAAGTGGCATTACTGGGATTAGGAAGCTTTTTACCTCTTGCCAGACAAGTACAAAAACAGCTGCTGGAACATGGTGTAGCCGCTACAGTAATTAATCCCCATTCTTTTACAGAATTGGATGAAGCTGTGTTAAAGGGATTAAAAACGAGTCATCGTGTCGTTGTTACGTTGGAAGATGGCAGTTTGGATGGTGGATATGGAGAAAAAATCAGCCGATGGTATGGAGCCGATGAAATGAAGGTTTTGAATTATGGAGCAGAAAAACAGTTCTTTCCTCACCAGACAACAAATGAATTAATGAAAGAATTCCATCTTACTCCTGATCTGATGTCTCAAGATATCCTACACCTATTAAAATAAAAATAACGAAGTCCAAGTTGAATCTTTTTAGCTGATTCAACTTGGACTTCGTTTATATAGGATATCTCTTAAGCAAGGAAAGCACTTATTTGTATAGTTTCAGTAAATGACTGGATGAAGACCATTCAAGTTGTCCATCTATTTCAAACTGGTAAGATTGAAGTCTGAAAACATGGATAAATCCAATAAACAGAACAAGTGCGAATGCAGCTAAATTTAACATAGACTGAATAATCAGACAGGAAACAGTGAAGACTAAGAATGGCAACATGAATTTCAGGAATAATTGCTGTAAGTTATTTGAATTTGTAATAAGGATTTCATGTGTATTGGCAGTGACTTCAATTTTCTTAAAAGAAGAAAAGATACCTTCTTTAAAACTGATTTCATCTCCCGGCTGAGCTTCTATTTCCAATGGAATACAGTTAAATAATTTTACTTTTGACTGGTTATTGACTGTCACAGTTAAAGGTTTAAGACAGCCCCAATGTGTTTGTTTTTTTATTTTGATTTTCATTAAAATCACCTCCCTTATGAATCTATTTTCCCATGTTGTGCAAAAAAATAAATCAGTCTTTTGAATGATTTTTCATTGGTAAATTCTCATGCTGGAGTAGGAGACGAAAGATAGAAGCCTATTAATACTGATTTTTTATCTATATTCTACTCTAAAATGATTTATTTTTTTAATTGAAAGAAGTTAGGATAGAAAAATTGAAAGTTGCAGAACATTCTTTCAGTAACCGAGTTATTGTTACAATATAAAAAAAGATATGAAAAAGCAACTATTATTTATATGAAATGAAAAAAACGCTGACAAAGCAAAAAAAGCAAAGCATATGGATGAAAAATTCATCTATTGCTTGCTTTTTGTCTGTTCTTTAATGAATGAGCAATTAGCTTTTAAACATCGGAAAGGAAAAAAGATTTCCAGTTAACAGCTTGAAACTAATAGCCTTCAATTCTGTACTGACTGTATTCAGAAGCTTCAGCAGCATGAACACCGGCACAATGTCCAGTTACTAAAGCTGCAGTGATATTGTAACCTCCTGTGTACCCGTTGATATCCAGGACTTCGCCACAGAAATAAAGACCTTCAATTCGTTTGCTTTCCATAGTTTTGGGATTAATTTCTTTCAAAGCAATTCCTCCGCCGGTAACAAAAGATTTTTCAATTGGGAAGGTTCCTGAGGCTTCGATACGAAAATCCTTTAAGTTAGAAACAAATGTTTCGAGCTGCACTTCGGATACCTGCTTCCCCTTTAGAGCTATAAGTTTTTGTTTCGTCAGTAAAAAATCCAGTAGACGTTCCGGCAAGAACTGCTTCAGCGTATTTTTTAAAAGTTTTTCCGGTTCTGCTGTGATTTTTTTTGACAGTTCATTCAGCAGCTGTTTCGCTGATTCTTCTGGAAAAATGTCCAATGACAAAGAGACAGTGGAGACTCCTTCTTGAGAAAGCTGCTGGTTCACAAAACTGGAACAGCGTAGCGCCGCCGGACCGGAAAGTCCGAAATGAGTAAATAAAATATCCATTGTGTGAGAGATAATCGGTTTATTTTTTTTACTTAAAACAGATAAAGCAACATTCCTCAAAGAAATTCCCTGTAATGTTTTTTCTTTAATAAATGACTCCTCAGAGCGAATAGGGGATTCTGTTGGGTAAAGAGTCTCAATTGAGTGTCCCATTGCTTTTGCGAATTTGTAGCCGTCTCCGGTTGACCCTGTGGAAGGGTAGGTTTTACCGCCTGTGGCAATGATGACACAGGGCGCATAAACTTTTTGATTAATCAGTTCCACTCCAATAATCTGTTCGTCTTTTTTTAATACTTTTCTTACTGCTGCCTCTGTGTACAATGTAACAGACAATTCCTTTAATTTCTCATGAAGGGTTTCCACAATTGTTTGAGAATGGTCTGTTTCAGGAAACATGCGTCCGTGATCCTCCTCTTTTAATTTGACTCCATTTGCTTCGAAGAAATTGATAATATCGTGGTTATCATATTGTGAAAATGCACTGTATAGAAATTTACCATTACCGGGAATATGAGCAATAATCTCATCAGAAGAACGATTATTAGTAACATTACATCGCCCACCTCCGGTTAATAGAAGTTTTTTTCCAATGCGTTTGTTTTTTTCTACCAGTAATACTCGTTTTCCTTTTTCTGCTGCCGCTACAGAAGCCATTAGACCACTGGTTCCGGCGCCAATAATTATTACATCAAACGTATTCATAATTTTCCTCCAATTCAAATTACAGTTTATCATAAACTGCATAAAAAAAGTTTTTTTTGATTTTTTTATGCTTAGAGTGGAAAAATCTACTTTTTCCTGTAAAATAAATAATAACTTGAATGGGATGGTGACTATATGAACGTAACAAAGTATGTAAAAGAAATTCGGGAAAAAATCGGAGATAAGGAAAGAGGGCAGACAGAATATCTGCAGGCAATTGATGAGTTTCTGCCAAGCATGGAAGCTTTCTTGAATGAAAATCCAAAATTTGTTGAGGCGAACATTCTTGAAGTATTGATTGAACCTGAACGGGTGATTCAGTTTAGGGTGCCTTGGCAAGATGATGAAGGAAATTGGCGTGTGAACCGCGGCTATCGCGTTCAATATAATTCTGCGATTGGTCCATATAAGGGAGGCCTGCGTTTCCATCCAAGTGTGAATATCAGTGTATTGAAGTTTTTAGCATTTGAACAAATCTTCAAGAACAGCTTGACAGGTCTTCCGATTGGAGGAGGAAAAGGCGGCAGCGACTTTGATCCTAAAGGGAAATCAGACAATGAAGTTATGCGTTTTTGCCAAAGCTTTATGACAGAGCTTCAAAAGCATATTGGACCGGATACAGATGTTCCGGCAGGAGATATTGGTGTGGGTGCCAGAGAAATTGGGTATCTGTATGGGACGTATAAACGTTTGAGAAATTATGATGCAGGCGTTCTGACTGGTAAACCTTTAACATACTGGGGAAGTCAGACACGTACTGAAGCAACAGGATATGGTGCAGTTTACTTTGTTCGCCATTTGCTGAACGACCGCAATGATTCTTTTGAAGGGAAGAAAGTTGTCGTTTCAGGAAGCGGGAATGTTGCAATTTACGCAATGGAAAAAGCAAAAGAGCTAGGGGCTGTTGTTTTGACTTGTTCAGATTCTAATGGATTTATTTATGATCCTAATGGGATTGATGTTGAACTGGTAAAAGAACTAAAGGAAAAGAACAGAGAACGTATTTCCAAATATGTTGAAACGCATAAGGATGCGGAATATTTCGATGGACAGTCAGTTTGGGACTTCAAGAAGGCATATGATATTGCTTTGCCATGTGCGACACAAAATGAAATTAACAAAGAGCAGGCAGCTGTTTTAGTGGAAAATGGCGCAAAAATTGTTGCTGAGGGTGCCAATATGCCTTGTTCTTTGGAGGCTGTACACGTTTTTGAACAAAATCAAGTTTTATATTGTCCAGGTAAGGCAGCGAATGCGGGCGGTGTAGCTGTTTCCGCTTTGGAAATGAGCCAGAATTCAGAACGTTTGTCATGGTCATTTGAAAAAGTAGATGCTATGTTAGATGATATTATGAAAAATATTTACGAAACTTGTCGTGATACTGCAGTAAAATATGGTGCAGAAAATAATTACGTGCTGGGTGCAAATATTGCAGGCTTTGAAAAAGTTGCAACAGCTATGTTAAGTCAGGGACTTGTGTAACATCAGCAAATGTTTTAAATCAAAAGCATGAAACTGAGGTCGGGACAAACACTTAGAAGGACGATAGCCCTCATAAGTGTTTGTCCCACCGTTTATTCGGGGCTAAATACGAAGAGAGCTTGGAACTTTATTTCTGTCCCACTCTCGTTTTTTAGTATAGGACAGAATGCTGCCTTTAACGAGCTGCTGCTGTATTTGTCTGGAAGTATGCAGAAGGGAATCTGGCCTCTCATTAACACTTGACAGTCCAAACAGCAGATTTAGTTTTTATACGCAGTTATGAGCCATGAAGATGTATTCTGTTTTAAATTGGTCTATCTATGCATAATTTACTTGATTAAAATGTTGAAAAAACGTAAAGTAGTAGTGTATTAAGTTTATTTTCAAGGAGGAGAAGGAATGTCACACATTAATTTTGACTATTCCAAATTAGCACCTTTTGTTGCTGAACATGAATTGGAATATATGCAAACTCAAATCGATGCAGTGGATGCAGCATTGAGACAAGGAACGGGTGCCGGAAATGATTACATTGGGTGGATTGATCTGCCTGAAAATTATGACAAAGATGAATTTGCCCGTATCAAAAAAGCAGCAGAAAAAATCCAGTCAGATTCAGAAGTACTGGTTGTTATCGGTATTGGCGGTTCTTATCTGGGTGCTCGTGCTGCGATTGAGTTCCTGCAGCATTCTTTCAGCAATGCATTAACAAAAGAAGAGCGCAAAGTACCTCAAGTATTCTTTGCAGGGAACAGCATCAGTTCAACTTATTTAGTTGATTTAATCAATGTAATCGGAGACCGTGATTTTTCTGTCAATGTTATTTCAAAATCTGGTACAACGACAGAGCCGGCAATTGCTTTTCGTGTATTTAAAGAATTATTGGTTAAAAAATATGGCAAGGAAGAAGCAAACAAACGGATCTATGCAACTACTGACCGTGAAAAAGGCGCAGTGAAGGTTGAAGCAGATGCTGAAGGCTGGGAAACATTTGTAATTCCTGATGATGTTGGCGGACGTTTTACTGTACTAACAGCTGTAGGTTTACTGCCGATTGCAGTCAGCGGAGCGGATATCGATGCATTGATGAACGGTGCAAATGATGCCCGCAAAGAATATGCTTCAACAACTGACTTAAAACAAAATCAGGCTTATCAGTATGCAGCATTACGTAATATTTTATATCGTAAAGGAAAGACAACAGAGATGCTGATTAATTATGAGCCTGGAATGCATTACTTCTCAGAATGGTGGAAACAGCTATATGGAGAGTCTGAAGGAAAAGACCAAAAAGGTATTTTCCCGGCTGCTGCTGACTTTTCAACAGACTTACACTCAATGGGGCAGTATGTTCAGGATGGTCTTCGTAATTTATTTGAAACCGTTGTGAAGATTGAGAATCCTCGTCATTCATTAACGATTCCATTGCAGGATGAAGATTTGGATGGACTGGGCTATCTTCAAGGAAAAGAGATTGATTTTGTTAATACAAAAGCGTTTGAAGGAACACTGTTAGCTCATACGGACGGAAATGTTCCTAATATGATTGTCAAAGTACCGAAAATGGATGAATATTCATTGGGCTATGTGATGTACTTCTTTGAAATTGCTGTAGGAATTTCAGGCTACTTAAACGGTGTAAATCCATTTGATCAGCCGGGGGTAGAAGCATACAAGAAAAACATGTTTGCCTTACTTGGCAAACCTGGATTTGAAGATTTGGCAAAAGAATTGAACGAACGTCTGTAAAAAGATAAAAAATGGATGATGCCTGTTAAAGTTTGAAATAGACTTTAGCGGGTATTTCTAATTTCTGCGTCTTCTGTGAATACTAAAATTACCTCTTTTATCTCATCTTTTTAAAGGCCATCTGTCTTTGTATGCCTATCGATAAGATTTATATATTTCTTTTGGTAGCTCAAGGTTCACTTTAGAAACATATGCCAGCTGGCTTTTTTTATGATCCCATCTGTTTTACTATTATCATATGTTCTTTTTCGATTAATTAGTAATAATGGATTTATAGCTTATATGATGTATTTGTTTTTGGTGACATGTATTACTTCAGCTGTCTCATATTTCTCCGGGAGGGTCATATTTGAAAGAAGATGGATTGCATTGCTGTTTTCAGGATATGATTGTCAGAGATGCTTTAGGAGAGTTGTTGGGTTTTGTTTTTGTTCCTTTAGCTTTGGCTGGAATGTACAGCATTTTGTTTAAAGATAAAAAATACTAGTATTGGCTTGTTATCGGAATAAGCTTGCTTATTTTGTCGCATATAATTTCTTGGATAATAAATTAGAATAGCCAAAAAACGGCTGAAGAAGAATCTGTGGATTCGTTTCTCAGCCGTTTTAAAGTTTATATTATTTTTGATTAGATTTTCTTTACATGCGCAGCCTGAAGACCGCGATTTCCCTGAACAACTTCAAAGGTAACTTCCTGATTTTCTTCCAGTTGTTTAAATCCTTCTTCTTCAATAGCAGTGAAATGAACGAAAATTTCTTCATCTTCATTATATGATAGAAATCCATAGCCTTTTCTATTGTCAAACCATTTGACGAATCCTTTTTCCATTCGCTTCACGCTCCCTTTAAAATTTGAAACTAGTCTAATTATAAAGACTATACAGGAAAACGTCAACATTTTGGAATAGGAGAATATAAACGTGGAAAACTACAAAAATAACCGTTATAATAGTAAATAACTTAACGAAAAGCATTTTATATTTATAAAAGTTCGGGAAAAGAGGTAAAAATGAAGACAGATATTGAAATTTCACAAGAAATAGAGCTTCTGCCAATTGAAAAAGTTGCAGAAACGATAGGTTTAAGCGGGGATGATTTGGAACTTCATGGAAAGTACAAGGCAAAAGTTGATTTTCCAGCAATAAAAAAATTTGAACGAAATGATGATGGTAAACTGATTTTAGTGACATCAATTAACCCTACTCCTGCAGGGGAAGGAAAATCTACAGTTACAATTGGTTTGGGGGATGCACTAAACCGAATTGGCAAGAAAACAGTTATTGCTTTAAGAGAGCCTTCTTTAGGACCAGTTATGGGAATCAAAGGCGGAGCAACCGGCGGAGGCTATGCTCAGGTTTTACCAATGGAGGATATTAATCTGCATTTCACCGGGGATATGCATGCCATTACTACGGCAAACAATGCGTTATCTGCGTTGTTGGATAATCACATTCAGCAGGGAAACGAATTGAACATTGATGTTAGAAGAATAATCTGGAAACGGGTCGTGGATCTAAATGATCGGGAACTCAGACATGTTATTGTAGGTTTAGGCGGTCCGATTCAGGGAGTACCAAGAGAAGATGGATTTGATATTACTGTAGCCAGTGAGATCATGGCTATTCTTTGTCTTGCATCTCATCTGGAGGATTTAAAACTTCGTCTGGGAAATATTGTTATCGGTTATACATTCGATCGCGAGCCTGTAACAGTGAATGATTTAGAAGTTCAGGGAGCACTCGCTCTTTTGCTTAAAGATGCGATCAAGCCGAACCTTGTTCAGACAATTTATGGGACTGCAGCTCTTGTGCATGGCGGACCGTTTGCAAATATTGCCCATGGCTGCAACAGTGTTCTGGCTACCAAAACGGCTTTGAAATTAGGCGACTATGTTGTTACAGAAGCAGGGTTTGGTGCAGATTTGGGTGGAGAAAAATTCTTGGATATTAAGGTGCCGAATTTAAATAAAGCTCCTGACGCAGTAGTTATTGTAGCTACAATTCGTGCGTTGAAGATGCATGGCGGTGTTGCAAAAAATGAATTGGGAACGGAAAATGTATTTGCTTTGAAAAAAGGCTTTGCAAATCTCAAAAAGCATATCGAAAACATGGAAAGCTATGGATTGCCTGTTGTTGTTGCCATTAACGAATTTGTGAGCGACACAAAAAAAGAAGTGGAAATTCTGCTTGAATTGTGCAGTAAAGCTGGCGTTCCAGTTGAACTGACTCAGGTTTGGGAAAAAGGGGCGGAAGGAGGAGAGGCACTGGCTAAAGCAGTGCTTCACACGCTTGATACTCAAATGTCCAATTTCCGTACAATTTATTCGATGGGTATCGGATTGGAAGAAAAAATTGAAACTATTGTCACGAAAATTTATGGAGGAGAAGGCGTTTCATTTTCTCCGAAGGCGCAGAAACAACTGGAAACATTTACAAGATATGGCTGGGATCGTTTGCCTGTTTGTATGGCAAAAACGCAATATTCTCTTTCAGATGATCCGACAAAGTTGGGAGCGCCTGAAGGCTTTACTGTTACAATTCGTGAACTGGTTCCTAAACTGGGCGCAGGGTTTATTGTCGCGTTGATTGGGGATGTTATGACGATGCCGGGGCTGCCTAAAAAACCTGCTGCGTTAAATATGGATATTGATAAAGACGGAAATGCGATCGGATTATTCTAAATAAATCAAGCACAATGCAGATATTTATTCTGGGAAAAGCAGTGTTAATGCACTTTTTTTCCTAGAATTTTTTATAGCGTGGAGGCAATAAAAATAATCTGAATCATCCGAGTTAAAGCGCTTGCAAAACGATTTGGAATATGGTATAAAATAGATGTAAGGGGTAATAGAAATTCCCTAATAATGCCGCAGAGTTATGGCGGAGGAATAGTGAAACAGATGTTGAGAGAACATCGTAAAATGGGAGCCGAAGATGGCAAAGCTGAAAGGAACGTGGGAATTTGAGAAACTCCTTACCAACTGAATATGGTCTGGCAGGTATCTGATAATTGTTGGATTGAGTGGACATAAGAACCTCAATTCTGATGTGTATGGAAACGAAGAGAAAGATGCTTGTCAGACTATTTTTGTGCATAATTTTCGCTTTTGAGAAAGTTTATAGAAGAAAAATGCTTAAATCATGAAGGAATTAAAATAATAAATAGAAAATGATTAAAGAAAAGGATGTTCCGATGCGGGAATAATCCTTGTTTTTTTCTTTTCTAGCTGTTTCATTTAGTATATACTTGATAAGAGTTGCATGGAGGTGTATAAAAATGATTGTTCATTTTACACGGAAGACCGGTTTTTACGGGATGGCAACACCAATTGAGGTAATGAAAAACGGCGAGCGCTGGTTTCTCATTACTAATAATTCAGAAAAAATGGTTGAAGTAAATGAAAATGAGGTTGAGGTGCAGGTCCGCTTTTATTTTATGAAAAGTGATGTATTCCTTCTTGCAAATAATTCGGCGGAGAAAGAGTTGGAAATAAAAATGAATCCGATTCTGGTTTCAAATTATTTATTTTTCTTTTTTCTGATTCTAGTTGCTCGGGGTTCGTATTGGGGTGTATTGATTCTTTTGGCTTTATACTGTATCTTTTTATTTTCAGTACTCAAAAAAGCATATGTAATTAAGGAGAAAACAGATGGGACATAATGCTGAGCAGTTTTTAAATAGTTTTAATCGAATAGAAAAATGGCTGAGAGATCAGCTTAATAACCCGGCAACAATGGGTTTTAGCGAGATGACCAGACGAATGGCAAAAAAGAGCCAATCTCAGGTAGCGTCATTTGAAAATGATCTTCTCCAGATGGCTCAGCTGAGGAATGCCATTGTTCATGAACGGATATCAAAAGATTTTGTTATAGCAGAGCCTAATGAATGGGCGGTAAGCCGTATCACTGAAATTGAGCATCAGCTGATTGAACCTGAAAAGGTATTACCGAAATTTTCAAAGCCCGTCACAGGCTTTGAAATGACTATTTCCTTGGAGGAAATTTTGAGAATTGTCGCCAAAAAACGGTATTCTCAGTTTCCAATCTATCACATGGGTAAATTTAAGGGATTTATTACAGTTAGAGGATTGGGAATTTGGCTGGCAGTCGAAAGTACAAAAGGAGAAATAAAACTGGCTGGAAAAACAGCAGGTGATTTACTTGCAAACAATTACAAACAAGGAAACTACGAATTTGTTGGTGAAAATACCAAAGTTTTTCAGGTGGAGGAAATGTTTGCTTCAAATGTTCGGCTGGAAGCTGTTTTAATAACGAAGGATGGAAATCCAGATGGGAATTTACTGGGAATTATCCGCCCAAGAGATTTGTATAAAAACGGAGAAAAGGAATGATGGGATTGTTAGCAGTGTATTTGCTTCTTAGCGCAGTGATTATTGGTTTGGATCAATGGACCAAGTATTTGACTGTGAAAAATATTCAACTAGGAGAAACGAAAGATTTTATTTCAGGATTTATTTCTTTCACATATGTTCGAAATACAGGGGGAGCCTGGAGTATTTTGGCAGGGAAGATGACCTTTTTTTATATAATCACGGTAATCGTGGCCGGGGTTATTTTATATCTACTCTTCAAAAACATTAATGGAAGCAAATGGTTTACATTTGGTCTTAGTCTGGTTTTGGCGGGTGCACTCGGTAATTTTATTGATCGGTTGCGTCTTGGTTATGTTGTGGATATGATACAGACGGATTTTATGAAATTTCCGATTTTTAATGTTGCTGATATGTCCTTAGTTATAGGAGTTGGCTGTATTTTTATCTACCTGATTTTAGATGAACGGGCAGAAAAAAGAAAAAAAGCAAAATGATTTAGTAAGATGAATCAGCAGATTATGTATGTCAGTAATCGTCAAATAGAAAGAAATGAAGGATGGAAAAAATGGAGCGAATCAGCTTAACAATCAATACAGAAACAGGCAGAATAGATAAAGTTTTAAGTGAGCATTTAGATTATTCACGTTCACAAATTCAACAGTGGTTGAAAGAACAGCAGGTCCGAGTAAATGGAGAAGTCGTTCGATCCAATTATAAAGTAAAACAGAAGGATCAAATTGAGATTGATATTCCCGAACCTGAGGAATTGCTGATTGAGGCTGAAAATATTGCTCTTACTATTGTCTATGAAGACAAGGATGTTGCTGTCATAGATAAGCCTCAAGGAATGGTGGTACATCCGGCAGCGGGTCATACAAACGGAACACTGGTCAATGCATTGATGTATCATATTAAGGATCTTTCCTCAATTAATGGAGTTATTCGACCAGGGATTGTCCATCGGATTGATAAAGATACTTCCGGGCTTTTGATGGTGGCAAAAAATGATAAAGCACATGAGTCTCTGGCGGAACAGCTGAAAGAGAAAACATCTGTCAGAAAATATCTTGCGTTGGTTCATGGCGAGATTTCGCACGATAAGGGAGAAATTAATGCCCCAATCGGACGTTCAAAAACTGACCGGAAAATGCAGGCAGTTATTGAAACAGGGAAGCCTGCTGTCACTCACTTTCAGGTAGTCGAACGTTTTTCCGGCTATACTCTGATAGAGCTTCAGCTTGAAACGGGTCGAACGCACCAGATTCGGGTTCATATGAAATATATTGGTTATCCTGTGGCAGGCGATCCGCTTTACGGTCCCAAAAAAACACTGAAAGGGAATGGTCAGTTCCTTCATGCCAAAACGCTGGGCTTTGTTCACCCGACAACCGGTGAATACATGGAGTTTGAAACGCCGTTACCAAAGGTTTTTGAAAAAACTTTGGAGCAATTAAGAAATAATGATTGATTTATTTTTTATTAAAAGGTACACTATCTTTAGTTGAATATTATTCCTTTAAGAGTAGTCCCGTGAGGCTAAGAAGGACACATGCAGAAAATATTTAAGTGCGCTTAAATCAAGGTCTGTGTGTATTACAGTATACACTTATGTAAGCTATCCTCCTGTCCTCTGGGCAGGAGTTTTTTTATTGTCAAAAAGCTACTTTGATAAAAAAGGATAAGAAGCTCAACAATTGTATTTTTATAAGGACGTGTCTGAGAATTCGTACTTCAATCGTTTTTGAAACCACAGCCTAATGAATAAAGCAGTAAAATGTATAAGGAGGCATATATCATGCAAGGAAAAGAAGTTGTAGATGCAGTAACAATGAAACGGGCATTAACACGAATCACGTATGAAATCATTGAAAGGAATAAGGGCATTCAGGATATTGTTCTTGTGGGAATCAAGACCAGAGGAATTTATATCGCAGCCAGAATTGCAGAACGTTTGAAACAACTGGAAAATGTTGATGTTCCAGTCGGTGAGCTGGATATCACCTTATACCGGGATGATGTTGCAGAGCCTGAATCACAAGAGCCGGAGCTTCATTCTTCAGATATTCCTTTTTCAGTAGAAGGGAAGCAGGTTATTCTGATAGACGATGTCCTTTTCACTGGAAGAACCATTCGAGCAGCACTGGATGCGATCATTGATCTTGGCAGACCAAAGAAAATTTCATTAGCTGTGCTGGTGGACCGAGGGCATAGAGAGCTGCCGATTCGCGCAGATTATGTAGGAAAGAACATCCCAACCTCCTTAAAAGAAGAGATCATTGTAGAGATGGAAGAGCTGGATGGAAAAGATAGAATTTTAATCAATAAAGAATCAGAATAGGCTGGATAGAAAGTTGGAAAAAGAGAAAATGGATGAGAAAAAGTTTAGAAATACAGATGTTGTTTTGGATATACAAGATAAACCAGGTGCCCTGCAGTGGATGGGCTTAAGCCTGCAGCACTTATTTACAATGTTTGGCGCCAATGTACTGGTGCCGATTTTAACGGGACTCGAACCAAGTATCGCTTTATTTAGTTCGGGCGTTGGGACACTATTATTTATCCTGATCACTAAAGGGTCAGTACCTGCGTATCTTGGCAGCAGCTTTGCCTTTATCTCAGCAATTAATGCATTGATGGCGACTCAAGGGTACCCGGCTGTGGCACAGGGAATTATCTATGCGGGGATTGTTTATCTGATTGTCGCACTGATTATTTCAAAAGTCGGATCAGACTGGATAAATAAAATTTTGCCCCCGGTCGTAGTTGGACCGGTGATCATGGTTATCGGACTGGGGCTTGCTTCAACCGCTGGGAACCAGGCAATGTTCAGAACACTGGCAAATGGGGAAGCTGTTTATGACAGTAAATTTTTCATAGTAGCATTATTTACTTTGGGAATTACGATCTTTTTCAACATGTATTTGAAAGGATTTATGAGTCTGATTCCGATTTTACTGGGGATCGTCTGCGGTTATCTTTTTGCAATGCTGATGGGCATTGTGGATTTATCTGCGGTTGATGAAGCAAGGTGGTTCAGTCTGCCGGCATTTCAGCTGCCTTTCATAGACTATGATCTCTCATTTTCACTCGCAGCACTGACGAGCATGGCTCCGATTGCGTTTGTGACGATGACGGAACATATGGGACACATGATGGTTTTAAGTAAAATCACCAAACGGAATGTCTTTAAATCTCCGGGGCTGAATAAAACATTGTTGGCAGACGGACTGTCAACAATTATCGGCGGGTTTACAGGCGGGCCGCCGACTACCAGCTATGGCGAAAACATAGGTGTACTTGCGATTACAAAGGTTCACAGTGTCTATGTAATTGGCGGAGCAGCTGTACTGGCTATTGCAGCTGGATTCATCGGAAAGGTCAGTGCATTAATTCTGAGTATTCCGAGTCCGGTAATCGGCGGAATCAGCTTTCTGCTGTTTGGAGTGATTGCTTCAAGCGGATTGCGGATACTGATCGACAACAAAGTCGATTATGATCAGAAACGGAACCTTGTCATCACATCATCCATTTTGGTTATTGGGATTGGCGGAGCGTATTTGAAAATTGCCAGCTTTGAATTAACAAGTATGGCATTAGCAACCATGCTGGGAATCATATTGAATCTGATTTTACCTGAGAAGGCACGAAGCGAAGTAGAATGATTGGTTTATAAGCTGTAAATGCAGCTTTTAGTATTAGTAATAGAACACGAAATAATGAGACAGAAAAATTGACCATTTTCTGTCTGATAAATCAAATCTGGTTTCTAAAGAAAGAGTAGACATAATAATAGGAGGAATGACGAATGATTCATACGTCAGAACGAGTCAGTTTAAAGCACTTATTAACTGTTGAAGCCTTAAGTGATCAGGAAGTAATGGGATTGATCAGACGAGGGCAGGAATTTAAACAGGGAGCAATATGGCAATCCGGCAGGAAGCAGTACTTTGCAACGAACCTATTTTTCGAAAATAGTACGCGGACGCATAAAAGCTTTGATGTTGCTGAAAAGAAACTGGGCCTTGAAGTGATCGAATTTGAAGCCAGTACAAGCTCTGTTCAAAAAGGTGAAACACTGTATGACACAGTTCTGACAATGTCGGCTCTTGGAGTAGATGTAGCAGTTATTCGTCATGGCGAAGAGAATTATTATGATAAGCTGATTCAAAGCAAAACGATTCAATGCTCCATTATCAATGGTGGAGATGGCAGTGGTCAGCATCCTACCCAATGCTTGCTGGATCTGATGACCATTTATGAGGAATTTGGTTATTTTGAAGGATTGAAGGTCGGTATCATTGGAGACCTGACACATTCCAGAGTGGCAAAATCAAATATGCAGCTGCTGAAAAGGCTTGGAGCTGAAATTTATTTCTCTGGTCCCGAAGAGTGGTATGATGCGCAGTTTGATGTTTATGGTGATTACGAATCTATTGACGAGGTCGTCCAAAAAGCAGATGTAATGATGATGCTGCGGGTACAGCATGAACGACATGACGGAACGGAAAGCTTTTCAAAAGAGGAGTACCATCAGCAGCACGGTTTGACTGTTGAACGTGCAAAAAAAATGAAAAAAGAAGCAATTATTATGCACCCGGCACCCATTAATCGAGACGTGGAGCTGGCTGATTCTCTGGTTGAAGGTATTCAGTCCAGAATTGTTCAGCAGATGAACAACGGAGTCTACATGAGAATGGCAATATTAGAAGCTGTATTAGCAGGAAAGGCATAGGAGGCAAGTATGAAAACATTAATTAAAAATGGAAAAATTGTTGAAAACGGGAACGAATTAACTGAAGCTTCAATTTGGATTGAAGCAGGGAAAATATTTGCAGTTGGTCAAAAATTTGATGAAGCACTGTTTGAGCAGGTTTATGATGCAAAGGGACAGTTGATTACACCCGGACTGGTTGATGTTCATGTCCATTTGAGAGAACCGGGCTTTACGTATAAAGAAACGATTGCAACAGGAAGCAAAGCAGCTGCAAGAGGCGGCTTCACTACTGTTTGTGCAATGCCGAATTTGAATCCTGTACCTGATACCGCAGAAAAGCTGGAAGAAATCTACAAGACTATCAGCAAAGAGGCTGTCGTAAAGGTGCTGCAGTATGCACCCATTACAGAAGAGCTGAGAAGTGAACGGTTAACGGATCAAAAGGCTTTAAAAGAAGCTGGTGCATTTGCATTTACGAATGACGGTGTGGGCGTTCAGACTGCAGGAACCATGTATCTGGCAATGAAGGAAGCAGCAGCAAACAATATGGCTCTTGTTGCACATACAGAAGATGAATCGCTTTTGTTTGGCGGGGTAATGCATACCGGTAAAGTATCGGAAAAACTAGGACTTCCAGGTATTCTCGGTGCCACCGAAGCTTCACAGATTGCACGAGACATCACACTGGCAAAGGAAACAGGCGCTCACTATCATGTCTGTCACGTGTCTGCAGAAGAAAGTGTGCGGGTTATCCGTGATGCCAAACGAGCAGGAATTCATGTAACGGCTGAAGTTTCTCCACACCATCTTCTGCTGATTGATGAAGATATCCCGGAAGATAACGGTTTTTGGAAAATGAATCCTCCCTTAAGAGGAAGAGCGGATCGCAAGGCTTTGATTGAAGGGCTGTTGGATGGAACGATTGACTGTATTGCAACTGACCATGCACCGCATGGTCTGGAAGAGAAGAAGCAGTCATTTTTAAAAGCTCCATTTGGAATTGTCGGCAGTGAAACGGCTTTTCAACTGATTTACACTCACTTTGTTGAAACAGGAAAGTTCACATTGGAACAAGTAGTAGATTGGATGTCTGTGAAACCGGCTGAAATATTCGGATTGAAAGCTGGAACACTGAAAATTGGTGCGGCAGCAGATTTGGCTGTATTTGATTTAGAACTTGAGGAAGCCATTGATGATAAAAAATTTGAATCACTTGCGGTAAATACACCTTTTGTCGGGTGGAGAGTAAAAGGAAATACATTGATGACATTTGTTGATGGGAAGCTGGTTTGGTCTAAGGAGGAAGCATAACGTTGAAACGATTACTGATTTTAGAAGACGGCACTGTTTTTGAAGGAAAAGCGTTCGGGGCAGAAGTGAATGTAGTAGGTGAAGTCGTATTTACGACGAGTATGACTGGGTATCAGGAAACAATTACGGACCAAAGCTTTAACGGTCAGATTATCACATTTACTTATCCGATGATAGGGAATTACGGCATTAATCGTGATGATTATGAGTCCATTTCGCCGACCTGTAAAGGAGTGATCGTTAAAGAGTATGCAAGACTGGCGTCAAACTGGCGCAACCAAATGACACTGGATGAATTTCTCAAAAGGAAAGGAATTCCCGGTATTGCAGGAATTGACACACGTGCATTGACGAAAAAGCTTCGTTCTGTTGGAACCATGAAAGGACTGTTGACAGATGAAGGGGATGACTTTAATCATCTATTTGATCAGCTTCGTGCGACAGTTATGCCAAAGAATCAGGTTGCTCAGGTTTCAACAACAAAGCCCTATCCGAGTCCAGGTGTCGGACGAAATGTAGTAGTGATTGATTTTGGTTTGAAACACAGCATCCTGCGTGAGCTGTCCAAGAGAAATTGCAATCTGACTGTTTTACCTTATAATACAGATGCACAAACGATTTTAGATCTCCATCCGGATGGAGTGATGCTGACAAATGGACCTGGAGACCCAAAAGATGTCCCGGAAGCAATTGAAATGATTCAGCAGATTCAGGGGAAGGTTCCGATTTTTGGAATCTGTCTTGGACATCAGCTTTTTTCGCTGGCTAACGGAGCAGACACTTATAAGATGAAATTCGGTCATCGGGGACTGAATCATCCGGTCAGAGAGATTGCGACTGGGAGAATAGATTTTACTTCTCAAAACCATGGTTACGCAGTGGATGAAAAAACAGTTGATCCAGAAAAATTAATGGTCACGCATATAGAAATAAATGATGGTACAGTTGAAGGGGTACGACATAAGGAATTTCCGGCTTTTACTGTGCAGTATCACCCGGATGCAGCCCCTGGTCCTCATGATGGACTACACCTTTTTGATGAATTTATGGAACTAATGGATGCATGGAAGGAGCAGGAAAATGCCTAAAAGAACAGATATAAAGAAAATTATGGTCATCGGTTCCGGGCCGATTATCATTGGTCAGGCTGCAGAATTTGATTATGCAGGAACACAGGCATGTCTTGCTCTGAAAGAAGAAGGCTACGAAGTTGTTTTGGTCAATTCCAATCCAGCAACAATTATGACGGATAAAGAGATTGCTCATAAAGTTTACATCGAACCGATCACTCTTGAATTTGTTTCGAGAATTCTGCGTAAAGAAAGACCAGATGCGTTACTTCCAACACTGGGTGGGCAGACTGGTCTGAACATGGCAATGGAACTGGCAGCATCAGGCATCCTTGAAGAGCTGAATGTTGAACTGCTGGGAACGAAGCTGAGTGCGATTGACCAGGCAGAAGATCGTGATCTGTTCAAACAGTTAATGGAAGAACTTGAACAGCCGATTCCTGAAAGTGATATCGTGCACACGGTGGAAGAAGCAGTTGCTTTCGCCAATACAATTGGTTATCCAATTATCGTTCGTCCTGCATTTACTTTAGGCGGAACCGGCGGCGGAATGTGCGACAATGAGGAAGAGCTGCGAGTGGTAGCTGAAAACGGCTTGAAACTTTCGCCGGCAACGCAGTGTCTAATTGAAAAAAGTATAGCCGGCTATAAAGAGATTGAGTATGAAGTAATGCGGGATTCAGCTGATAATGCCATTGTGGTCTGCAATATGGAAAATTTTGATCCAGTGGGTATTCATACAGGAGATTCGATTGTATTTGCGCCAAGTCAGACATTATCAGATTACGAATATCAAATGCTGAGAGATGCATCACTAAAAATTATTCGTGCCTTGAAGATCGAGGGGGGCTGTAATGTTCAGCTCGCGCTTGATCCTCATAGCTTTAACTATTATGTAATTGAAGTTAACCCCAGAGTTTCCCGCTCTTCTGCATTGGCAAGTAAAGCGACCGGCTATCCGATTGCAAAGCTTGCAGCAAAAATTGCCGTTGGTTTAACGCTGGATGAAATGAAAAATCCTGTAACTGAAACAACCTATGCGGAGTTTGAACCGGCATTGGATTACGTCGTTGCGAAAATTCCCCGTTGGCCTTTTGACAAGTTTGAAAAGGGTGAACGTCTTTTAGGTACACAGATGAAGGCAACCGGAGAAGTTATGGCAATCGGTCGAAATATTGAGGAATCTTTACTGAAAGCTGTTCGTTCTCTGGAAATCGGAGCCTATCACAATGAATTGAAAGAGTTAAAAGAGGTTTCAGATGAATTACTGACTGAAAAAATGGTTAAGGCACAGGATGACCGTCTGTTCTATCTGTCAGAAGCATTAAGAAGAGGCTATAGTATTGAAGAACTTGCTTATTTAACGAAGGTCGATTTGTTCTTCCTTGATAAATTATTGCATATTGTGGAATTGGAAACAGCGCTTGCTGCAAACAAGAACGATTTTGAAACACTGAAAGAAGCAAAACAAAACGGTTTTTCTGATCGTAAAATTGCTGATCTGTGGTCCATGACTGAACAGGAAATAAGGAAGTACAGATATGATAATAATCTGATTCCTGTCTATAAGATGGTAGATACCTGTGCAGCTGAATTTGAATCGCAAACACCATATTTTTACAGCACATATGAATTCGAAAATGAGAGTATTCGTTCTGAGAAGGCATCTATTCTGGTGCTTGGCTCCGGTCCTATCCGAATTGGTCAAGGTGTGGAATTTGACTATGCAACCGTACATTCCGTTAAGGCGATTCAGGCAGCAGGCTATGAAGCAATTATTATGAACAGCAATCCGGAAACCGTCTCAACTGACTTTTCAATCTCAGACAAATTATATTTTGAACCCTTAACACTTGAAGATGTTATGAACGTGATTGATTTGGAGCAGCCGGAGGGTGTGATCGTTCAGTTCGGCGGTCAAACGGCAATTAATCTGGCGGAGCCATTATCGAAAAACGGCGTGAAAATTCTTGGAACGACGATTGAAGATCTGGATCGTGCAGAAAACCGCGACTTGTTTGAACAAGCTTTAAAACAACTCGAAATTCCTCAGCCGCCGGGAGATACAGCAGTCAGTGCAGAGGGGGCTGTTGAAGTAGCCAATCGGATCGGCTATCCGGTTTTGGTCCGCCCAAGTTATGTACTGGGGGGACGAGCAATGGAAATTGTCGAAAATCAGCGTGATCTTGAGGATTATATGGAGCATGCAGTAAAGGCTTCACCTGAGCATCCTGTTCTGGTAGACAGCTATCTGGTCGGAAGAGAATGTGAAGTTGATGCTATCTGTGATGGAGAAACCGTCCTGATCCCAGGAATTATGGAACATATTGAACGTGCCGGCGTGCATTCAGGTGATTCGATGGCTGTTTATCCGCCGCAGACTCTTTCTGAAACAATTAAAGAAACGATTACTGAGTATACAAAAAAACTGGCTTTAGGCTTAAATTGTATTGGTATGATGAATATTCAATTTGTTATTCATGAAGAAACGGTTTATGTGATTGAAGTGAATCCGAGAGCCAGCCGCACCGTTCCGTTTTTAAGTAAAATCACAGGCATCTCAATGGCACAGGTAGCGACAAAAGCAATTTTAGGTGAAAAATTGACAGAACTTGGTTATGAAGATGGGCTGTATCCTGAAAGTAAACAGGTTCATATTAAAGCACCAGTCTTTTCCTTCACCAAATTACAAAAAGTAGATACGTATCTTGGACCTGAGATGAAATCCACAGGAGAAGTCATGGGTTCAGACTACAGTCTTGAAAAAGCACTCTATAAGGCTTTCGAAGCCAGCGGTCTTCATTTGCCAAGCTATGGTGCAGTGTTGTTTACGATTGCAGATGAAACCAAAGAGGAAGCTTTGGCATTGGCAAAACGGTTTACAGCGATTGGCTATAGCCTGGTTGGTACAGCCGGTACAGCAAAATATTTTGAAAAGGCTGGTCTTCATGTAAAGACTGTATCCAAAATTGAAGATAAAGAGGAAGACAACGAAACAGTTGTGGATGTTATCCGAAGTGGTCAGACACAGGTGGTAGTTAATACAATGGATAAGGACCGGTCATCTTCAAATGAGGATGGATTTATTATTCGGAGAGAGTCTGTTGAGCAGGGGGTACCATTATTTACCTCTCTTGATACGGCAAATGCCATATTAAAGGTATTGGAATCCAGGGCTTTTTCAACAGAGGCAATTTAGAATCAAGGCTGGGCAGAATTTGCTCTGAGCTGATGTTCTATTGTGAGAAAAAAGATGGATAAAAGAATGATCAACAGGTACAAGAATATTATGGAGGGAGTCAGCAGATGAAACAGGAAATGATGACAATCGTTGAACAGAAACAACTGGCACCGCGGATTTTTCAAATGACTTTATCTGGTGAGCTGGTTAATGAGATGGGGATTCCCGGTCAGTTTCTACACATTAAAGTCCCGCGCGAAGATTTTCTGCTCAGAAGACCAATCAGCATCAATCAGATTGATAAAGAAGAGAAAACATGTACAATTATCTATCGAACAGAAGGTGATGGGACCCTTTATTTTTCCAACATGTCTGTTGGTGAAAAACTGGATGTGATGGGACCTCTGGGTAACGGTTTTGATGTATCGTTTTTGGAAGCCGGACAAAAGGTTTATATTGTTGGCGGCGGCATTGGCATTCCTCCCTTATATGAGCTGTCCCGTCAGCTAAAAGAAAAAGGTGTTGAGGTTGTCCACTTTCTTGGATATGCTTCAAAGGCTGTTTCCTACTTTCAAAATGAGTTCATTGCGTTAGGGGATACACGTTTTGCGACAGACGATGGAACGTTTGGCATAAACGGAAATGTCGGTAATCTATTGTTGGATGCTTTAAAAGATGAAGAACCTGCTGCTGTATTCGCGTGCGGTGCCAATGGCATGTTAAAGGCTGTAGCTCAGTTATTTCCAGATAATCCAAATGTCTTTTTGTCAATGGAACAGCGGATGGCCTGTGGAATGGGTGCCTGCTATGCCTGTGTCTGTCATGTTCCCGATGATGCAACAGGTGTTAAAAGTGTTAAAGTCTGTGACGAAGGTCCAATCTTTAGAGCAACGGAGGTTGTATTATGATGAAAAATCCATTAGCCGTGAGTTTGCCGGGACTTGAACTGAAAAATCCCATTATTCCTGCCAGCGGATGTTTTGGCTTTGGAGAGGAGTATGCAAATTATTATGATATCGGACAACTTGGTTCAATCATGATAAAAGCAACAACTGCTGAAGCTCGTTTTGGAAATCCTACGCCTAGAGTAGCTGAAACACCGAGTGGAATGTTAAATGCCATTGGTCTGCAGAATCCCGGTCTGGAAGCTGTGATGACCCAGAAACTGCCAGCTTTGGAAAAATATGATTTGCCGATCATTGCCAACGTCGCAGGTGCTTGCGAAGAAGACTATGTGGAGGTTTGTAGTAAAATCGGCGATGCGCCCAATGTTAAAGCAATTGAATTAAATATCTCCTGTCCAAATGTAAAGCATGGGGGGATCGCTTTTGGAACAGATCCGGATGTTGCTTTTCAACTGACTGAATCGGTGAAAAAAGTGGCAAAGGTTCCCGTGTATGTTAAATTGTCTCCAAATGTAACAGACATTACTCCTATTGCTCAGGCAATTGAAGCAGGCGGTGCAGATGGGTTTACAATGATCAACACACTGCTTGGTATGCGGATTGATTTAAAAACGCGGCGTCCGATTTTAGCCAATAGTACGGGAGGACTTTCAGGACCAGCAATCAAACCTGTGGCAATTCGATTGATTCATCAGGTTTCCAAAATTTCCAAACTGCCGATTATTGGCATGGGCGGAGTCCAGACAGTAGACGACGTGCTTGAAATGTTTATGGCCGGAGCTAGTGCAGTTGGGGTTGGAACTGCTAATTTTACTGATCCGTATATTTGCCCGAAATTAATTAAGGGATTGCCTGTTCGCATGGGAGAACTAGGAATTGAATCACTGGAAGAATTAATTAAAGAAGTCAGAGAGGAGCATCAGTCATGAACAGCCGACCTGTCGTTGCATTGGACTTCCCTTCAAGAAAGGAAGTAGAAGATTTTCTGCAACACTTTCCAAAAGAGGAATTGCTTTATGTAAAAGTGGGAATGGAGTTGTTTTATCAGGAAGGACCGGAAATTGTTAAATGGCTTAAGGCTTCCGGACATTCTGTTTTTTTAGATTTAAAGCTACATGACATTCCCAATACAGTGGAATATGCAATGAAAGGTCTAGCCAAATTGGGTGTGGATATGACCAATGTTCATGCTGCTGGAGGAATACGAATGATGGAAGCTGCCAAAAGAGGGCTTGAGGCTGGGACTAAGGAAGGTGCTGAGACGCCAGTCTTAATAGCTGTTACACAGCTTACATCAACAAGTGAAGAAGAAATGCAGAGAGATCAGCTGATCAGCGTTTTGCTGGAAGAGAGTGTTGTGCACTATGCAGAATGTGCTGAAAAAGCAGGCCTTGATGGTGTAGTTTGTTCCGCCTGGGAGGTTGAAAGGATTAAAAAGAAAACAAATCAGGATTTCGTTTGTCTGACTCCCGGCATTCGTCCAACAGGAAGTGCGATTGGCGACCAGCAACGTGTGATGACACCTCAGGAAGCAAAAAAAATCGGCTCGGATTATATTGTCGTGGGGCGACCAGTAACAAAAAGCGACAATCCTTATGAGGCATATCTTTCTATTAAAAAAGAATGGAATGGAGAGAAATAAATGACTGAATCAGCAATAAATATCGCAAAAGATTTACTGAAAATTGAAGCAGTATTCCTAAGTCCAAACGAACCATTCACTTGGGCAAGCGGGATTAAAAGTCCTATTTACTGCGACAATCGAATTACAATGAGTTATCCGATGATCCGTAAAGAAATCGCTCAAGGCTTGGCTGACAAAATTGAAGCTGAATTTCCCGATGTAGAGGTGATTGCAGGGACAGCCACTGCAGGTATTCCTCATGCAGCATGGGTCGCAGAGATTTTGAATCTGCCTATGGTGTATATTCGCAGCAAAGCCAAAGAACACGGTAAAGGCAATCAGATCGAAGGTCGAATCACTGAGGGTCAGAAAATGGTTGTTATCGAGGATCTGATTTCTACTGGCGGAAGTGTATTGGAAGCTGCAGAAGCAGCCAAGCGTGAAGGAGCAGATGTTTTAGGAGTGGCAGCAATATTCACCTATGAACTGCCGAAAGGTCAGGAGAATTTTGCTTCACATGGTATGGATTTGGTTACCTTAACGAACTATTCTACTTTGCTGGAGGCAGCATTGGAGGCAAATTATATAGAAGCGCAAGATTTGGATCTTCTGAAAGAATGGAAAAAGAACCCGGAGGCATGGAAAAAAGACCAGTGATCTGACAATGTTATAAATTATAATTAAAAATAATTTATAAATAATGTTCAATGATAGAAAATGTTAACCTGTATACTTCAATGATAAAAACAAACAGCTTTAAACCTGTATTAAAAGCGTGCTTCTACGCTTTTTCGGATGCTCGTCGCATGTCTTATAACCACATACAAGACATGCCAACGCTTTTCCAAGTAGACACGTTTGTATCAAGAATCGAACGAAGTCCTTCAATTTTTAGTGACTTTGCCATTTAGAAATTGATGAGATCGAAACGAAGTGTAGTGTAGTTGTAGTGAGAATCATAGATACAAGGATTTCCCGCTTTTGTAGGAATATCTAGTGAAATTGCCAGTCCCACTGATGCAGGAATATCTAGTGGGATGGTATGCGAGCCGACAATCTGAGGAATGTGTAAACATTCAATCACTTTTTGGAGGTAGCTGCCAGTCTCACTAAGATAAATAAACTAGTGAGATGGTAGTAATGCTCTGGTTGAAATAAATGGGCAACCATTTATGTTTATCACTAAGAGATTACTAGTATGCGAAGCTCTGAAGGGGATAAATTTATTCCATATACAAAGAGACAGCTGTATACGTACGACAATTTTTTTATGTGTAAACATTCATCTCATAATAGGAGCAGCTGTTCATTTATATTGGCACATGTCTAATATTTTTTTGTATAGCTTACTCCTGTACTTTTAGCAAATACTCATTGCCTATCCAGTAGTCTCATATGTAATACTACTGGATGGGCAATACGTTTCTTGGATTAGAAGCCAAGCTTAATTTTAATTCGGTCAGCACACTAGACAATGATTCAAAAAATGCTATAGTTTAGAGTGATATACACATTGATTCAATACAGGGACAGAAGAAGGTATCTGCATAGTGTTGCAGCAAATTTTCTAACTGCTTAAACAGCAATTACCGTGCTGAAAACGAAGCTCTTCCTTGTCGTGCTTAATTTTTTCAGTTTCTAACATAAATATATTAGGAAGCTTTTTTATAGTGTGTATATATGCTTTGCTATCTGTTTTCATTTCCCTCTTATTAGAACCAATTCAGCAAACTTACTGCATGTTTGCTGTGCAAAGTATTCATCAGTTGACTAAAAATTTGAAATACGCTACAGTTATCAAAATAAATTTTTCTGATTCAGGAGGGTTTTATGAAGAAAATTAGAAATATGGATGTAGAATGGAGTTATTCAGGAGACAGAGGAACGGAACACTGGCATACTCTGTGCGACTGGTTTGCTCAGGGAGCAGCTTTTCCCGATCAGTCACCAATCATGCTTTCAGAAAAAATAATAGATGAAAAAAAATCGTCAGTAGACAGCCTGACATTCCACTATATAGAGGAAACCTTTACCGAAAAGGAATTTAAAAATACCATGCATTTTGTTCCGCCAAATACAGAAAGCTATGTTGTTCATCAGAATCAGCAGTATCGTTTAACAGACATTCACTTTCATACACCGAGTGAACACCTGCTTCAAGAGGTTCAATATCCAATAGAATTTCACCTTGTTCATATGAATGAGGAAGGACAAAATCTGGTTGTCGGCTGTCTTTTTGAACTTGTAGATAAAACAGAAAAGTTTTCTAAATTGAAAAGACTGCTTGAAGTGAGTGAAAGAGCACATGATTTTGTTTTTAATCCTGTTCTTTTTTTGCCAAATGAGCGTACACACTATCATTACATAGGATCGCTGACAACACCTCCTACGAAAGGCCCGATTCCATGGTTTGTTTTTCGACAAGTAGAAGAAATTGATCGTCAGCTGGTTAAAAACTTAAAAAAAGATATGTTGGAATTTAATAATCGGCCGATACAAAGCAGAAATAATCGAAAGATTTATTTGGTTGAATAATGGAGAAAACACATGAATATTAAACAAATGAAATATGTGGTGGCTGTGGCAGATAATGGCAGTTTTCGTGAAGCAGCAAAAAAGCTGTTTATTACACAGCCAAGCCTTTCTAATGGAATCAAAGAGTTGGAAGATGAATTAGGTGTGAACTTGTTTACACGAACTAATAAAGGGGCTTTGCTGACAGAAGAGGGTATTGCCTTTTTAGAATCTGCTGAAAAAATTTTGACCCAACTATCTCTGCTTGAAAATCGCTATCAACATCAGCAAAAAGAAACACGTTTTTCCATTTCTTCCCAACATTATGATTTTTTAGGTGGTATAATGGCAAAAACAGTTCAGAAGTTTGGCAATCAGTATAAAGAATTTCGTCTTTTTGAGACAACGACATTGAAAGTTATTGAGGATGTAAAAAGTTATCACAGTGAACTTGGCATCTTGTATTTAAATAGCAGCAATCGCTCTGGCATTAAACGCCACCTATCTGGAACTAATTTAATATATGATGTGGTCGGCTGCTTTGATACTCATATTTTTTTAGGCAATCATCATCCCCTTGCTCATAAAAAAGAATTAACACTTGAGCAGTTGGTACATTATCCTCAGGTTCGATTTATTCAGGAGGGCAGTGAATTTTCATATTTGTCTGAAGATCTGGTGGAAGAAAATGAACAGGATACAGTTATTAGTGTGAACGATCGTGGAACGCTGATGAATATCTTGGCTGAAACCAATTCTTATGCCTCAGGCTCTGGAATTCTTACGGGATTTACCAAGAAGGAGATTAAATTGATCCCTCTTGTTCAGGAAGAAGAGAACAAAATCTGTATTATTTATCAGAAGAATCAACAAAAAAGTGCTATTTTAACTTATTTTATTAATGAGCTAAAAACAATTATCTCTAAGTAAAAATACGATGTTTGACTGAGATTTTTCTCAGTCTTTTTTTATTTTCCTAAGTTGGAGAATCTGGATTTTTGATTTATTTTTAATAATCTGTTGAAAAATTTATTTTTTGCGTATCTTTATTACGACAGGAGATGATTAAAATAAGAATACAGCTTGATTATTCAGAATTACTTCGCATTTCTTCAGAACTTTACAGGCAGGAAGAGAAATATGAAGAGTGTATAAGCAGTTTGGATGAGATGCTCCTAACAGTTCCGCAATTTTGGGAAGGAAGTGCAGCTGAAGCCTATTGTCAAAGATTTGAGAACCTAAAACCAAGCTTTGAAGAGACGCGAAAAATAATTGAAATTTTGCAGAAGCAAATCAAGGAGTCGATCATGGTAATGAAAGAAAGAGATCATATACTTGCCGGTAAGCTGGACTTTTAATATCAAAATAGAGGAAAGGAGAAAAGAAGCATAAAAGAACAAGAATATTTGTTTGAGAATAGAGCTTTACAGCAGCAGATCTTTGATATTGAGGATCAAATTAGAAAAAAGGAACAGGATTTGAACGACTTATACCATTTAAAAAAACAACATACTGCACAGATGGATGACATCAGTTGGAACTTTTACGAACGAAACAGAAGAATTGAACAGGTTTCATCCGATGCGTTCGATCTGAATTTTTATCGCGGGTACAGAGAATTTATGGGTAAACTGATACTTGAGAGTAAAAAATATTATCAAAAATCAGAAGAAGAGCACTTGGCAATTACTCGAATCATCTATCAATTGGAACAGGAGATAACCGATTTAAAGCAGCAAAGAATCAGAAATGAATCTCAATTATTTTCCTTAACTAATTTAATGAAGCTGGAAAGGGCTGAGGGATATGGCTAATAAAGAATTGCTCATTGCTGATGCCGAATTTATTTTCGCTGAAAAATCTTTAATCACCTATTTAATAGCGATCAGTGAAATATGCAATGAAGTTCAGGAAATTCTTATATCTGTCACCACGCAGGCTTTAGAGGATCAGCAGATTTCTGCAAGACTTAAACAGTTTGCTGATCAGATAGCCTGTATCGCGGGAAAAGCTGAAAATCTTGCGGAAACATTAAACGGAAAAAGCTATTTATTTATTGAAGAAATCGATCAAAAGGATCAATTCATTTATTAAGGAGGATGAGATGGAGAAAATAAGTTTAGAGACTGATGAAATGGCTTTGCTTAAAAATCGCTTGATGAGCATCAGTGTAAAAGTAAATGAAATTTCCTGTGGAGGATATGTTACCGAACATTTGTTTACACAAAGTCAGGGACAGGCAACAGAGATGCTAAACCAGTGTTTGGCTATTCTTGTTAAAGGTGCAGATGAGCTTCAACTAATTACCGACAAATCAATCAGATTTTTAGAAGAAATCATTGAAGGATTTACGGAAACAGATCAGGTACAGGCTAAAAAAATAACTGGAGAATAAATAGAAGAAAAGTAAAAGGCAGCTAATAACTGGAATGGGTTTGGAATGAATGGAATCAGAATGTAGACAACACAACATGTAAGCCTATTCTGAAAAAGATAAGAAAAGAGGACCCTTTTTGAATGTCAGCAGTTTTATAAAATGAGTGATATATTCAATTTTAACTATTTAGGGATGAGACGAAAATGCAAAGATTTTTTGTGACCATTGTTTTAGTACACATACTTTTAATGGGGGGATGTAAACGGATGAACGAAACAATCAACCAGAAATTGCCATCGCGTGAGGAAGTTAAGACAGAAATATTACAGTATTTAGAAGAAAAGTATAAAGAAGAATTTATTTCTCATTCAATCGAATATCGTTCATGGTCTCAACCGAACCATGAGAGCATGCTTGCCTATCCAAAAGAAGGCGATCCTGAAGAGTCTTTTGTTGTTTACCGTTATGAAGATGGGCAGCATTATGAAGATGGATATATCGGTTATTTGATGAAGCCGTTCTATTATGAATTATTTGATGACATAATAAAAGATTATTTTGATAAATATCAGCTGGTTATTCATTATAACCAGGTTTACCCCAATTTTTTTACAAAAGAGACGACCTTTCCGGAGTTTCAGAAGTATGCAAACAAAAGCACAACAATTATGGGGGTACTTTATGTTCCTGTGACATCAGAAAAGGATAAAGAGAAGCTGGAAAATAAACTTTTTGAAATAGTAGAAAAAATAAAAAAAGAAAACGTTGCTATTGGAATAATCAGTATTAATGCGTATCTTGAAGCAGATTACCAGAAGGATATAGAAAATGACAGATTTGAAACAAAGAAGAACGGTGATAACTATCCTACCGAAAGCCTGCTTTTTGAGTTAAGAGAATCTTGGGGAAAAGTAGATAGAACTGAAGGCAGGGAAGATAAGTAGTGGCACAGCCGACAGAAAGTGAATTACTAATTCTGAATGCCATAATTTATACAAATGATTTTGTTAATCAGGCAGAAAACATGAGTATTTATGAATGGGCGGTACAATTTGATTCAGATAATCTGGATGACAGTAGAAAACCGGCTGAAATGTCTAAAACTGAATTTCAAAAAGTCATTCACACAATTAAAGAAAATAAATCTATATATCATCAGATGATTGTAAGAGATATAAATAATGAACAATACGCAAATGAAAGCGGTTCTCAGAGGGTAACGAATGCGGCCGTTGCGTATGGGGAGGATTTAATCATCCTATATAAAGGAACAGCTGGAGATTTGGAGTGGCGTGATAATGGGATTGGCGGCTATACAAAAATAACAGATACAGAGCAGCAAAAACTGGCATTAGATTATTTTGACAAGATGAGAATTCAACATGGAAGAGATAAAATCTATGTATCCGGGCACTCAAAAGGTGGGAATAAAGCCCAATATATAGGTGTATTAAGAGGTGAGCAGCTAGAACATGTTTACTCGTTTGACGGTCAGGGATTTAATCAGAGCTTTTTACTAAAATATAAGCAGCAAATTGAAGTAAATAAAAATAAAATCACCAATATTAGTAACGAATATGACTTTGTAAATATTTTATTGTTTCCTATAGCCGGCAATCGCAAATATATTTCTTCAACCACAAGTCTGGGAATCATGGACAAAAGCTCCTTCGCTCTAAGCAACAGTGAACATGTAACTATTGAGAAGTTAAGGGAGGAGAGGCTTGGCCAAGGAAAGGCTGTGTTGGAATGGGCAAAAATTGTAGGCGGAAATATAGCTGCACACAAAGCAGGTGCCTGGCATTCTCCCTATTCAATGTTTGTAGTCACGAAACAGGATACGTTGATTCTAAATGATGTCACAGAACAAAGCACAGCCATGAAAGAAGTACAGAGATTACTGCTGTATTTTAATAAATATATGCGTGAAGAGGATTGGTGCTACGTTTGCTATTCGGTAATGTCTGCGGTTCAGAGTGGAGATAAAGCGTATGGAGAAGATTATTCAAAAATGCCTGACGGATTTATAGAGAGAGCAATGACTTTAACAAAAGGATATTTGCAGAAGCAAAAGGGGATCGACAGTTCCGAAGTATTTTTGTTTCTAAACTCTATACTTGGATTAAACATTGGCAGCCTAATGATCAGCAGCATCGCAGGATATGGTTATGATGGATTAACTGGAACAAGCTTTACAGACTTGACACGGGATTTCACTCACCGTACCAAAGATCAGCTGCTGACATTAGTGGAAGAAGTAGAAGACGAACCATTTTGGGATATCACGAAATGGGATGTCTTTTATCGTATTGACCAATATTTTTTAGGTGGGATAGATTTTCCGGGAAACAGCAAGGAACTGATGAACTATTATCAGAAAATCATAGATATTCAGGAAATTTCTGCAATGGAGATTCATCGGATTTTTGATGAGGTATATGAAACAGAAGCAAAATTTGCTCAAGAAATGGAAGAGGTTAAAAATAGCGCGGAGGAAATTTTATCGTCTTTAAAAGAAATTTCCGGAAGGATTACTTAAAAAAGACAAAAGAGACAGAACAAAGATCTAAATTTTGTACTGATGGAACTGCTTCAGTTTCCATCCAATACTTAAGATTAGACCTAGCTTCTCTGTCTCAATCTTGGTTATTTACTGACAAAGTTTGCCAATACAGCTGCTACTCTTTTCATTTCTTCCTCTGTACCGATAGAAATCCGAAGAAATTTTTTCAGGCGTTCCGGCTTGGTGAAGTAGCGGACAAAGATATTTTTTTCTTCGAGATATTGGAAGAGCTCATTCATTTTGACTTTATCGTGTGAAATAAGGACAAAATTTGTTTGAGAAGGTAAAGAACGGAAGCCGCTCTCCTCAATTTTCTGAGAAAACCAGTCTCTGGTTTGGCAAATCTTGCCCGTTATTTTTTGATAATACTCACTATCTTGAATTGCAGCAGTTGCCAGTGCTTCAGCAAGCATGTCAACTGAATAGGGATTAAACGAAGATTTTACACTTTCCAAAATAGCAATATATTCAGGATTTCCCATTGCATATCCAATTCGGAGACCGGCAAGTGACTGGGATTTTGAGAGTGTATGAATAATAATCAGATTAGGAAATTCATCTAGTAAAGAAGTCATCGAATCTTCCGCAAATTCTATATAAGCTTCATCAAGAATAACAATTACATCAGAATGGTTTTTTAACAATTCTCTGATTTCATTTTTTGTTTTAAATAAACCTGTCGGTGCATTGGGATTGGTGATTATAAGACCGCCATTTATTTGATTGTAATCGGAAAAATCAATTTCAAAGTTTTCATTCAAAGGAATCTCTTTAAAAGGAATAGAGAATAAATCTGCCCAGACTTTATAGAAACCATAGGTAATGTCAGGGAAGAGAATCGGATCACCACTGTTAAAAAAAGCCAGAAAACAAAAAGCCAGCACCTCATCAGAACCATTGCCAATCATCAGCTGTTCAGGAAGAACATTGTGTTTTGCTGCAAGAGCCTCTTTCAAAGGTTGGTTATCCAGTGAGCTGTAAAGTTTTAGCTTATCCGCTTTAAAGTTCTTAAGGATTTCGGAAACTTTAGGTGATGGCGGATAGGGATTCTCGTTTGTGTTTATTTTTATCATGCCGGAAATATTCGGCTGGGTTCCCGGTATATAAGGAGCTATTTTTCGAATGCCTTTCATTTGTCCACTGCCTCTCTACTATAAGGTTCAATTTTCTCTACTATAAAGAAAAGAATCTTTAATTGCAAGCTGAAAATGAGAATACGGATAGTAAATGATTCGGATTTTAAATAGGATTTTCATTTTCAAAAAGAATATGGTACTATAATGTGCAAGTGAAAAGGAGCGATAATGATGGATTTAACACAAAAGTTTAACTCACAGGTTTATAAAATTTCTGTCTCAACTATTCGACAATTTGATGAGCAAGTTTCATCAATTCCTGATATATTGAAGCTGACCCTGGGAGAACCTGATTTCAATACACCCGAACATGTGAAAACAGCGGGGCAGCAGGCAATCGAAAATAATTTTTCTCACTATTCGGGTATGGCCGGACTTTCAGATGTTCGAGAAGCAGCAGCCTGTTTTATGAAGGAAAAATATGGACTTTCATATGATCCTTTTTCTGAGATATTAGTAACTATTGGGGCAACTGAAGCTATCTCAGCAAGTTTGCTGGCTATTCTTGAACCTGGGGACAAAGTACTGTTGCCTGCCCCCATCTATCCTGGCTACGAACCGGTTATTACGTTGGCTGGGGCTGACCCTGTTTATATTGATACAACCTCTAATGGCTTTGTGCTAACACCGGAAATGGTTGATCAGGCGATGGCGGTTCATGGGGAGTCCGTAAAAGCGGTCATATTAAATTATCCAAGTAATCCAACTGGAGTTACGTATAATCGGGCCGAAGTTCAGGCTCTGGCAGAAGTTTTAAAGAAATATCCGGTATTTGTAATTAGTGATGAGATATACAGCGAACTGACTTATGATAATTCTCATGTGTCTATTGCGGAGTATATTCCACAGCAAACAGTTGTTATCAACGGTCTTTCTAAATCGCATGCAATGACTGGCTGGCGTATTGGCTTTATCTTCGCCAGTAAAGAATTTACTGCTGAAATCATTAAAGTCCATCAGTATTTAGTTACAGCTGCATCAACTATTTCTCAAAAAGCAGCTGTCAGAGCACTTGTTGAAGGAATGAATGATGGACTGATTATGAAGGAAGAGTATCGAAAACGACGAGACTTTGTCTATGATAGGATGTCATCTTTGGGATTTGAGATTGCACGGCCAAATGGAGCTTTTTATATTTTTGCTAAAATTCCAGACGGCTATGAACAAGATTCAATGGCATTCTGTTTGGATCTGGCGAACAAATGCGCACTCGCACTTATCCCCGGGATCGCCTTTGGTCCGGAAGGCGAAGGATACATCCGCATCAGCTATGCTGCTGATATGGAACGTCTGGAAGAAGCAATGAAGCGTATGGCTGTCTATATGAATCGATAATTGATAAAATGCTGTTTCTCACTAAAAAAGAAACAGCATTTTTTTGCTTATGTAATCGAAGCAGCTGATTTACATGCTAACCATTTTTGAAAGTTCAAGGTGAGAGAAAGCTGTCTTTCGAAGCTGTTCAAAAGATAAGAACAGCATGGATTTATTGAGCTTTCTTGTTTTTAGTCGACTAAAGTCAGTAGACTACACTTAATTTTTACATTCTTTACGTGATATTTACAGAAAGTTGGATGAGGATTAACAATCACCTGTTAGACTGTGCTTGTAACTAATTATGAAGGAAGTGTCGAAATGAAAAAAGGATTATTAACGACTTTAGTGATTACTGCTGGGGTGCTTTTAGCAGGCTGTAACAGTTCTAACGGAAGTGAAGCTTCTAATTCCGGCTCGACATCAAGCGATCCGATAAAAATTGTAGCTGTTGGTTCAACTGCTTTGCAGCCACTTGTTGATACGGCTAAGGATCAGTTTGTTGAAGATGAACCAAATTATTCCATTTCGGTTCAAGGGGGAGGAAGCGGAACAGGACTTTCTCAAATTGCTGACGGAGCTGTTACAATTGGAAATTCAGATGTATTTGCAGAGGAAAAATCAGGGATCGATGCTTCTAAACTGGTGGACCACAAAGTGGCTGTTGTTGGTATGGGACCGGTTGCCAACAAAGATGTTGGTGTAACTGAGCTGACAAAAGAGCAGCTGATTGAAATTTTTACAGGAAAAGTAACTAATTGGAAAGAGGTTGGCGGTAAAGATCAGGAAATCGCAGTGATTAATCGACCTTCAGGAAGTGGTACCCGAGCAACATTTGAAAAATGGGGACTTGATGGAGCACAAGCAGTAAAATCGCAAGAACAGGATTCTTCAGGAACTGTCCGACAAATTGTTGCTCAAACACCTGGAGCAATCAGCTATCTGGCATTTTCATACATGGATGATACCACCTTGGCATTAAGCTTGGATGGAGTAGAACCAAAAGAAGAAAATGTGGCTGACAATTCTTGGCCAATCTGGTCCTATGAGCATATGTATACGAATGGCGAGCCGGATGCTGGAGTAAAGAAATTCCTTGATTACATGGTCAGTGACGATGTTCAGCAAACCATTGTTAAAGAGTTGGGCTATCTGCCGATTACAGATATGAAAGTAGAAAGAAGTGTTGATGGTGAAGTAACCAAAAACTAAAGGCAGCAAATAATAAACTGTTTGAAATGATAACTAACTCCTAATTAAAAGAGCGGCTGAAAAGCTGCTCTTTTTTGAGTACAGAGAGCCGGAAATAACCTATAACCCCAAAAAAGGTAGCGAGTGTCAATTTCGCTACCTTTTTTGCTTCTACACAGACTAATAGTTATTGAAATGACTTGTCGCACCAAGCTTATCAAAAATATCTAAAAATATATTTTCTCGTCAAAAAATTGACAGTATTCATTTTTCGCTCATAATCTTAATTACTCCCTTGCTATCCTATTTCCTACATACAATGTTTTTAATAGGCAAAACATTTGAAATTGTCTCTTTGGAGATGTTTTCAGTCGCTTTAAGTGGATTTCAATACCCTTGATATAATATGTATGTTTCTAACAAGACATTTATGTCATTTACAAAATAATATACTCATAATAAAGTAAAACTTATATTTATTAATAAGTGAGGAGCTGTTGATACAAATAAATGAAAACGGTTTTTAAACTATTCATATTTGTTGTGTTGATTCTAGTATTCTTAGCAGGGTGTACTAACAAGAAAGGAAATTATCAAATGAATTCATATGTTGACGAACAGCCTCCAGAAATTTTAGAAGGTAGAATAACATATATATCCGAAAAGAATGAGATGGAAATTTTAATTTTGAATAATAAAACTAAGGAACTTTCTACTTTAGTTTTAGATTTTTCTGATGTTATCTTTGATAAAAATGGTGAGTCGGCTTCTCTAGACAGTGTGAATAAATTCGTTAGTATGTTTACAGTAAATGATCAGATAGAATTAACATATGGAAAAGGGACAATTGATTCTGATACAAGAGTTTATAAAATAAACTCGTTAAGTAGCATAAAAAAAGTAAATTAGATAGGGGATTTTTTATGAAAAGGTCAAAAATTTTATTCAGTATTTTTTTTGTTATAGCACCTTTTTTTATAAATTTAGATGTTGCCCGTGCAGAAACTGTTTCGTTTTCTGATGATAATGTTTCAAAAATTGAAGAAGGAGCGGAAGTTGTTGGAAATGAAGAGGTAGCGTCTAGGCTGGCTTTAGATTTTGCTAAAACTATTGAACCAACGCTAGATTTAACTATCGGTTCGACGACTCCTATTCGGGATGTTGAGGGTGTAACGGTTGGTTATGATATTGCCTTTAATTTAGATACAGAGCAATATGGCTATGTAATCATTGATTTTAGATTGCAAGATGATTATATTTCTCAGTTTAGTATAGAGCGAGGAGTTCCTGATTATTATACTCAAATGACAAAACAGCTTTCAAATGAAGTTAGTGATGATACGAATGCTGAAATTTTAGAGACGATGCCTACAGAGTATAATGTAGTAGTTGAAGACGAAGTATTTAGGTCCGATGGTGAAGAGTTAACCTTACAAGAATTTGAGAACTATCAAGATTCTGTAGCTGAGGATGCTTTAAATGTTGTTGAAGAATCTCAAAAATACGCTACTTCAGCAATGTATGGTCATTCATCTGAGTTTTTCATAGATTATCCTTCTGATTTTCAGATGTCTTCAGTATACTACCTTAGACAGTTTAATTCTATTACTCAGGATTATACGCTGAAAGTTAACAAAAAGTATGCCTGTGCGGTAGTTGCATTAGCTACAATTGCAAGTTCTTACAATTTTTATAGTACAGCTGTAGAAAGTCAATATAAAGCTGCTTATGATAGATTATGGACTCTTGCCTATACAAGTAATGAAGGTTTGACACAAACTCGTTATATCGGACCAGCACTAGTTAATTATGCAAGGGAGAAAGGTGTAACATTAACACAGACTACAACGCCTTCCCCAAGCTTTGTGTTAATTCAAAATGCTATTGCTCAGAGTTATCCTGTAGCACTTAGTGTCTTTTATAATAAAACAAATGGTGGTGGAGTTTCAGGTCACACAGTATTTGTTCAGGGAACAATGACTGGTAAACGAGGGCAAACAATGAATAATTTCATTATATTATCAAATGGTTGGACGGCTTCTGCCACATATATGAATTATTCAACAGTTCCGTCCACTTTGTATTCATATGAAGCTGCTATTTGGAAAGGAAAAAAATTATTCTATTAGCAATGTAAAAGCAGTCAGAATAAATAACCTATAACCCAAAACAACTGACCATCACCGTCAGTTGTTTTTCTTTATTATAAATAAATAGCCTTGTGTTGCAACAAAATACACTGTGTGCGATTATAAATAGAAAGTTGAATCCTTTATCGACTTATTATTATTTTTCCGCTATACAGACTGTAGACAAAAAGGAGTTGGTAATCAAACCAGCTCCTTTTTGTCTACAGTCTGTTCTGTCCATTTTAATAGACAGATAGACTTTCGATGAAAAAATTTGCCGTTTAGAAATTGATGAGATCGAAACGAAGTGTAGTGAAAACCGTAGACGCAGAAAAATGGATACAGCGTAATGTTTTGTCTCGAGAATCGTTAGACGCGTAGAGACAGCAGTTCTGGAAATAAGTCGAACGATACTGAAAATATGAGTAGCTCCAGGGAGGTATCAATTCACAGCTAGTCATTTTATGACTAGTGTTCCTTGACAATTTTCGTATATTCCGACTTATTGACATAAATCACTACGATTGACCTGTCAGAGTAGATGATACCTACCTGGTTCTTGAGATAGAATACTTCTGCTCCTGCGGTTACTCGTCGCATGGAGAAGCTTTGTCACAACCTCTGATGAACGGCGCCATGAAGAAATTGATCGAATTATCCAGCGTTTGTATGAAGATCATTTATCTGGAAAACTGACTGATGAATGCCTTATGAAGATGAGCCAGACTTACGAGAAAAAGAACAGAATCAATTAGCTAAACCATTTCAATAGTCAAAGAGAGCCTTTCTACGTAGGAAAATCAAAGCTTAGATGTTTCACGGTTTATGGATAGAGTAAAAAAATATACTCAACTGGAAGCTCTAAACGTGGAGAGTGTTAACGAGTTACTAGATAAGAATGTGATTCACAAGCCCGAAGGGACAAAGCGAAACCGCATCTTGACTATTGACATCTTTATCGGCAATCTGAAAGACTAAAAAGTGAGTAGTGTTACGGTTACTCACTTATCTGAATATTAACGACTGCTACGTGACTGGACAGCTAAAGCTGCTCTTTTTTGAGTACAGAGAGCCGGAAACGATATTCACAATCTGAACCCTTGATAAAGTCAGTGTTTACAGAGGTTTGTGAAAAAGTTACAATAGAGAGGAAGGGACGTGAAGATTTGGAAAATGAATTAAAGGATTTGTTGCCTGAGATTTGGTGGGAGCGTTATAAAGAAACGAAGCGTGAGTTTATTAAGCTGAAAATCAGTGATAGGGGGTCACTTGATCTGGCTGCAAGCAAGGCTGGCGGTGTGGGGTATTTACCAGTTGACCAGGACTATCCAAGAAACAGAGATACAGGGGTACCTTTGTTTTTGTTGGCTCAGATTAACTTTGAAGAGCTGCCTAAACTGGATGGATTTCCTCAAAAAGGAATTCTCAGCTTTTATGTGGATTACACAGATGATTTAATGGGTTTAGATTTCTCTGATCAAACAAATCAGATCGGTTTCAGAGTTTTGTATTTTGAAGACTGCTCAAAAGGTTCATATACAAGAGAACAGCAGCTTGCTATTTTGGTAGAAGCAGAAGAGGCAGGCGAACTCTATAAAGTGGTTAGTGGAGAATTCAAAATGGAAGGAACAAAAGAAAGTCAATATCAATGCGGAGATAATTTTGATTTTGAAAACAAATTTGGGAAAGATCTGTTTGACTGGCTGGCAGATGTGGCTGAAAATGAGGAACAGAAAGAAAAAATCTATAATAAATTGACTAAAGGAGCTTCCGGCAGTAAAATCGGCGGCTATTCATACTTTACACAACAAGATCCAAGAACAGATGATACCCATGATGTGCTGTTGTTTCAATTGGATAGTGAATCAAAAAATGGGAGCTGGCCAATTATCTGGGGAGATGTTGGTATTGGCAATTTCTTTATCAATTATCAAGAATTAAAAGAGAAAAATTTTTCCAATGTCCTATACAACTGGGATTGCAGTTGAAGTTATCAGAAAATAAAAAATTATTTGTAAATAAACAAGCAGTTGAGGGAGAAGCATTTTTATGCGCTCCTTCTAACTGCTTTGCTTTTTAGGTTCTATAATATTTTGTGTTGGTGGAAAATCTGCCAATATTTTTTAATATAGAACCTTTTTTATAGTGGAAGAGAGAGTGTAAAAAGTGAGCCAATGCCAGGATAGCTTTCAACGGTCACTGTACCGCCAAGAAGTTCACTATAATTTTGAACAATCGCCAATCCTAAACCTGTACCGCCAGAATTACGGGTTCTCGCCTTATCAACTCGATAAAATCGCTCAAAAATCCGTTTTTGATCCTCTAAAGGTATGCCTAAACCAGTATCCTGTACAGAGAAATTCAGGTGCTGATCTATAGTATCAAAAGTCACTGTAATGTGTCCCTCTATAGTAGAATATTGAATTGCATTTTCAATCAAATTCTTAATGATAGGCTGGAACAGCTCATAAACAGTAGTGAAGGACAGCGTTTGATCCCCTACAATTTCAATTTGGATTTTTTTCTCTGCAATCGATTTTTGATAAGATTGAATGATTTCGTTTGTAAACGGATAGAGATGAATCGCTTGCTTTTCATACGAATTTTTTGAATCTCTGGAGAGAAGAATAATTTCCTGAATCAGGCGCTCCAAACGATACGCATCTTTTTGAATTATTTCAAGAAACTGATTTAGTGTCTCCGGATCTTCTTTGGCACCATCCAGAAGCGTTTCAGTAAAACCGATTAGAGAAGTGACCGGTGTTTTCAGTTCGTGAGAAACATTTCCTACAAAATCCTTTTGGATTTTTTCCAATCTGCGTACTTGAGATAAATCATAAGCCACACCAAAAATTTGATGGTTGTTAAAATCATTATCAAAATAGTGCAGTGACAGATCGATTATTCTTTCTTCATTACTGCCGGCTAAACTAATTTCCTGCTGAACATTTTTTTCTTCAGTAATTGCCTGATTAATTAAATGAATCATAGTAGGATCGTTAATCGTTTTTAAGTAACTTTCTTTTTCCGCTGGCTTTCCGGTAAACATTAGAAAGTCACGCATAACTGCATTGATCAATTCCAAGTTACCATTTTTATCAATGATAAAGACCCCGATCATTAACCCGTTCAGCAAACTATGCAGCTGTTCTTCTGTAGAAGTATATGCTCGATAGGTTTCGCTCATTTGATGGCTAAGTTCATTCGCAGTCTCATAAAGTTCATTCCACTCCGAAGATTCCTGAATAATAGATCTATTTTTTTCAGGATCTTTAATCATTCGTTTTAAAAAAGGGAGTACCGTTAATAATGGTTTGTTTTTCTGACGGATCATCAATAAAATAAAAATAGTGAGGATTAAAAACAGCAAACTAAAAATACTGATGAGAAAATTACGAAAGGTTCGAATGCTTCCTGAGAATTTACTTGCTTCTTCAGAAACTCGAATGATGCCAATTAATTTACCATCGGATTTTATTGGTAATGCAAGATAGAGCAGATCAACATTTAAGGTTGTACTGATACGATGAGATGAGCCAAAATCAGCACCTGCAATAACAGCTTTTATTTCCGGTCGTTGCGCTCTGGTCTCATCCAAGTTTTTATCCGTTGTGTCATAGAACAATTCCCCTTCGCTGTTTAGCAGGCTGATTCGTTCTTCATTGCTTTCTGTATACTCTTTCAGCAGATTACTTTCCTGTGCGGTCAGGCTTTCCTGCAAAAATACGTTGTCTGTAAGCTGTTTACTTAGAAATGTTGTTTTCTTTTGAAGATAGGATACTTGTTGAGACATTAATTCTCTTTTGAAAAAAGAGTTAATCGTAAAAATGCTGGCAAAAAACAGAATCAGCATCAATGAAACGGCCAGAAAATACTCCAAACGCTGTCTTTTATTCATTTTTTAGGCTCCTGAAAACGGTAGCCAAATCCTCGAACAGTCAATAAATACGCTGGACGCTTTGGATCTCTTTCAATCTTATCCCGCAGATGACTGATATGAACATCCACAATCCGACTTTGACCGGAAAAATCATACTGCCAAATTCGTTCAAGCAGGGTATCCCGATTGATGACGCGATCCTTTCTCTTCATAAAGTAAACAAGCAGTTCAAATTCTTTCGGTGTCAGTTCAATTTTTTGTCCTCGCACCACTACTTCATAGTTTTCTTCATCAACTTCAATTTCACCAACAACAAGCTGTGTTTTAGGGTTTTCTGAAGGCGTATCAGCTGAAGATATAGGTTTCTGTATTCTGCGGAAAATTGCTTTCATCCGCGCCAATACTTCCCGTGGGCTGAACGGCTTGGTCAGATAATCATCTGCTCCAATTTCCAGTCCAATAATTTTATCTACCTGATCATCTTTGGCTGTAAGAATTAGAATTGGGGTTTCGATCCGCTCTCTGCGAAGAGCTTTTGTAATCTCCAGACCATCCATCCCGGGAAGCATGACATCCAGTATAATAAAATCATAGACATTGGCCAAAGCCATTTCATAAGCTTTAGTTCCAGTTTCTGCTGTGGATACTTTATATCCGTCTTTTTCCAAAGTAAATTGCAATAAAGTTAAAATGGATGGTTCGTCATCTACAACTAATATGTGTTTCATGAATGTTCTCCTTTTAATTATTGAAGCAACCGCCTTTCCATACTCGACAGTCGGTTACTGTCATTTTGTTGGTCCGATAGCCCCATTCCTAAGCCGATGAATCAGCAAGGACTGCGGTTCTCCTTTTAATTATTGAAAGCAACCGCCTTTCCATACTCAACAATCGGTTACTGTCATTTTGTTGGTCCGATAGCCCCATTCCTAAGCCGATGAATCGGCAAGGACTGCGGTTCTCCTTTTAATTATTGAAGCAACCGTCTTTCCATACTCGACAGTCGGTTACTGCCATTTTGTTGGTCCGATAGCCCCATTCCTAAGCCGATAAGTCGGCAAGGACTGCGGTTCTCCTTTTAATTATTGAAGCAACCGTCTTTCCATACTCAACAGTCGGTTACTGTCATTTTGTTGGTCCGATAGCCCCATTCTTAAGCCGATAAGTCGGCAAGGACTGCGGTTCTCCTTTTAATTATTGAAGCAACCGCCTTTCAATACTCAACAGTCGGTTACTGTCATTTTATTGGTCCGATAGCCCCATTCCTAAGCCGATGAATCGGCAAGGACTGCGGTTCTCCTTTTAGGATCGATTGATGATACCTGCATCAATCTCATTCAAAATAATCTTTCTGTCTTTCTTTATTCTATCATAGTTTTAACGGATCAGAATAGGATTATCTCTGTAGGAAACCTTAAGTTGATGGTATAATAGACTGAATAGAAAAAACAATGTTCATGAAAAATCAACTGGACTATTTTTCAGCAAATGGAAACTGTTCTTATGTTTTTGGTGACAGGAAAATAAAGGAAACATGAAAAGGAGAGAAGCGGCTTGATTGGAATCAGTGCCTGTTTGGGAGGAGTCTCCTGCAGATATGACGGAAATGCTAAACCAATCGTTGAGTTGAGAAAACTGATTGATAGTAAGAAGGCAGTGCTTGTCTGTCCAGAAGTGATGGGCGGCTTATCAACACCTCGAGAGCCCTCAGAAATCAGTACTGGAGACGGCCGAGATGTCTGGTCGGGAAATGCACGTGTGATTACAGCTTCCGGAATTGATATTACAGAAGCTTTTAAGCAGGGAGCAATAGAGGCCTATAAAAAGCTGAAGGAAAAAGGCGTAATCAGTATTCTTATGAAAGAAAACAGCCCATCTTGCGGCAAGCTGAGAATTTATGATGGCAGTTTTTCTGGTATAACCAAGAACGGGATAGGGGTTGCAGCGGCATATTTTGAACAGAAGGGAATCAAAGTTGTTCCGGAAAATGACTGGAAAAAATTTTTGGAGGAAGCAAATTTACATGGCTGAAAATGAACAATTGAAAATATTTAATCAAAAATATGAACAAATTGGAACAGCAAGTCGTGCTGAAGCACATGAAAAAGGATTGTGGCATGAAACGTTTCATTGCTGGTTCTATACGATGGATCAGGGAGATCTGATTATTTATTTTCAGCAGCGTTCCCTTCAAAAGAAAGATTTTCCCAATCAACTGGATATTACTGCTGCAGGACATTTGTTGTCAAATGAATCTGTTTTGGACGGATTTCGTGAGGTAGAAGAAGAGTTGGGTGTAAAATTAACACAGGATGAACCGGAAAAGCTTGGGGTATTTATTGTAGAAATTGATTTAGGTGATTTTGTTGATAATGAGTTTACCAATGTATTTGTCGTTAACAAAGCATTATCACCAGGCTCTTTTTATCTTCAGGAAGAAGAAGTGTCTGGACTATACCCGATAAGACTAAAACAATTCAAAGAAATCTTCTACGGGAAACGTACAGCTATCACAATAGATGGAATCTCTCAAAAAGAGGGAAGGCAATTTTCTGATCGAAAGACATTCGCAATAAAGGATTTCTGTGCGAATGCTCTGAGCTACTATGATCAGCTGATACTCTCGTTTGAAAAAATTCTTGAAAATCAAACGAAGACTCTTGACTAATCGAAGTGAAATCGGTAACCTAAAAGGGATTATGATGGAGGAAGAGAAGCATGGAAATCGAAAAGACGAACCGTATGAATGCCCTGTTTGAATTTTACTCCACTTTGCTGACAGAAAAGCAGATGAATTACATGGAACTGTATTATGCAGATGACTTTTCTCTGGGCGAAATTGCTGAAGAATATCAGGTCAGCCGACAGGCAGTATATGATAATATTAAACGTACCGAAAAGATTATTGAGGAATATGAAAGAAAGCTGCATTTATACTCTGATTATATCGTAAGAGGAGAAATACTCGATAAACTAAAAAGATACTCTGCAGAGACGTATCCCAAAGATGAAACACTAGTCACTTTGATCGAACAAATTCAGGAAATAGAGGAATGATACTATGGCTTTTGAAAGCTTAACAGAACGCCTGCAACAGGCGATGAGCAAACTGCGTCGTAAAGGAAAGGTTTCCGAAGCTGACGTAAAGGAAATGATGAGAGAAATCCGACTGGCTTTACTGGAAGCCGATGTCAATCTCCAAGTAGTAAAAGATTTTACAAAGCGTGTCAGAGAGCGTGCGGTTGGTGTCGAAGTGCTTGAAAGCTTGTCGCCAGCTCAACAGATCGTTAAGATAGTTGACGAAGAATTAACGGCAACTCTGGGCTCTGAAACGGTTGGATTAAATAAATCGCCTAAAATCCCAACAGTAATAATGATGGTGGGGCTGCAGGGGGCAGGTAAAACAACCTTTGCCGGAAAATTGGCAAATCAGCTGATTAAAAATGAAAATGCCCGCCCGCTGATGATTGCGGCCGATGTATATCGCCCTGCTGCGATTGATCAGTTGAAAGTTTTGGGACAGCAGTTGGATGTGCCGGTCTTTGATATGGGCACAGATACAAATCCTGTTGAGATTGTAAAACAGGGGATGGCGCTAGCTGCTGAAAAGAAAAACGATTATGTTCTAATAGATACAGCTGGACGACTCCATATTGATGAAGCTTTGATGGGCGAACTGCAACAGATTAAAGAAGTTGCCAAACCAAATGACATTCTTCTGGTTGTTGATGCAATGACTGGTCAGGATGCTGTTAATGTAGCCGACAGTTTCAATCAGCAGCTAGGTATCACCGGTGTGGTTATTACAAAACTTGACGGAGATACTCGAGGCGGTGCTGCATTATCTATTCGTGCAGTGACTGGTGCGCCGATTAAATTTATCGGTTCAGGTGAAAAGCTGACTGATTTGGAAATTTTCCATCCCGATAGAATGTCCAGTCGGATTTTGGGGATGGGTGATATGCTCACGCTGATTGAAAAAGCACAGCAGGACTATGATGAGAAAAAGGCTGAAGAGCTTGCTCAGAAAATGAAGGAAAACAGTTTTGATTTTAATGACTTTATTGAGCAGATGGATCAGGTTATGGGGATGGGACCTATTGAGGACCTGTTGAAAATGATTCCGGGAATGAGCGGGATGCCTGGGCTGGAAAATATACAGGTAGATCCTAAAGATATGGCACGCAAAAAAGCGATGGTCCAATCCATGACACCGGCAGAACGTGAAGATCCTGATTTGTTGAATCCAAGCAGACGCCGCCGAATCGCTGCGGGGTCTGGAAATTCAGTTGTTGAAGTCAATAAAATGATTAAACAGTTCAAGGAATCAAAAAAAATGATGCAGCAGATGTCCAACGGCAATATGAACATTCCGGGAATGGATCAAATGTTCGGCGGCGGTGTCAAAGGAAAACTTGGAAAAATGGCTATGAATCGTATGGTCAAGAAAAACAAGAAGAAAAAAAAGAAGAAGAAAAAATAAGCAAATTTAATAATAGAGGGGAAAGACAGCGATATAAAAAGTGGTCTTTCCTCTTTTTTAGAGAAAAGTGGGTTTGGTTATGGATTTTATATGGAGGAATTCAAATGGAAAAATGTGACTGGGCAAAAGTCAGTTCAACTATGGAGCTCTACCATGATCAGGTGTGGGGAGTGCCGATTTATGATGACCGTCTATTGTTTCGCAAACTGGTTCTTGACATCAATCAGGCAGGATTAAGCTGGCAGACAATACTGAATAAGTCAGATGCTTTTGATCTGGCCTTTGACTCATTTGATATCGACACGGTTGCAGAATATGATCAGAATAAAATAGAGGAGCTTTTGAAAAATAAAGAAATTATTCGTAATCGCAGAAAAATTGAAGCTGCAATTCACAATGCTCAGATAGTTAAAAAAATCCAGAAAGAGTTCGGCAGCTTTTCTGATTACCTGTGGAAGTTTGTTGATTATAAGCCTCTGGATACACAACAATATAAGAATGTACCGATTCCTGCAACCAGTGAATTATCAGATGCAGCGAGTCAGGATATGAAAAAACAGGGATTTAAGTTCATTGGAAGCACAATTATTTATGCTTATTTTCAGGCGGTTGGAATAATCAATGATCACGTTGTGGAATGTTATCGACATGATGAGTTGCAGTCTAAAAATAACAGCTGAAATGAAAGGTATCGTGACAGAATTCTTTCACTTAATTACTATTATCTTCCGAAAGCTACAGTTCAGGCAGCAATCGGCAGTATTCCATTAACTATGGGAATTCATAACGGAGAAATGATGTTGACAGTTGTGGTTCTCTCAATTCTTATTACCGCACCGATGGAAGCTGTCGGAATGGATGTATTTTATAAAAAAATGCTGGCTAAGGATTGGAATGAAAATGAATTTCTTCTTAGGATATGATAATCATTTGTAAAATATGAAAAGAACTCTCCTTTATCTATCATCATGTAAACAACGGGTAAAGGAGAGAATAAATTTTAGCTGTTTGCTTCAGTAAATGAAATGAAGGCATCTACAATTACCTGAAGGAAACTCATCGTTCCTTCAACAAGCGTTCCATCATCAGTGATTAATTGAGTGACATTTCCTATATACGCTTCCGGCTGTTGCAATGTCGGAACATTAAGGAAGACAAGTGACTGTCTTAAATGATGGTTTGCTCCAAAAGCACTCAGAGCACCGGGGGAAACGCTGACAACCAGCCCAGGTTTTTTATCCCAGACATTTTGACCATAAGGACGCGAGCCGACATCCAAAGCATTTTTTAAAACTCCTGGAACAGAACGATTATATTCAGGCGTAAAGAAGGCCACCGCATCCAGCTGTTTCACCTGATTTCTAAAAGTTTTCCAAGCCTCTGTTGGTCTTTTTTCATCATCTAGATCCTGATTGTATATTTCTAAAGGCGCCAAATCGATAAATTCAGCTTCATAACCATCTGGCAGCAGACCAGCCAGTGCATTTGCGACCTTTCTAGTATAAGATCCTTTTCTTAAACTTCCTACAAAAAATCCGATTTTTTTTACCATACCTAATTCCTCCATTCTGAAAAAGATTCTATCTTCATACTAGGACTGATGCTATATTATTGCAAGCAAAAGGGCTTTACAAGGCGATTGTATTCTGAATTTCAGTCACGTATAATCGATATAACAGGTGAGGAGGGATTGCTGGTTGAAAAATGAAATTATCTGGAAGAGGAAACTGACGAAAGAAGAAAGACGCCAAGTGTCAGAATTGCTGAAGCAGGTTGAAAACACACAAAGTGTTTATCATAAGTTGGATCCTAATTTTTCAGAAGAAGAAAAATCCTATGCAACACATCTTCTTTATTGGGAAGGGGATCAACTGAAGGGGTATGTCTGGTGCACAAGCTTCGATGCATCATCACTTGAGGCAACAATGATTGTTCCAGATTCCAAGGTTGTACTTAGCGTTTTGCTAAAAGAGGTTAAGCTGTATTCAGAGAAGAATAACATTAAAGAAATTCTTTTTATTGCAGATTCCTCACATTTGTTTTTGACTAAATATCTGATTAATAATCAGTGTAAACTGCTTTTCTCGGAATATTATATGAAATTTCAAATGGATACTTTGGTTGACAGCTTGTCTGCAGCTGTTTCTCTGGTTCAACCAAAATCGGTGAATTTGCCTGATTTAGAGCTTTTGCTAGAAAGGGAACCTTTAGAAGAAGACCTTATCAATACATTGATTTATAAAGAAGAAGGGGAACTGTTGGCTTGCATTCGTTTGGAGGAAGCTTCTGGTTTGTGGGGAATTTACGGCTTTGTAGTAAATGCGAATTATCGAGGCAAAGGAATAGGCAGAAAAGTTCTGTCTGCTGTCCTTCATTCAATTAAGGAAAAAAATCCTGCTGGTATTTATTTAGAAGTTGAGACTAAAAATGTTCCTGCCTACCAATTGTATTTATCAGAGGGATTTCAGGTGAGAAATCAATATAATTATTATGTGTTAAAGTATTAGTATGTTGACCGAATTAAAAATAAGTTATGTTTCTAATCCAATTCACAGAGCCTCTAGACGATTAACGGTTCAGCAGAACAGGCACTAGGTTATGTTCAGAGACTGGAGATCGAGTTGATTAAATAGTGCGGAGATTGAATGTCTGCACACATATCATTCCACTAGCTGTTTCTGCAACAATGGGACAGGCAACTTGTAGACCCCGATAATTTTCAGTCACGATCTGGAATAAAAAAGCTGAATACAGAATGTATTGGAATTTTGTATTGCAGCCCAATTCCTGTTCAGCCTGTATTCAGCTAAGGCAAAAAGATGCCCCTGCCAAGGTGAGTCCACTATACCATGGCAATACCATGAAAAACAACAAAAATAAAGGTGTCAAGAAAAAACTCTTTACAGCTAATGGTAAATCTGTTAAACTAGCATTTGTGATTAAGTTAATGGAGGTGTAATAGAAAATGGCAGTTAAAATTCGTTTAAAACGCATGGGTTCTAAAAAGAGTCCTTTTTACCGTATTGTAGTAGCAGATTCACGTTCTCCTCGTGACGGACGTTTCATCGAAACTGTAGGAACTTACAATCCTTTAAAAGATCCTGCGGAAGTAGTTTTAAAAGAAGATTTAGTGTTGGATTGGTTGTCTAAAGGTGCTCAACCTTCAGATACTGTTCGTAACATCCTTTCAAAAGAAGGCGTGATGAAAAAACATCATGAAGCTAAACTTGAAAAGAAATAAGGTGACTAAAAATGACTGATGTGAAAGAGTTAGTATTAACGATTGTTCGTCCGTTAGTAAGTCATCCAGAAGCTGTTTCTTTGGAAATCAAAGAGTCAGATAATTTTTTTGAATATAATTTGACTGTGTCACAAGAAGATATTGGGCGAGTAATTGGTAAACAGGGACGCGTTGCTAAAGCGATTCGTACAATTGTTTACAGCGTTCGTACAGATGGACCAAAGAAAGTTCGTTTAAATATTTTAGATGGACAGTAATTTTATGCCAGTAAAACATCCATTGTTTTACTGGTTTTTTCTATTTTGCTGAAGGATAATAAGTACAAGGAGGCATTGTTATGGAAAAAGAGCTTTATACTTATCAGAGGCAGCTGGAAACCGGGATGAACGAATATTTTGCCCAGTATCCGATGGAAGAAGGAAAGATATTTGTTTTAGGCTGCAGTACGAGCGAAATACTTGGTGAACGAATCGGCAAACATTCCACATTGGCAGTGGGTCAAGTTGTTGTTGAAACACTAAAATCAATATTAACAGAACGAGGACTCAACCTTGCAGTTCAAGGGTGTGAACATATCAATCGTGCACTGGTTGTTGAAAAAGCAGTTGCTGAAAAATTTGATTTTGAAATAGTAACAGTAATTCCTTCCCTTCAGGCAGGCGGTGCTGCAACAGCAGCGGCGTATCATTCTTTTGAAAAGCCTGTAATAGTCGAAAAGGTTGTCAGCAACGGCGGAATTGATATTGGTGATACATTTATCGGCATGCACGTAAAGCATGTGCAGATTCCAGTTCGTACTTCTGTTAAAGAAATCGGTAAAGCGCATACCACTTATCTGGCTTCCCGACCTAAGCTTATCGGTGGTCCGCGTGCTGTTTACAACTAAAAACGATAAAAAAGAAAACATTCAGTTTTTCACAAAAATTCATCTGAATGTTTTCTTTTATCTTTTTCGAAATACTTTAATATCAAAAATAGAAGAATCAAAAGTAATCTCTGCCTCATCGATCATCAGTCCCAGCAAGCGGTAATCTTTTTCTTCATGATGAGAGATTCCCAGCAGCTCATCATAATAGGATTCAATGCTTGTATCTCTCGGTGTATTTAAGAGCTCAAGCAAGTCCATGACTCCATCCGGCTCTTCATCAATTTTACCTTGCATTTCAATATAGAAGCCCTCCTCAGTAAAATCCAATCCAATCCGAATATCATCAATATTATTAGAAAAGAAATAAGTGAGCAGTTCATCAATAATTCTTTTTGCTTTTTCTCTTTCCTGCATTCATTTTCTCCTTTTTAATCTGTAAAATATTATCAAGCAGAGGCACCATCACTGCTGCCACAAAGCCTGTTGAAAAGCCATTGTTATAGAGATTTAATCCCCCATGAAGAAAGTTCACATTCGTGACGAGAGACAAATGCAGGTAGCCTGCAACTAAGCCATAAATGGGACCATAGTAACCGGCAATAGGTGCCAGGCTGGTACCGAAGATGCCAGCCATGACAACCACCGTCTGATCTATTTGGAATGCTGGAGTGAACTGAGCAGTCAGGAAAACGCCAACAAGTAATGGTAAACTGTTTAACGGATGATTACCGAATGCACTAAATCCGACAGCAGATAGAATAGCTCCTATAATCGGTCCATTCATTGTTCCATGACAAATCACAGTAAAACCGGTAAGAAGAAATCCCATTAAAGCCATATTCATCAACGTAGGCCCAACCGTTGCAATGGTGATGAAATCTGTAATTAATTTACCCGAGGTTTGGCTGATTGTTTTCAACCCCTTGATGGAACAATGATTCAAGAGGAAACCGGAACAAAACATTAAACTGAATAATACGAGTAAAAATAAGAGCATTTCATCATGAAATGAAGTTGAAACCAGATTTTTAACATCTACTTGTCTATCAAATATTTTCAGTGTACTAGTAAACAGCATAGCAATCAAGCCCGAAGTGAAACCGACATTGTAAAGAGAGAAACCTTGGTGGAAATTTAGTACGTGAGAAGCTAGAGGCGGTAAAATAATACCAAGAAAGATTCCGATTATATAACTCAAAGGAATAGAAAGGATTAGGGGTAAAGATAATCCAAATGTGATATAGCTGATAATCGGAGAAAGGGCACTTCCAAATAAACTGACAACAATCACTGAAGAAAAAGGCTTCTTGACAATTTTGCTGTAAATATATCCTCCAATAATAATTGGAATCGAGTTGTAAAGATTTTTACCAAAGAAAGAACAGCCTGAAACTGTAAAGAGGGCGGCTATAAGCGGTCCTGTGATCGGTATGTTGTTTCGCCTGGTTAATAAAACACTGACCAGGGTTAAAATACCGCTATTTAAAAATGCACTGTTGATTGATCCCAATGCAATGTAATCTGTCAATAAATGACTAGGTGATGTAAGTATATTTAATGTCCCGTCAAATAATAGCGGCAGGGAACCGCTGAAAAGACCGATAAAAATTAGAAAGAATGAATAGGAGAGCATAAAAAAATAAGATTGTTTCGTATTTTTTTTCTGAAATTTTGATTTCTCTGTATGTAGTAATGTAAATCTGTCAGTTTTTTTGATCAAAAAATCCCCCCTTAAACCAATATCTATAGTTAATATACCTATAAAGAGCAGTAATAGTCAATATAGAACAAACAAATTATCAGCATTTTCCATATTTTTGGTAATTATTGAGAAAAAAAATATAAAGAACAGTGTAAAATGAGGATGAGGGTAGTGGAGAGAAGTGTTTTTAGGGTTAAAAATAGAAAGGAGACAGTATGGTAAGAAAAAAAGTCTATACAAAAGATCAGATTTTAAATGCTTCCTATAACATTATTTTAAAGGAAGGGTTTTCAGGAATTACTGCCAGAAATGTCGCTGAAAAAATGGGAATCTCAACACAGCCGATCTATCTAGAATTTACAAATATGGAAGATTTGAAAGTTACTTTGCTGACAATGATTCATGGACAATTGGAAAAACAGTATTTTTATAATAAAACAAAAGGAGACCCGGTAATCGATCTTGGGATAAATATCATTGAATTTGCCAAGAAGGATCGTCGACTTTTTATGTATTTATACATTGATCATCATGGATACGGCAAGATGCTGAAGGAATTGTCTTATCAGCACTTTGAGAAACAAATTCAGACATCCCTAAAATATCAGAAGTTGGCGGAAGAATTAATAAAGCGGATTCATGAAAAAATATGGATAACAGCTGCTGGAATTGCTACTTTGTACACTACGAATACAGCTGGGATAACAGAGAATGAAGTATGCCAATTGCTTGAGGAATCTATTCAAAAGTATTCGTCAGCATGATTTCATTATGGCAAGCGTATTCTCAAATAAATAACTGTATGAATACTGAAAGACTGAGACAAACATTCGTTAGCAAAGAACGCTGCCGGGATGTTTGTCTCAGCCTTTCTTTTTACTACAAAAAAAGCATCTGGGAAGAATTCACCCAAACAGTGAATTCCCCGATGCGTCCAACTAATCAATTTTTTTTATTTTGCTTCCTGCAAAATATTGATTTTTTCAATTGTTACTTCGTTTTTAGGCTTATCATTGCTGTCAGTTTCGCTGGCAGCGATTTTATCAACGACATCCATCCCTTTGATTACTTGACCAAAGACGGTGTGTGCACCATCCAAATGAGGTGTACCACCATTTTTGTATGCTTCGATAATTTTGTCAGGCTTGTCTGTTCTTAAAAGCCCGTCAGACATATCATCTGAGTTTTGTACGATAAAGAATTGGCTGCCGTTTGTTCCAGGTCCGGCATTCGCCATTGAAAGAGCCCCTCTTAAATTGTACAGTTGATTGCTGATTTCATCCTCGAAAGGTTCTCCCCAAATACTTTCGCCGCCTGTTCCGTCTCCGTTAGGATCGCCGCCTTGAATCATAAAGTTTTCGATCACACGGTGAAAGATAAGTCCGTCATAGTAGCCGTCTTTAGCATGTGTGATGAAATTTTCAACTGTTTTTGGTGCAATTTCAGGAAACAGTTTAATTTCAATGGAACCTTCTGAAGTCACCATTTCAATCAGGGCTTCGTTGTCTGCAACTTCTTCTGAAAGCTGAGGAAGATCCAACGCATTTAAATCTATTGATTCAGATGAACTTTCAGTTGTAGTGCTTGAATTACTGTCAGCTGAACTTGAACTGTCATTACCATTGCCGCAGGCAGCTAAAAGCAGAACTGAAGCAGCAATTGAAACTGTTGCTGTAAAAAGTTTATTGATCTTCATGTGTAAAATACATCCCCTTTAATATAGTCATCCTAAATATAATAACAAAACATCTACCTGACTACCAGACTATTTTAAAAAAACAGAACAAAATCATAAAAAATTTCATTTATAGTTTAAACTCATCCATTATTCAGATAATTGCTTGCTGAATGTATATCCCTTCAAAATCATAGATAGTTGATAAGTGTAATCGAAGCAGCTATCTTAGGTAACTGATAGAGAGAAGTTAAGTCTTTCCAACCTTATAGGAAGAACTATATAGGTCTGAAGAACTCTTGAAAAAAAGAGATCGCTCTTTTCAAGGGGCTTTCGGTTGGCGTACGTGCTTCATTTCTGCAGACTCCAGATTTTATTCCGTCTTAATAAAGTATTCATAATATTGAGTGGTGGTTTCAGACTGTGAATGCCCTCCAACAAAAGCATGAAGAAATATTTTTCAGAAACTGCAGAAAGTTTTCTAAAATACATGATTATTGATCAGAAAATTTACAATTGATACGTAGTAACTATGTATTTTTTGACTCACTATTTGCTATCAAAAAAAGCGAATGGGAAATACCAGAGAAATTTGGGATTCAGAAAATAAATGGTATGATTTTCACTAGTGTCTTCTTCATACTTTTGTCCTGGAGAATAACAGGAAAGGTGTAGACCATTTTTTTAGCTTCTGTTATAATCAACAGTGACAATCAATGTCAATAAAGAAGAAAACTTAGGAGGCAGCAACAATGGGAAAATTAGGGCTTTCGATTTATCCAGAACGCTCAACTTTTGAAAAGGACAAAGAATATTTGGAACTCGCTCACAAATACGGGTTTAAACGTGTGTTTACCAGTTTGCTTCAAATTAAAGACGATAAAGAAAAAGTTCTCGCTGAGTTTAAAAAAGTAGTTGATTATGCCAACAGTTTGGGTATGGAAGTAATGGTTGATATTAATCCTGAACTATTTGCACAATTGAATATTTCCTATGATGACCTGTCATTTTTCCACGAAATGGGTGCATACGGTGTACGTTTAGATATTGGATTTACAGGCAGTGAAGAAGCAAAAATGACCAGAAATCCATATGGTATCAAAATTGAGATCAATATGAGTACAGGAACCAGTTATGTTGACAATATTATGAATTACTCACCAAATACAGCAAATTTGATGGGCTCTCACAATTTCTATCCTCATCGCTACTCAGGTCTTAGCTATGATCATTTTGTATATTGCTCAGAACAGTTCAGAAAATATAACATTAATACAATGGCTTTTGTCAATTCACATGATGCCACTTTTGGTCCATGGCCTACTTCAGATGGACTGTGTTCACTGGAAGAGCACCGCGATCTGGAAATTGCCACTCAGGTAAAACATTTAATTTTAACTGGCTTGATTGATGATATTTCAATTGGAAATGCCTATGCATCAGAAGCGGAGTTAAAAGCAATGTCAGAAGCTTTCAATGCTGATTTTCCGACATTAAAAGTTGATGCGGCATCAGATATTACTGAAAATGAACGAATTTGTCTGTTTGACAATTTGCACAGCTACCGGGGAGATCGTTCTGAGTATATCCTGCGTTCAACAAGGACACGTATATATTACAAGGACAAAGAATTTCCTGCACATAACACAAAAGACATGATCAGAGGAGATATTCTGATAGATAATGAGGGGTATGGGCAATACAAGGGTGAAACACAGATTGCTTTAAAAGAAATGAAGAATGACGGACGAGTTAACGTTGTTGGAAGGATATCAGAAGATGAGCTTTTCCTTCTAAACTTCTTACGTCCTTGGTCAAGCTTTAAACTAATTGAAAATAAAGAATAGAACATTTAAAGCTTTATGGAAGAAAATGAGCTTTCTATTACTGGAGTGGAACAAAGGTGAACTAAAACCTTGTTCTGCTCTTTTCATTTTTAACTATACTTTTTCAAATTTCCTGTAAAGTAAAAAAGCATTTTTTTCCATCTAATGATAAAATAAAGGAGGCACGGAGGGAAATAACATTGAGAGAAGAACTCGGAATGTTATTCTCAAAACTTCAAGGAATTGCTCAAACAGGAAAGATATTTGAAGAAACAGAGCAACCGGAACTCTCAGGAGAACGCAATGCAGCAGAAGATATTGGGATGCTATTTAAAGAGATCAGTCTTCTGTAATTAAAAATGAAATGGAAAATTGGAGATTAGAATTATGTGGAAAAAGCTGATTATCATTACTATTATTATGGGGATAATTGCTTTGGCGGGAGCTGGGTTTTATTTTTATCAGTATGCTGTTGTTCCTTCAAAAAAGAATTTTATTAAGGATGATACCCCTGGAACAGATGAAATTGGCTCTCCCGAAAAAACATGGTTTAAGGAAGAGGCGAACAGAGAATATTGGAATATAACATCCAATGACGGTCTGAAACTTCAGGCAATCTATTTACCTGCGAAAGAAAAGACGACAAAAAATGCCATTCTGGCTCACGGCTATATGGGAAATGCAGAAACGATGGGTAAATTTGCTAAAATGTATTATGATTGGGGCTATAATGTTCTTGTTCCTGATGCACGCGGACATGGGAAAAGCGAAGGGCATTACATTGGCTTTGGATGGCCTGAAAGAAAAGATTATCTTCAATGGATTGATAAAGTGATTGCAGCAAACGGAGCAGACAGTCAGCTGGCTCTTTATGGAATCAGTATGGGCGGAGCGACAGTCATGATGATCAGTGGAGAAAAGCTTCCTAAGAATGTGAAGGCTATTGTGGAGGATTGCGGCTATACTTCAGCGAAAGATGAGCTCACGTATCAGTTAAAAGAAATGTACAATTTACCGGGCTTCCCTCTAATTGAAGTAACCAGCGGTATCACTAAAATCAGAGCAGGCTACTTTTTGGGAGAAGCCAGTTCAGTGAAGCAGCTGAAAAAGAATAAAACACCCATAATGTTTATCCATGGAACAAAAGATGATTTTGTTCCTTATTCCATGCTTGATCAGGTTTATGATGCGACAGATGCACCGAAGGAAAAATATGTTGTTGAAGGCGCCAAGCATGCGACTGCCATGTCGACAGATTCGGAAACGTATAAAAGGCGGGTTTCAAACTTTCTTGAACAGTATATTGATTGAAAATGAGTCATTTTGCTTAAACCGATCTTAAGCCGATAAAGAAATGGATATTTTAGCAGCTTTTTAGCAATAAGCGACAGAATAATTTGAGCAGCAGAATTAGTGTAATCACTTTTCTGATTCTGTTGTGTTTATTTTGATATTTTCACCAAGGCTTTGCAGATGCAGGAGAAAATCAATGGAATTAACTATACTTTGTCTCGGTGAATTGTTATGATAGTACAGTGAAATGAGGTAAAATAACCTAATGGAAGAAACAATCAATACGTATTTGCACTACTTACAGATAGAACGAGGGCTATCTCTGAATACTCGAAAAAGTTATGAACGGGATTTGGAAAAGTATTTTACTTTTTTAAAAGAAAAGGCAGCAATCCCTTCTTGGGAGGCGGTTGACCGTTACACTGTTTTGGATTTTCTTCAGGAACTTCACAATGATAAAAATTCTCCTGCCTCGGTTATTCGTATGATATCAACACTGAGAGGTTTTCATCAGTTTTTGCGTCAGGAAAGAGTCACAGACCATGATCCCATGCAGCATATCGATTCGCCTAAAAAAGCTCAGAAACTTCCTGATACTCTTTCGGTGGAAGAAGTCACTCAACTTATTGAAACACCGGATGTTTCTAAGCCGCTGGGGATTCGAAATCGGGCAATACTAGAAGTTATGTATGCCACAGGACTGCGCGTTACTGAATTAATTGAACTGAAGCTGGCAGATCTTCATTTGGCGATCGGATTGCTTCAAACGATTGGGAAGGGCGACAAGGAACGAATTATCCCTTTGGGAGATCATGCCATTTACTGGATTGAAAAGTATTTGGAAGAAGGCAGGCCGAATCTGATTAAGTCTCCTTCGAATGTACCGCAGCTGTTTGTCAATCACCATGGAAAATCATTGTCGAGACAGGGGATTTGGAAAAATCTTAAGCAAATTGTTCAGGAAGCCGGAATTAAAAAAAATATCACCCCGCATACATTGAGGCACAGCTTTGCCACTCATTTGTTGGAAAATGGTGCAGATTTAAGAATTGTTCAGGAGCTGTTGGGACATGCAGATATTTCAACGACACAAATTTATACGCACATCACCAAGAAAAGAATGGCTGATGTCTATAAAAAACACTTTCCAAGAGCCTAAAGAGGAGGCGAAACACCTATGTTGATCCCTTATCGAAAGGAACATCAAAAGATTGCAGCAGGGCTGCTGAGTTTTCATGATAAAATGGAAAAGTATCATTCGCTGCTGAATGAAATAGAAATTTATGAGCAAAGCAATAATCTGAGTTTGCTGCTGTGGATTCCTACTCAGGAGAAAAATATTCAGGGGCTTCTGGGAATCGAACAGGAGTCTGCAAGAATGCTGGTGCTTCATGATATAAGTATAAATCCGTCTTTACGTGGAGAAGGGGCAGGGTTTCTTTTATTAAATGAGCTTCAGGAAAATTACAGTGATTGTATGATTAGCGGAACAAATGCCACTGTGGCATACCTGGATAAATGGAAGCAGAAACAAGGGAATTGATAAAGTAGAAAGTTGGATATATTTTGCAGGAAATCAATATAAAATTAGATATCTTTGAAGGCCCGCTGGATTTATTGCTTCACTTAATCAAAAAGCTGGAGATCGATATCTATGATATCCCAATTACTGCTGTAACAGAACAGTATATGGGCTATATACATGCCATGCAGTCGCTGGAGCTGGAAATTGCCGGAGAATATCTTGTTATGGCTGCTACATTGATGGCGATTAAAAGTAAAATGCTGCTGCCGAAACAAGAACTGGAAGTCACTGATGAAGAAGAACTCGAAGGAGAAGATCCGAGAGAAGCTCTGGTTACTCAGCTTCTTGAATACCGAAAATTTAAGTATGCTGCCGGATTACTTCATGAAAAAGAAGCGGAACGCAGCTTGTACTATACAAAGGAACCGATGGATATTGAAGAATACAGGGAAGTACAGCCATTGCTTAAACCGAATCAACTAAATACCATTGATTTATTTTTGGCTTTTCATTCCATGCTTGAAAAAAGGAAAAAACGTCAGCCGGTTCAGACAACTGTGACAGGTGAGGATGTTTCGATTGAGATGAAACTTGCGGAGCTGACAGAAAAGATCGGGTCGCTGCATTCAAATGAGCCGGTCGAACTGGATTCTTTTTTTGAAAGCTATTCTAAACAGGAAATTGTAACAACGTTTATGGCTTTACTCGAGTTGATGAAAAAACATCTGGTCCGCGTTGAACAGGAGTCAAATTATGGTTCGATTTTTCTGTATAATGCTCAGAGCAACAATGAAACAACAAATGATTTGGAGGAAACAACGTGACGATGATGAGTCAAGTCGAAGCAGTTCTTTTTGTAGTGGGGGATGAGGGGATCAGCTTGGAAGAGCTGGCATATCTATTAAATCTACCTACTGCAAAAACATTTGAAATTGTATCTGAATTGATGAAAAGATATGAACAGGATGAGTGTTCGGCATTAAATATATTAGAAGTGGGGAATCAGTTTGTTCTTTCTACAAAGAAAAAATATGCTCCTTTGCTGAAAAAATATGCTCAGTCGCCAATCGCCAATAATCTTTCCCAGGCAGCGTTGGAGACACTGTCAATTATTGCTTATAAGCAGCCTATTTCAAGAGTTGAAGTGGACGAAATTCGTGGAGTGCAGTCTGCCGGCTCTATTCAAAAGCTGGCTGCTAAACAGTTAATAGTGGAAAAAGGTCGGGTTGATGGGCCTGGTCGGGCAATATTATATGGTACGACTGATTATTTTATGGATTATTTTGGATTGAAAACTTTGGATGAACTTCCAGATATTCAGGATATGGAAGAGGAAATTAACGAAGAGCTGCCTTTGGATCTCTTTTTTGATCGATACAAGAATGAACTTGCTGAAACAGAGATGCTAGAAGAGCCGGAGAGTGAGGAGAAAGAATAACATGGAAAGACTGCAAAAAGTAATTGCTCATGCCGGGATTGCTTCACGCCGAAAAGCAGAAGAATATATTGAGCGGGGAAGAGTAAAGGTCAACGGAAAAATTGTTAAAGAGCTGGGAACAAAAGTCAGCAGAAATGATCTGATTGAGGTAGACGATGTGCCGATTTATCAGGAAGAAAATGTTTATTATCTTTTTTATAAACCAAAAGGGGTTATTTCCTCTGTATCTGATGATAAGGGCAGAAAAGTTGTTACGGATTTTTTCCCAAGTGTTAAAGAGCGAATTTATCCTGTTGGTCGTTTAGATTATGATACATCAGGGATCATTCTTTTAACAAATGACGGAGAATTTTCGCAAAAGCTGATTCATCCAAGCCACGAAGTAAATAAGGTGTATGTGGCTAAGGTAAAAGGACTTCCTAAAAAACATGACTTGCAGCCTTTGAAAAAAGGTGTTCGCGTTAAAGGTTACAGAACGGCTCCGGCAGATTTTCAAATTCTGTCAGTGGACTTGAAAACAAACACCGGTATTGTTGAACTGACGATCCATGAAGGGAAAAATCATCAGGTCAAAGACATGTTTCAGGCTGTAGGTTATCCGGTGCAAAAATTAAAAAGAGAAAAATTTGGAAATCTGACATTACAGGGACTTAGACCTGGGGAATATCGCAGTTTGAATAAAAAAGAAATCAGCAGTCTGCTTAATGAGGCAAAATAGCAGCACAATGAATAATTAATCTGTGCTCGAATTTTGCCAGCCTGTTTCCTATTCACTTTTATTGATAGCGGATAGTTAGTAAAAAAATAGATGGTTATTATGTATCAATTGCAAATTTTATGATCAAGGCCCATGTACTTTCTATCGCTTCATAAAATATTTCTTCATGCTTTTGTCGTGATTGTGAGATGCTAAACTATTGCTTTTTTGCAGAAGTGATGTATAATTGGGATGTATTAAAAATTAAATAAAGGTTCGTCTTCAGGGGCAGGGTGTAATTCCCGACCGGTGGTTATAGTCCACGACCTACTTATTGCAAGTAGCCGAATTGGTGTAATTCCAATACCGACAGTAAAGTCTGGATAAAGAAGATAGGGCTTATTTGAATAGCTTTCTTTCAGATAAGATGACTCTAACTCTATTTTTCCCTGCAGAAAAATAGAGTTTTTTTCTGCAGTTGAAAGATTTGTAAGAGGATGTTTAAATGCGGAACATCTAAAGAAAGTTCGCTTTTTGAATGGTTCGTTTGAAGATGGATCCTTGTCAGGAGGATTTCATGAGAAACAGTAAGGTACAAAAAATGGTTGGCGTGGCAATGTTAGCTGCTCTTGGTGCAGCATTGCAATTTATTGATTTTCCATTGTTGCCGTCGGTTCCTTTTTTAAAGATTGATTTCAGTGACATACCGGTGATGGTGGGCATGTTTTTATTCGGTCCATTTGCTGGGATCGTTACAGCATTTATTCGTTCTATGCTGCATTTGTTGATGACAGGACCGTCACCGCAGAACATGGTCGGAGATATTGCCAGCTTCCTGGCTTCTACAATGTTCACGTTGCCGATGTATTATTTCTTCAATAAAGGCTCGCATAAGCTGGTAAACAAAGCAGCCGGAATTGTAACCGGTATTCTGATGATGACTGTATTTATGAGCATAGCAAATTATTTTGTGATTACGCCATTGTATTTGAGACTTTACGGAGTCAGTGCACAGGAATTTTTGGGAAGATCAATGGAAAGCTACATCGCTGCTGCAATTGTTCCATTCAACTTAATTAAAGGAGTTATTATCAGCAGTGTGTTTATGCTGTTCTATGTGAAGATACTCCCTTGGTTAAGCAGAAAGCAAAATCAGCTGGGCAATCAAACAACCGCAAAATAAGCGAAGCATCTCCATTAAAAATTGTAAAAGAAAGACCTTCCTGCTCTTTTGGGCAGTGAAGGTCTTTTTTAGATACTTTGTCAAACAGTCATGAGCCATACTATTCGTTTATCCTGAATACTGAAAGTTATTGATAATTTTTCGTATAAATTTGGACTGATGAGTGATTTTATAAAGACCCAAATTTCAAGAACAAGTTAGCCACTTTTCGAAATAAGTGAAAAATGTCTGTTATCTCTACGTTCCGTTGTTGATTTGATTGTGAGTTGGTGTGTGGTAGTCTGATCAGGACAGTCTGGTA
>NZ_JAJDJW010000017.1:0-86449 GCF_020567645.1 Enterococcus sp. CWB-B31
CGTACCCGAATTTTCTTACTCAACGGCCTTATTCAATACAAATAAAAAACACCGGAGAAGGAGTTCGATTCCTTCTTCCGATGTTCATTGGTGATACTATCAGTCCGATTTGACAAAGAGCCTTTAACTTCTCAATTTCCGGCTGCAATGAAAAAACACCAAAAAGCAAACTTCAAATAATTTGCTTTTTGGTAATAGAAGTTAGTTTTATTCTATATTTTCCAGCACTTCTTTTTGAACCTCCAATGCTCTGTTTGCAAGTGCTTCGTAACGTTCTTTTTTGTCTCTTATACGAGCCGGAAGCTCCGGAAATAAACCAAAGTTGGCATTCATCGGCTGGAAATGCTTGCCTTCTGCATGCGTAATATAATAAGCCATACTACCCATTGCTGTTTCTCTCGGCAAGATAACAGGTTCTTCTCCCTTAGCCAATCGTGCCGCATTTCTTCCTGCCAAAAGTCCGCTTGCCGCACTTTCCACATAGCCTTCTACACCAGTCATCTGTCCGGCAAAGAAAAGATCTTCTCTTTGTTTTGACTGATAAGTAGGCAAAAGCAGCTCAGGCGAATTCATAAAGCTGTTTCGATGCATGACACCATAACGAACAAATTCAGCATTTTCCAGTCCCGGAATCATTTGAAAGACACGCTTTTGCTCCCCCCATTTTAAATGGGTCTGAAAACCGACAATATTGTAAAGTGAAGCAGCAGCATTATCTTGTCTCAATTGAATAACTGCATAAGGGCGCTTTCCCGTTTTCGGATCTTCCAGTCCAACAGGCTTCATCGGTCCGAATAACATGGTTTTAATGCCGCGTTTTGCCATTACCTCAATTGGCATACAGCCTTCAAAAAACTTTTCTTTTTCAAAGGTTTTTAGAGGAACCACTTCGGCTTCCACTAATGCTGCATGGAAATGATTAAATTCTTCTTCTGTCATTGGACAATTCAAATAAGCGGCTTCTCCCTTATCGTAGCGGGATTTCAAATACACTTTATCCATATCTATTGTTGCATAATCAATAATTGGAGCGGCAGCATCATAAAAATAAAAACCTTCCGAACCATTAAAAGCTTTTACTTCTTCTGAAAGCTTTTCGGAAGTCAGCGGACCAGTTGCAATAATCGTGATCCCTTCTGGAATTTCAGTAATTTCTTCATTCTTAACAGTGATCAGCGGATGATTCTTAATTCGTTCAGTCACTGTTTGAGAAAAACTGTCACGATCCACAGCAAGTGCCCCGCCTGCCGGCACCGCTGTTTTGTCAGCAGAGCCGATAATGATGGAATCCATTCGCCGCATTTCTTCTTTTAGTACGCCTACCGCATTTGTCAGACTGTTTCCTCTCAGAGAATTAGAACAAACTAATTCTGCAAATTCTTCTGTTTGATGAGCTGGTGTTTTTTTAACTGGTCTCATTTCATATAAAGTAACGGGTACTCCTGCCTGTGCAACCTGCCATGCAGCCTCGCTTCCTGCAAGACCCGCTCCTATAACTGTGACTGTTTTTGTCATTTACTTCCTCGTTTCTGTATTATTATTGCTTTTTTGGAAAAGAACAAGGGGCTGTGACATTCGTATGTCTCGAACCCCTAAAACTGAATAAACGGCATTTCAGCCTTTAGATGCATTGAGAATTGGAACGAAGCAAAAACCGCAGATACAAAGCGACACGCTTCCATAAGCTTCCTTGACAATTTTCGGTTTGTTGGATTAAATCACAAAGAACAAAGTGACTCAATGTTTTCTTGCATAAACGCTCGTCACAGTTTAGAGTCTGCAAGTAGTGAGCATCCCTACCCCCTAGTTCTCGAAAGTAAACACTTTTGCTCCTGCGGTTACTCGTCGCAGTTAAGTTCGTGCATGTGCTCCTGCAGTTATTCGTCGCATGAAGTACTTTGTCACGGTCTCTTTCGTTCTTTGTTTTTCAATCTATAATATAAAGGGGTTAAATTCTTTAATTAGATGCTTTACCTGACTTGGCGAAAAACCGATTATAAGAAAATTTCGAGTTATATCGATAAGCTTAACAACTAATAGGATTATTTTTGAACATTTTCTTCGTAATCACCATTAATACAAACGACCTGTTTGCCGCCTTTAACTTTCTTTTCAACAAGATACTGATCACACTTCGGACAGTTTCGTCCAACTGGTTTATCCCATGAAGTGAAATCACAGTCTGGATAACGGCTGCAGCCGTAGAACAAACGATTCTTTTTCGATTTTCTTTCGATAACCTGTCCCTCATGGCAAACCGGACAGGTAACACCTATTTCTTTGACTATTGGTTTTGTATTGCGACAATCCGGAAAATTACTGCAGGCATAAAACTTTCCGTATTTCCCTAGCTTAATGACCATTGGGTGACCACATAAGTCACAGTCAAATCCTGCAGGTTCATCTTTTATCTGGATTTTCTCGATTTTTTCTTCCGCAATTGTCAGTTCTTTTTCAAACGGCTTGTAGAACTGATCGATCACCTCAATCCATTTTTCAGTTCCTTCTTCGACATGATCAAGGTTGCCTTCCATTGAAGCGGTGAAGTGGACATCAACAATTTTAGGAAAGAATTCGACAATCAGACTGTTGACAATTTCTCCGAGTTCAGTAGGCTCAAACCGTTTATTGGTCAATTTAACATAATATCGACGCTGAATAGTTTCCAAAGTCGGAGCGTAAGTCGAAGGACGCCCCACACCGTTTTCTTCCAGTGTACGAATCAGAGTCGCTTCACTGAATCGTGCAGGAGGCTGAGTAAAGTGCTGTTTTGGTTCAATGTCCACAGCTAGTACGATATCTCCTTCTTCCATGTCAGGAAGAATATTTTCTTTATCCTCTTTTCCGTCATCACGTCCTTCAACATAGACCTGCATGAATCCTTTGAATTTTATCTTTGATCCATTTGCAATAAAGATAACGCCATTTTGATTCAATGTTACTTTCATTGTATCCAAAATAGCCGGTGTCATCTGGCTGGCAACCATTCGTGACCAAATCAATGTATACAGCTTTAATTGGTCTTTATCAAGGTATTGTTTAATTTCATCCGGTGTCCTGAGTACACTGGAAGGACGGATAGCTTCATGGGCATCCTGTGCTCCCTGAGCATTCTTGCTTTTTCGTCCGCCGTGTGCAGAATATTCTTTGCCGTACTTTTCTTCAATAAATGTTGCGGCTTCAGCTTTTGCAGAATCAGCCAATCTGGTAGAATCTGTACGCATGTACGTAATCAGCCCGACAGTCCCCTGTTTTCCAAGTGCGATCCCCTCATAGAGTTGTTGAGCAACCATCATGGTTTTGCGAGTACGGAAGTTCAGTTTTCTGGCAGCTTCCTGTTGAAGACTGCTGGTTGTAAACGGCAACGCAGGATTGCGTTTTCGTTCTTTCTTTTCAACTTTGTCGACATTGTACTCTTTTCCATTCATTCGGTCTGTTACTTCTTTAACAGCTTCAGGATTAGGGAGTTTCTTCTTCTTTCCGTCCAGTCCCCAGAAATTTGCCTTAAACTTCTTTCGACCCTTTTGGAAATTACCGTCTATGCTCCAGTATTCTTCTGGAACAAATTTCCGGATTTCATGTTCCCTGTCAATAATAATTTTTAAAGCTACTGACTGAACACGTCCTGCACTTAACCCTTTTTTTACTTTGCGCCATAAAATCGGACTGATGGAGTAGCCGACAATTCTGTCCAATACGCGACGTGCCTGCTGTGCATCCACTAAATCCAGATCAATTGCCCGAGGCTCCTTAAAGGCTGCTTTTACAGCTTCCTTTGTGATCTCGTTAAACACAACCCGGTTTTTATCATTGATGTTCAATCCCAGTAAGTGAGAAAGGTGCCAGGCAATGGCCTCCCCTTCTCTATCCGGATCGGCTGCGAGATAGACTTTTTCGGCTTTTTTTGCTGCAGCTTTCAATCCCTTGATTACATCGCCTTTTCCTCGGATTGAGATATAATGCGGTTCGTAATTATTTTCAAAATCGATGCCCATTTTACTCTTAGGCAAGTCGCGAATATGACCTACGCTGGCAACCACTTTGTAATTTCTTCCTAAATATTTTTCAATCGTTTTGGCTTTTGCAGGTGATTCTACAATTACTAGATATTTATACGCCATTAAACGTGCGGCTCCTTTCAGGGTTCCCTTTTTTACTATTTCCTACTATATATATAGAATAAAAACTCACAAATCGTAGTTCATCATATCTATTCATTTTGTGTTTGTCAAGGATTGATATAGTGAACTAGCGAAAAAAATTGAGCTCCTCTATAATATTTTGTGGCGAAAAAATGGCTTTAGCACCCTCATATATCAGGGTGTGACAGCCTTCTGAATGAGGCAGAAAAATATTTCCCGGTACAACGAAGACTTCCCTGCCATATTCCAATGCTGATTGAGCTGTTATTAAGGAGCCGCTGTTTCGTCTGGCTTCTATCAAGCAAGTTGCCTGACAGAGTCCTGCAATGATTCGGTTCCTCATGGGAAAATGATGTTTTCTGGGAGGCGTACCATTGGGATGTTCACTGATCAGCAGATGTTCCTTAGCTATTAATCGATGCAGGTAAGTATTTTCTTTGGGATAGCAAATATCCAGCCCTGTTCCAACAACTCCAATTGTTTGCCCCTGACTTTTGATCGCAGCTTCATGTGAGCGGCTGTCAATTCCTTTAGCCAATCCGCTGACAATGACCCAACCGGCCCCTGAAATGGCAGGAACAAATTCCCGAACGATTTTTACTCCATAGGAAGAGGCTTCTCTTGCTCCGACAAACGCAATGGATTTATGCTTTAACAGCTCTATATTCCCTTGATAGAACAAGACTGCCGGGCAATTATAGATTTCCTTCAGCAGAGGAGGAAATCGCTCATCCAGAATGGTCAAAAACTGATGTTCAGCCTGAAATTCCTGTAATTTTTCTGGATTTTCTGAGAGAGCATTCCAGGATTCTAAAAATAAAGATTCGTACCTTTTTACTTGACCAATACGAAGCATTTCTTCTTTTTTTATTTCGATCGATTCATTTTCCAGGATGAAGGATAAAATTTTTAGTCGTCCCAGATTTCCGATTCCCCGACAATTGACAAGCTTAAATAATAATGCCCTGATTTCTTTTTCCATAAAAAAAACCTTCCTTTCAAATACTATGTCTTAGATAGTATTTGCAGAAGAAGACTTATTTTATTTTATTCGCAATAATTTTTTACGGGAGCAAACGTTTTTCGATGAATCGGACAAATTCCCCGATGCTTAATCCCTTCAATGTGTTCCTTTGTTCCATATCCGGCATTTTTTTCAAATGCATATCCCGGAAACAGTTTCGCGTAGTCTTCCATCAAACGATCTCGGCAGACTTTAGCTACAATACTTGCGGCAGCAATGGAAATTGAACGGGCATCTCCTTTGATTAAGCTTTTTTGAGGAATTTTTGTATCCAATTCCATAGCATCAATCAAAAGATAGTCGGGAATAAAATCCAAATCCTCAATTGCCATCCCCATAGCCTTTTTACTGGCCTGATAGATATTTATATGATCAATCTCTATGTGGTCAACCATCCCAATACCAATAGAAATCGCCTGATTTTGAATTAGATCATACAGCTCTTCTCTCTTTTTTGCGGAAAGCTGTTTTGAATCATTTAGCCCTAACAGTTTACAATCCTCCGGCAGGATGACTGCTGCTGCGACGACCGGGCCTGCAAGCGGTCCTCTGCCAACCTCATCAATTCCGGCAATCAGGCGGTATCCTTCCTGTTTTGCTTCCTTTTCAAAGATGGAAAGCTCCTGAAACTTTGCTGCTTCCTTTTCCTTTTTTAACAGGTTTCTCTCCCATTGTCCCAGTGCCTGCTGAACACCAAGACGCTGATCCTGCTGCCAGATTAACAGTCTTTCGTCTTCTCTGGAATGAACAGACTTTAATGCTATTTTTATTTCCTTGATTGATTCATTCTTCATCCCTTGCTGCTCCTAACTCTTCCCAACGATCTAGTGTAAATGTACCTAACTTTCCGCTGCGGATTTCCTGAACAATCATTTCGCTTGATCGATCATAGTCCTCTTTAAAGCCGCGTTTTTTTGTAATCAGCATTAACAGCTCTGCTGGCGGTAAAAATAGTTCGTCATCTGTGATCCCATAGCGTTCTTTAATACGATCTGGATAAAAACGGCTGAAAAACTCTAACCCATAAATAGCCAGATCATCAAAATGAAGCAGCTGATCTTTGATGGCACCTGTCAAAGCCAGTTTTTTCCCGATTTCAGGATCTTCGAACTTTGGCCATAAAATCCCAGGAGTATCAAGAAGCTCCAGATCTTTCCCTGATTTCAACCATTGTTGTCCCTTGGTTACTCCTGGCTTATTCCCAGTCTGAGCGATCTTCTTTCCCACGAGCCGATTCATCAGCGTAGATTTTCCGACGTTTGGAATACCAATACAGATTGCACGAATCGCACGAGGTTTTAATCCCCTGCTTCGATCCCGTTCAATTTTATCCTTCAATGCCTTTTTTGCTTCTTGAATGATCTTGTTTATTCCGATATTTTGCTGTGCGTTGATGACTAAAGTATGAAACCCTTTTTCCTGAAAATAATTCTGCCATTTTTTACTTTGTTCACTATCTGCGAGATCGCCTTTATTCAATAAAACCAGTCGTGGTTTCTGCTGAACAATTTGATCCATCATTGGATTTCTTGAAGACAAAGGCAGCCGAGCATCAACCAGCTCAAAAACAATGTCAACAAATTTTATTTTTTCTGATACTTCTCGACGGGCTTTGGCCATATGCCCTGGAAACCATTGAATATTCATGCTTATCACCTACCTAACTAATGATTTTAATATGTCTTAACGGATAATAGACAAAGCGTGCTTTACCTAAGATGTATTTACTGTCCACTGCACCAAAAGAACGGCTGTCCTTTGACATCCGACGATTGTCCCCCAATACAAAATAACTTTCATTGCTCAGCTGATCTTGATTGAGAAGACTGGAAAGTTCAAAGTCCGTTGTATACGGCTTCACATCATCTTCGTTTTTCTTGCTTTTATTTTCTTCCAAAAAAGGCTCTGCTATTTTTTCATTATTAATATACAATTGATCGTTTTCATAACGCACAGTATCTCCAGGAAGACCAATGACTCTCTTTACATAAATTTCTCCATTCGGCAATTGGAAAACAATAACATCAAAACGATTGACATCTGTAAACTTTTCCATTAGAACCATGTCACCCTGACTCAAGTTCTTCTCCATGGAATTTCCATCAATGGGAACAGGAATTAATAGAAAACCTCTCAAAATAAATAATATGACCAAAGAAGGTATCAGTAATTTCATAAAAGAAATAAAACATGCGATATATTTATTTTTCCCTCTCATAAATTTCTACCTTCCTCCATTGTAATATAACAAAAGCAGCTGCTTTTATACAATTTTAAAGCAGACAGTTATTTCCCCAGCTTTTCAACAGCCTTATTATAAGCCGTATCGTTTATCTGAATTTTGATTTTTAACAATTCTTCAATCTTATCAGCTGTCTCCTGATTTACCTGACCAGTAACAGAAAGTCCTTTTTCAGACTGCAGAGTCTCAATTGCTGTCTTCGTACTGCTGTTGAATTCATCTGATTCATTTACATCATAATCCAGTGCTTTCAGCATTTTATTTACGTTCATCACGGAGTCAGACTGACTCCCTTCTTCCAGAACCTCACTCCTTGAAATGGGAGAAAGATAAGCATAATCCGGATAATCTGCTTCAACGGTCGGTTCCAACCCTTCTTCATGAATCCAGTTTCCTTCCGGGGTCAGCCATTTCAAAATAGACAGTTTCAAGCTGCTGTGATCAGTAATTCCTTTTACAGTCTGAACAGTTCCTTTTCCATAAGTCGTCGTTCCGATGACATCAACATTGCCGGATTCTTTTAAAGCTGCTGCAAAAATTTCAGCTGCACTGGCGCTTCCACCATCGACAAGTACCACAACTGGTTCTTTTACTTTAAAACCGCCGTCCAGTTCAGAAGAAGCTGTATGCTCTGTAATATTACCATCCTTATCTTCGAATTGGACAATTACTTTACCATCCTCTAAAAACATGCTGCTCATCATTTCCACCTGATTCAACAAACCGCCGGGATTTTGCCGGAAATCCAGTACAAATGATTCTGCCCCTTCTTTCCGCAGATCTTTAATAGCTGTTTTCAATTCCTTAAATGTATTTCCGCCAAAGGATGAGACACGAATATTACCAATTTTACTGTTTTTTGCATCAATTTCACTGCTGACTGTCTCAATCGGAATTGTATCTCGCTCAATAATGACATCAAAGGTTTCGCCTTCTCTTAAGATTGTCAGCTGAACTTCCGTCCCTTTTTCTCCTCGAATTTTACTCACTGATTCAGACAGTGTCAGACCTTCTGTAGGCTCACCGTCTATTTGCAGGATCGCATCATTTACCTTCAATCCATTTTTTTCAGCAGGTGAACCTTCAATAGGGGCCTGAGTGACTGTAGGTACTTTATCAACCAGTCCCATTGAAGCTCCAATTCCTTCGAAGCTCCCGGAAACCTCATCGCTCAGCTCAGATGATTCTTCATCACCCAGATAAGAAGAATAAGGATCATCCAACGATTCCATCATTCCCTTTAAAGCTCCTTCAACCAATTCTGATTCATCTACTGATCCAACATAATTTTCCAGAATATTATTATAAAGTCCGTGAACCTCTTTCAAGTCTCCTGCATCACTTGTCTGCTGAGAAATATAACTGCTGAACAGACTGCTAAAATAAATATAACAACCGCCCACTGCAATAATTGCTGTACAAATAATGGAAACAACATATTGATAATAGGGTACTTGACGATGATTTTTTCTCATTGCTTTTGTTCTCTCCTTATTGCTCGCTCCTGTATTGACCGATTAGTCTAGTTTACCATGAAAAAGATAATGAAAAAAGCTGTTTCAAAGTAAATTAAACGAAATTCATTTGTTGCTTGCAAGGAATCGTTCTTGATTTTTACATTTTTAACAAAACAGAAAAGGGGAGTGTAACAAACCTATGTCACAGCCCCCTAAAAACCGAATAAACGGTGTTCCAGTCTTTATATACTTCAATCCTCGATACATGCCATTTAAGCAGTGTATCTGCGGTACTCGCTTCTTTCCGTTCCTCGATACATGCCATTTAAGCGATGTATCTGCGGTACTGGCTTCTTTCCGTTCCTCGATACATGCCGTCTAGTTCCTACAAGGCATCCTACCAGTTATCCTGCAAGTTTTCTTATCATTTTCTTGAATTCCTTCTTGGTGTCATAAATCACTGCGATTCACTTGTCAGAGTAGATGATGCATGTTATCTGCTGCTTGAAGCTGGGCGCAGCTTCTTGTCGTATGGAGCAGCTTAGGTACATCCTCTTTCTAGTCAGGTTCCTTATTTGTTATTCTCCAAATACTTTTCCCATAATTCGTCAAAAATAGTCATTGTGGACAGATAGTTTACTTCCATTTCTAAATAGGAGGAAAGTTCGTTATAGTCTTCTGAATGCTTTGGGAAACGAATATCTTTCGCTGCTGCATTGGCAAATTTAGTTTCAGTATCTGCTGCCGGTCCTTTTAAAGTGATCAGGTAATGATAAAAACTTCTTCTCATTTTATTTCTTTCTCCCATTTTTTTTCTAAAAATTCGCTTCTTAGCTCATGGGCTTTTTCATATCTCTTCGGCTCTTTTTTATAAAAGTCCTGATGATAGTCTTCTGCAGGATAAAAGACAGCCGCCGGTTCAATTGTTGTTACAATTTTTTCTTTGAAGCGCCCGCTGTTCTGCAGCTCCTGTTTACTTTTTTCAGCAATTTCTTTTTGTTGTTCATTCAGATAAAAGATTACTGGTCGATAGTTATCTCCACGATCTTCAAACTGCCCTAATGCATCTGTCGGATCGGTCTGCTGCCAATAAATCTCCACTAATTTCTCGTAGGAAATAATCTGGTCATCAAAAATAATTTCCACAGCTTCCGTGTGACCAGTCCTATGACTTTTTACCTGTTCATAGGTTGGGTTTGCTGTGTGACCGCCTGTATAGCCTGATGTCACCGATATAATCCCAGGCTGCTGATCAAACGGTTGAATCATACACCAGAAGCAGCCCCCTGCAAAAATTGCTTTTTCTGTCATAATACTTCCCCTTTCCTGCTATTCTTCTGAAGTGTTTGAAGTTTCAGTGTTCTTCTCATTATCTGATGGCAGATAGAGATTCACCCGTATATCATCATCAATCAGATTAATTTTTTCTGCACGAATAAATAATCCGTTTTGCATTCTAAATTCATCTAGTTTTAATAATATATATTTTTCACTGGGATTAACTTCAACCCACCCCGGTAAATTGTAGTCCCTTTTCACAAAATTCAGAATATCCTTTATAGGAAGCCCTAGTGTTCCTACAGAGAGACTTTTGGCTTTTAGCTGAACATTACCTCCGTCAACAACATAGGGATCAAAATAGAGATTAAACTGAATCGGATAACCCAAAACTTTAAACGTTCCTGTCAGCATAGCTTCATTTTCAAGATAAAAGTCATACGTAATATCAGTGTCTTTTTGGAACTCATTTAAAAAAAATTCAATTAATGAATTGATTTGCTGTTTGTTGGACTGGATACTCAGAACCGGGGTTCCCTCTATACTGGTTGTTTGGGATGAATTAATGTTTGGTTCTCTCACCTGGGTAACTCTAATTCCTATAAACAAAATGATTCCAGCTAAAATCCCAATAATTGTCAGACAGGCAATTTTCCATGGGTTCAGCTTTTTTTTAGGCTGGCTATTCTGATGACTATTCGTCTTTTTCATCTTTTTTGTTTTCTTCTTTGTTTTTTTTGATTTTATTTCTTCTGATCCTGCCATAGGCTTCATTCACTCTCCTTGAACAGCCATTCGTCTTTAGTTTTTATCATTATTTCTCTCACTGCATTTGCCATTAACTGATAACCAATATTATTCGGATGGAAATGGTCCTCCTCATAAATAGCATTATTCGTGATCGCTTTAGAGCTTGTGTCTTCTTCCGCTCCGGTTATACCGACATCGCCAGCTACACCTTTATACAACAAGTCATTAATCGGAATAAAATACATGTTATTCTGCTCAGACACAGTTTCTTCTGTTCCATCATTCCAATTGTTCACAATCTGCTGCATCTCAATGATTTCCGGAAAATAAAGATAAAATGGATTGTAAATGCCTAATATGTATACAGGTGCAGCTTCATTATATTTTCGAATTTCATTCAAGAGTGAGCTGATTTGCCCCTGATAGTTTTTCAGAGGTTTTTTGAAAGACTCCACTGTTAAATTGAAGACATCCCCTTTTATTACTTTCATCAGGTCATTACCCCCAACTGTCAAAGTAATTAAATCAGCTTCACCCAACTGTTTCTGAATATCTTCACTCTTTTTTATCCGCTTCAAAATTTGATCACTTCGATCACCATTTTTACCAAAGTTTTCAACATCAACTGCATTTACATTATATCGATCTTTAATTTCATTAGCCAAAATTGGTACAAAGCCGCCGGAATTTGTCAGATCACCGACTCCTTCTGTTAAGGAGTCACCAATAGCAACATATTTAATAATATCCTTGTTGTTCTCATTGGGGACACTTGTTTTTTGTGTATTAAAATAAGGCTGAGCTTTAGGTACTATAAAAAAAAGCAACAGCAAGGTAAGCAGAGCCGCTCCAAAAGGAACTACAAGCATCAGCCAATTTTTTTGAAAAAAGTCTTTCATCTTCAGCCCCTCTTTCATTCTCAAAAAGAGAGCAGGAGCTCTATCAGCTCGGATATCCTCCTGCTCTTCAATCTCAATATGTGATAAAACAGATACATTTCACAGCTTGATACGAAAAGCCAAGCAACTCGATGACTCATCGTCTCTGCTTGGCTTCTGAAACATCCAATTTAAACGTTCTTATTTTGTATAGTACATTATTGCAAAGGCGCCTTTACCAGTATGTGTAGCAATCACCGGATTTGTATGCAAAACAGGAATATCCATATCAGGGAACAGTTTTTGCAGCCCATCTTTGAAATAGTTTGCCAGTTCTAAACCATCCGCATGAGAAATCCCAATCTGACGGATATTAGAAAGTTTTTCCAGTTCAGTCTTTAGTTCATCAAACCATTTATTAAATGTTTTAACGCCGCGTCCCTTTATAACTGGAATTAATTCTGAATGATCAAAGTCCATGACCACTTTCATATTAAATATATTTGACATTAATCCGGTTGCACGGCTGATTCTTCCGCCTTTAACCAGATTGTCCAGTGTAGAAATACCTATAAACAGTTTTGTATTTTCTTTAACATGCTCTACTTTAGCCAAAATTTCAGGAGTATCTGCACCATTTTGAGCCAGCTTCGCAGCTTCAATCACTTGAAAAGAGAGCCCTTGATCTACAAAATCGCTGTCGATGACCGTTACCTTGCTGGAAGTCAGATTGCTTGCTTGTCTGGCAGCCTCAACTGTTCCGCTCAACCCTTTTGTCATATGGATAGAGATAATCTCACTGCCGTCTTTTCCAAGTTCATCATACAGTTCGACAAATTCTCCAATTGGCGGCTGACTGGTTTTGGGTAAAGCCTTTGCTTCCTCCATCATATGCATAAACTGTTCGCCTTCTAAATGGTCATCATCAGGATAGACAACACCGTCTATCATAACGGATAAAGGAATCATGTGGATATTTAAATTGTCCCGTACTTCCTTTCTCATCGTACAGGAGGAATCAGTCACAATTTTTACATTTGTCATAAAATTAACCACTCTTTCTTTAAAAACAACCTTCATTCATGATAGAATGATTATATGGTTTCAGTTATGGATATAGTATAACAGACCGAAAATAATTTTTCATCAAATTAAAATGAAGGAAGTTGATTTCTTGGAAAAAGCTGGATTTTCCCGCAAATATCTAATTGTCAATGAAGTACTCAATGCTGTTACCCATGGAATCGGCTTTGGTCTGAGTATTGCAGGCCTGGTCATATTACTGGTAAAAGGAACAAATTTGGACTCGGCGCTTTATGTTGTCTCTTATGCTCTATATGGTTCAACACTGATTTTGCTGTTTCTCTCTTCCACGCTGTTCCACAGTCTGATTTTCACTAAGGCGAAGAAAGTTTTTCAGGTATTTGATCACAGCTCCATCTTTTTATTGATTGCAGGGAGCTATACACCATTTTGCCTGTTAAGCGTGCAGGGGTGGTTAGGCTGGACACTGTTTGGATTGATTTGGTCATTGGCTATTGCAGGAGTTGTTTATAAATCGGTCACTCTGCATAAACAGGATACTGTAAAATATGCTTCAACTGTTATTTATATAATTATGGGCTGGTTGTGTCTGATTGCAGCAAAGCCGTTGTATGAAAGCTTGAGTTTTACGGGTCTGGCACTTTTAGTTTCCGGAGGCGTTTCATACACGCTGGGAGCACTATTCTACAGCTTAAAAAATGTACGGTTTATGCATGTTGTCTGGCATCTATTCGTGATGGCCGGAGCAGGTTTTATGTTTTTTTCAGTTTTATTTTTCACTTAAATAAGATAGCGCGGATTATTTTTATTATTCCGCCGCTGTCTTTTTGTTTTTCTTAAGAATTAACTCTATACAGAATTACATTTTATTTTTTATCATTATTTTTCTATCTGTAAAACTAAAATATAAATCTCCATACTACCTTGTCTCTATTTTTCCACTTTCGATAAGTTCTTCCCGTTAGTTTTGAAGTAGTCCCTTTTCTACTTCTCCATCATCGCTGCCCATAGCTTTTGAAGCTGCTTCTCTATCCGTTTAGTAATTTTCATCTCATAATGTGTCTTTAAAATCAATATTTTCGAGGTCAAACTCAGTATTCTGAATATATTAAGAGTTTATTCCCCATAAGTTTAACAGATCTCGTTCAAAATTTATTTTAGAATAGGCTTTCATTATTTCTCCATCCGTAGGCTCCCATTGTTTCTGCTATTTCATTCTAATATTTTAGTTCCATTTTTTACCTGTATACGATACGTCCGTCCTTTCTATTCGTTTATACTGAAATTAAAATTCCAGTTCATAACCATAAATTATATCATTCGCATATTCTTTGCCAACACTAAACCAGAACTTTCCAAACAGCTCTTCCTCTATAGTGCTGCTTGTATCAGCAGATTTCTTTTCAATAACCTTTGCCTCTTTCTTTTTAGTGATCGTTTCACCAGCAGCAGAAAAAAAGAATAAAAAAATGAGTATTTGTACTTTACAAAACGAACAAACATTCGTATAATATAAATACGAACACAGGTTCGAATTTCTCGTGAGGTGATAATAATGAAAGCAGTACGTCGTGGCGGCTTTATATTTTTTGTTTTGTTGATTGGTATTTTTTTGGGTACATTGGGCTTACCAGCTGCATTGCTAATCGTCAGTCCTCTCTTTATCATCTGGTTCATGCTTTGGGATGAAAAACGTTATACTGAAGAACGCAGAAGACAGGAAAGTCAGCAATATTCTGTCTACCGAAAATATCATTAAGATCGAGCAGATCCTATTATAAAAAAACGGTGTGAAGGAAAATTCCTCACACCGTTTTACTGTTTAATAATCCATTAAGGTTACAATTTCATAATTAGAGATTTTATCTCTCCCATGCAACTCCTTCAGCTCAATCAGGAAGGCACAGCCGACAACGATACCGCCTAATTGTTCGATTAATTCAGTTGTTGCTTTAATTGTGCCGCCTGTAGCAAGTAAATCATCGCAAATCAGCACTCTTTGTCCAGGCAGAATTGCATCTTTATGGATAGTTAAAGTATCTGTACCATATTCTAAATCGTACGTCACTTCAATCGTTTCACGAGGCAGTTTACCTTTCTTGCGAACTGGAGCAAAGCCTACACCAAGCTCATAGGCAACCGGACAGCCAACAATAAATCCTCTGGCTTCAGGCCCCACAACCATATCAATCCTTTTTTCTTTTGCGTAATCAACGATTTGCTTCGTTGCTTCACGATAAGCATCTCCATTTGCCATCAAAGGAGAGATATCTCTAAAGATAATTCCTTCTTCGGGATAATCAGGGATACTTGCAATATAATCTTTCAAATTCATACTTATTCTTCCTCCTCGTTCAACAGCCAGCTCAGCAATACTTTACGATCGCTGTATAGTAAAAATTCTTCTACCTTAATTTTCTTCAATCGTTTTTGATAGACTTCACTTTCTGTCAACGGATGATTTTCAGGGGTATCAACATTTCTTAAAATGCCGTCTTCTATTGTAACAAATCCCAAATCAAAAAACACCTGAATCATGAAAATTAATAGTTTTTCCTGGATTTGCAGATAATTTGAAACAGTATCCAATTTATAACGAACATCCAATGTTCCCTGTTTACGAATCAATGAATAAAGCTTTGAAAACTGCTCCCTTGATCCAGTTCCATTCAAATAAGCTTCATCAGTGGAAAGACCTAAAAGATAAATACGATTGACATTGACGCCTTCAATCAACTGTTTAATATCATCCAATTCATCAGGACAATCGACAATAACTAATTGTTCAATTGTCATCCCGTTTGTTTCAGATAAAAGCTGCTCAGACGACTCATAGTAGAGCATATTTCCTATATCAGTTTTTAAAAGTTTGACACTTTCCTTTTGAAAATAAACAAATAACGTATTCTTCTCTGGAATGTCTTGCTGCTGGTTCGCTTTCCCTCTTAAATCAAACAATTGGATATCTTCTATGGAATAGTCTTCTGCCATTAACTGAGGCTTTTTATTACCATTCCATTCATTTATAGAGAGCTTCCCTGCAATATTACAACGGTTTTCAGCAAATTCTTTGGCGTCTTTACCCATTTGGAATGCAATGACATCCAGCGAAGCAGAGCCGTCAGTTATCTGCAGCTTCAAATGATCTTGCTGCGCCCCGATTTGTCGAACCTGAATAGCAGCCACCTTTTTATAAGAGAAATTCGGCATCGGATTATCTGTTCCAAAAGGAGCGAGCAGCTTTAACTGGTTGATAAAAGAGAGTGTTGTCTCTTCTATTGTAAGAACTTCATCGATCTGCAATTCCTGTCCCTGTGAAAGGTCAATTGCATTTTTCTCAATATAATGAATCAGCTGCTCTTTCAGTACATCAATATTTTCCACAGGCAGTGTCATTCCGGCAGCCATATGGTGCCCGCCAAAATGAGTAAAGAGCTCTCTCTTTTCATTTAATGCATCATACATATTCAACGTAGACACACTTCTTCCTGAGCCTTTAGCGGTTGATCCGTTCTCATCAATCGTCAAAACGATTGTCGGTTTCCCTGTTTCCTGCATGATGCGGCCTGCTACAATCCCCAAAACACCTTCATGCCAACCTTTTTGAGCTAAAACATGGATAGAAGATTTCAAATCAAGTAAAGTAAAAGCCTCTTCCGTGATTGTTTCGACAATCTTTTTACGTTCAGTATTTTTTTCTTCGATAAATTTTGCAATACTCAATGCTTCGTCTTCATCAAAGGTCGTCATTAATTCAACTCCTGGAGCTGCTTCTCCCAGTCTTCCAAGTGCATTTAAACGAGGACCAATCGCAAAGCCAATATTTTCTTCAGAAATTTCTTCTTTTTTTAAGCCGGCTGAGTGAATCAACGCATCTAATCCGATACGATCTCCCGATTGAATCATCTTGAGCCCCATCTGAACCAACATCCGATTTTCCCCGGTTAATGAAACCAAATCGGCAATCGTCCCAATAGCAACCAGATCAAAAAACTCAGTGGGAGTCTCTCCAAGTAAAGCTGAAGCAACTTTGAACGCCACGCCGACTCCAGCTAAATCACCAAAAGGATAGTCTCCCTTGGGATGTTTAGGATGAATCACAGCGAGGGCATCCGGTAAAATTTCGGGCAATTCATGGTGATCTGTAATAATTACATCAATTCCCTGTTCTTTTGCATAGTTTACAGCTTCATGTCCGGCTACACCGTTGTCCACAGTAATGATCAGCTGAATGCCGCTTTCAATCTTTTCTTTAAAAACAGACAAATTCGGGCCATACCCGTGAATAAATCGATTGGGTAAAAAATAATCTACTTCTCCACCAATCAGCTCAACAGCTTCCTTCATCACCGTAGTACTGGTAATACCATCTGCATCATAATCACCGTATACCAGAATCCTTTCTCCCTGTTCAACGGCCTGCTGGATTCGTTCAATTGCCTTATCCATTTCGTAAATTAAAAAAGGATCATGAAGTGCTTCAATTGAGGGAGTTAAAAAAAGGGCCAGCTGTTCAGATGTTTGTATGCCTCTTTGCCACAGCAGCTTGCCAACCAGCGGACTAATATTTTTTTCATTCAGTAATTCTGTAAATTCTTCTGAAAAGACTGGATTTTCAGGATATTTCCATATATACTTAGATTTTTTCACATCGTCACTCCTAACCAAGTAATTATAACAAAATCAGGATCAAAACTAAAGATAAGTCCATCATTTGAAATTAGGAGAATTGATTTCTACAATAATCCTTATGTTAATCAATCAAAATCTTTGGTCCGCCTTTTTATGCACAAAAAAAGGCTGAGTATTACTAAAAATACCAGACCTTTCTTGTTCCAATGAGCGAAGCAACAGTAAAACAAACATGACATGCTTCAAGCTTTTGCTCTAGCCTATTCTAATTTATTTACTCTGAAAAAGGCTCTTCCTTCTCTTTTAATTCTACTGGCAAACCTTTTTCCTCAAGTAAGTGATCATACTTTTGCTGAATTTCAGCCAGTTTATTTTCATTGCTTCTCTCTGTTCGTTCAACAGCTTCCTTGACAAGCTTGTCAGACTCATCTTTGTATGAATCTCTTTCTTCAATCAGGTTCTTAATCCGCTTTTTTTGATCCAAAATTGTTGTAACTGAAGTAATCAGCCCTACTATTGCTCCAATAATGGCAGAGCCCAGTATAATTAATATAAGCGGTCCGGAAATTTTAGCGAAACCAAAACTTACAGGAACACTTTGACTGTTCAGCACAGCAAAAATCACAATAACCAACATAAGAAGAAACCCTACTATAACACGCCACTGATTCTTCATCTCAATTCCCCCACCATCTATTTTTTGTTAAAGATACTTACCGCCAAAAGATCACCCAAATGCGGCAGAAGAGTGTAGAGTCGTGCTGCACCTTCCATGATTCTTGGTCGATTTATTTCACGTTTATAGGTGCCCATACTCTGCACTATTTCATTGGCAAGCTGCTGAGGATCTAAGACGAAGAGTCCTAATGATTCCAAATAATCTCCTGAAGGATCCGCCTGATCAAAAAAGTTTGTTGCGATCGGTCCGGGATTCACTGTTGTTACAGCAATTCCTAAAGGTCTCAGTTCAAGACGAAGCGCATTTGAAAAACCTAAAACGGCAAATTTTGTTGCAGAATAAATACTTGTTTTAGGCGTTGCCATTTTCCCAGCCATTGAAGCAACATTAATAATATGTCCACTCTGACGTTCTGCCATCCCCACTGCAATTTTCTGAGTAAAGACCATCATCCCCAGAACATTAACATTAAACATATTTCGTGCAACATCTAAATCTGTATCGAGAAAGTTATCGAAAATACCAAAACCGGCATTATTTACAAGAATATCCACAGCACCCACTTCTTCAGTTATTCGGCCAATCACATAATCCACATTTTCAGGATCAGATATATCCAGCTGGAAAGAAAACGCTTTTTTGCCGCTTAGCTCTTCACAGCGCTCTTTAACCTTACCGATTAGATTAATACGTCTGGCACATACTACTACAACAGCTCCTCTGCAAGCTGCTTCGTAGCATACTTGTTCACCCAAACCAGCTGAACCGCCAGTTACTACAACCACCTTATCATTTAAATCCTGCCAAAACCTCATTTTTTCTCCTCCTGCTTCTATTTTCGGAATGGAACATCCAGAATATCCATATCCTTAACCGCTGTTACAAATGGGAATAATTCTTTTGCTTCATCTTCAAGCTGAATAATATCTCTTGTTAAATACCGGGCACTGATGTGTGTTAAAACCAGCTGCTTAACCTGCGCTTCTTTGGCTATCTCGGCAGCCTGATGACTGGTGGAATGATAATAGTTCTTTGCCATTTTTGATTCATCCTTATTAAAGGTACTTTCGTGCACTAAGACATCTGCATTTTTACCAAGTATAACACTATTCGCTGTTTTTCTGGTATCTCCTAAAATAGTAACGATTCTTCCGGCTCTCTTTTCTCCGACAAAGTCTTTTCCATTGATCACCTGTCCATCCTCAAGCTCCACTGTTTCTCCACGTTTTATCTTACCATATAAAGGACCTGATGGGAGACCCAATGCCTGAAGCTTTTCTACTTGAAGTTCACCTTCATGATCGGATTCAACAATCCGGTAACCAAAACTCAAGATTCCATGCTCTAAAGGCAGACACTCAACCTTAAACTGTTTATCTTGAAAAACGATACCGCCATCCGTCAGCTCATGAAAAACAATAGGATAAGACAGACGTGTCTTTGACACATTTAAAGAGGTTTCAATAAATTTTCGAATCCCTTCCGGTCCATAGATATCCAACTGTTCATCCCCACCTTGAAATGAACGGCTGCTCAGCAGCCCCGGCAAACCAAAAATATGGTCTCCGTGTAAATGGGTAATAAAAATTTTTTCGATTTTTCTTGGACGAATGGTACTTTTTAAAATTTGAAGCTGTGTTCCTTCACCGCAGTCAAACAACCAGACAGCATTTCGCTCATCCAGCAATTTCAAAGCGATACTGCTTACATTACGGTGTTTCGCTGGTACTCCAGCACCTGTACCTAAAAATTGTAATTCCATTGGTTCCCTTACTTTCCATTAGATTTCTTCTTCATTTTAGAAGAAAGCAGCCTCATTGGCAAATAAAATTATTTTATCGGTAAAATAACCGTAAAAGTTGTTCCTTTCGGTGTTGTATCTGATACTGATATTTTACCATGATGACTTTCAGCAATCCATTTAGCAATGGCCAGTCCAATCCCGTAGCCGCCGGTTTTTCTGTTACGTGACTGATCGCCTCTGTAAAAGCGATCAAAGATCTCTTTTTTCTGTTCGTCTTCAATTCCGATCCCCTGATCAACCACATTAATAATCCATTCATTTCTCTCTACTTTAGAACTTAACAAGACCTGATCCCCTTCATTTGTATATTTTAATGCGTTGTCCAAAAGAATAATCAGCAGCTGCTTGATTTTTTGGCGGTCAATCGCTGCCTGTCCTTCTTTTTCGATATTAATCTTAAGTTCTTTATTTTCTGCTTCTGCAAGCTCCTGATACGGAGTCAGAGAAGTTAATAAAAAGTCTTTTATATTGACCGTTTCTTTATCGAGAATAACAGCGTTTGAATCAGAACGTGCCAGCAGCAGCAGGTCGCTTGTTAATTCGCTAAGTCGCTGAACTTCTGTCAATGAGGCAGCAATAGTTTCTGATTCCTCAAGAATCGTATGATTCGGCTTTGTAAACAGCTTTTCAAGCTTAGCCTGAATAATGGTTAACGGCGTTCGTAATTCATGAGAAGCATTTTCTACAAATTCCAGCTGTTTTGCCCAGGAAACCATAATCGGCTTCATCGACCATTTCGACAGGAAATAGCTTAAAATAATCGAAAGAACTCCAAATACAACCATACAAACAATAAGTATCTGTTTTACCCGCTCAATGGTTCCTTTAATAGGATCAGTATTAGTCAAAATCTGGACATAGGCAACATCGGAAGTTTCATCGTCAATAATCGGCACCGTAATGGAGCGAAACTGCAGCACTCTTTCGTTGCTGTCCTTCACTGTAATGCTATTGATGGTATTCAAACTCTCAGTAGATAATTTTACATTCTGAAGGTCATCATATCGTGAGCCTAGACTGTCCTCATTTATAATTTCACCCTCAGCTGTCCATAAGATTACCTGCTGCTGGAAACTGTTTTTAGGCGGTATTTTATCTTCACTATTATTTCCATTTCCTATAATCGGATCATTTTGCGGCAATTGACCAAAGCGATCGAAATGAGCCATTTTTATTTGCATATTTAGGAACTGATCATTTTCAGACATCCTCGTAAGCTCTGTGTCAACAGATTGATAAATAGAGGTTTGAAGAAGTTGAAAGACAATGATTCCGAGGATTAGAAAAATACTGGAAAATGAAATCATGTTCACTACAAAATAACGAATTCGTTGATTTTTAGTTCGTTGTTCCTTCATTGTCTCACTGACCTTCCTCTTCCGGCTGGAATAAATAGCCGACATTTCTCAATGTTTTAATCCATTTATCCAGTTCAAACGGTTTTAAATGTTTTCTCAGGTTACTCATGTACACTTCGACAACCGTCAGGGTCGTATCTGACTGAAAGCCCCAAATACGATCAAACAACTGATCTTTTGTAATAATTCTCCCTTTATTCTGCATGAGATATAAAAGTAAATCAAATTCTTTTCCCTGAAGCTGAATATCCTGTTGTTGATAGTGTACTTGCCGATTGTTGATTTCAATACACAGCTGGCCTATTCTCAATTCGTTTTTCGGATTTAGTCCGAGAGATCTGCGAAGCAGTGCCTGCACTCTCATTAACAGCTCTTCTCTATGGAACGGTTTTGTTAAATAATCATCTCCCCCATTCTTAAAGCCATTCACTTTATCCTCCAGACCGTCTTTTGCAGTTAAAATCAAAACCGGTGTATAGATCTTTTTTTCTCTTAGTTTAGTCAGTATCTGTTCTCCTGAAAGACTTGGAAGCATTAAATCAAGTACGATTAAATCGTAGACTTCTCTTTCTCCTTCATAAAGTCCCTCTTCCCCATCGTAAACCTGCTCAACTTCACCGATTTCAGATAATATCTCACTGATACTATCTGACAATATTTCGTCATCTTCCACTAAAAGTATCTTCAACCTACTCTCCCCTCTCTATTACTCAAATTAAAGACTCCTAAATCAACAATAGAAGGGTACGACTAATCTGGTCTACCGGATTGTCCCACCCTTTCAAACTAGTTTTTAATTCGTTGCTCATTGGTTCATTCAACAACAAAGATTCTGACACATTCACACTTATTGCTTATTGATCGTCTGAATTATTATCTTTTGCGTTTTCTGTCCACGCATTATTTGCCGCATCTTTGACTTTCTTTTCAACAGTTTTTGCTTTATCCAGTTCCTGCTCGACATCCTCATAAACAAGGCGAGTAATCTCTCCTCCCAGTTCGTTCATCACTAACTGATTTAAGGGACGGTTATCATCTTCATCTGCAATTAAGACTAAACCGGTATGTCCTTCCGTAATTTTATTCGACATATGTTCGAAAACTGATTGCGCATTTCGAAGCTCTTTGGCGTCTTGTGTTGCTCCGATCATACTTCCCGCAAACCAGCCCAGCAAAATACCCAGAGGACCGCCCAAAATTCCAATGACCATCCCGATAAAACTACTTTTAGCAGTACGGTCATTCCCTGTAAAATCAAGGAAGTCATTGATTTTGAATTGGTGTACTCCAGTATTAACATGTGTCACAACCGCCATCTGTTCCCCCTTAATCTGCCGTTCTGCATATAACCTCTTCAATTCAGAAAATGCTTGGTACGCCTGACTTTCAACTTTAAAATTCATGATGATTACACGTCTTGACATTTGATCACCTCATTTAGTTTATTCCTTTATTCTATCAGCAAAACCTGTGTAAGAACAATAAAATAACCTGTATTTTGTTATCTTCTTCCTTGGCCGCCCGTCTGTCTGTCGAAAGCTGCTAAGCCCATCCTGAGAAACAGAAGTCGTCTGTTCGTTCAGTGTACCCAATTCTGAGCCTCTGCTGTAACTGCCGTTTTGATAGAATCCAAAGCTTGATGTTCCTGTACTTTCACCGCCTGAATATAACGCAAGAGTTTTTCTCGAAACTATTTCAGACATGTTAACAACAACATAATCAAAGTTCTTGGAAGTCTTGAAAGCAGCTACTTCATTTCCATCAGCAGCCTGTAAATGAATAAGTGTATCAGCCTGTTGTGTAGAATTAAAATAGATGACTGCTGCTGTCTGATCAGAAGTATCACTAATACCAATCCAATAGCCATCCCTGAGTTTTCGCTGGCAATCAAAGTCATTAAATGCCCTTCATAATCAGGGACACTATTCTCGCCGTTGAACGGACTATCAATAATCAACGTGCCGTCTGTCGTCATTGTCACCCCTGTCTCCTTCGACTTCACCATAAATTGTGCTGCCGTTTATTTCCAGATACTTGCTGCTGTTATAATCGCCGATAGGGTCGCCAAATCTGTTCCCGACAAATGTACCAGCGTTGCCGTCGCTTCCTCCGGCTGCATTCTTTCATTTCAATGCAATCCCTCCCTTACAGTTCAAAGTATAGGTGAGCCAGCATAAAATAAGCTTAAAAAAAACGCCGCAGCAACAGAGAAGGTCTCTGTGACTATGACGCGTTTCATACATTTATTTTTTTGCTAAACTGAACTTGCAAAAGTTAAATTTCTTTCAAATTCAGAAATTATTCAACAAATTCAAATTCAAAGCCGCCGATTCGAACGATATCACCATCTTTTGCTCCACGGGCACGCAGCGCTTCATCAACGCCCATTCCCCGCAGCTGTCGAGCAAAACGCATAACCGTTTCATCATGATCAAAATTAGTCATTTGGAATAGTTTTTCCAGAGATTCTCCAGACAACACCCAAGCTGCATCTGAATCACGGTCAATTGTAAATTCCGGACCCTCTGACTGGAAGCCGTAACGGACTGTTTCTTCCTCAACCTCATCTGTGTAAAGAGGAAATTCAGGAGTCACATCCAGCAAATCAGCAGTAGCATTTAACAATGGTTCCAGTCCTTTTTTAGACACACCTGAAACCGGAAAAATAGGTAGTTCATCTGCATACTCATCTGTGCGCTCTTTGGCAATTTCTTCCTTGAATTTCTTCAGATTTTCTTCTGCTTCGGGCATATCCATTTTATTCGCTACAATAATTTGAGGACGTTCCATTAAACGAAGATTATGAGAAGCCAGTTCTTTATTAATAGCTTTATAATCCTCGTATGGATCTCTGCCTTCCACTCCGCTCATGTCAATTACATGGAGAATAACTCTTGTCCGCTCAATATGTCTCAGAAACTGTGTGCCGAGTCCGACTCCCTGAGAGGCCCCTTCGATCAGACCGGGCAAATCCGCCGCTGCAAAGCTTCGACCATCGCTAGTGGTCACCATACCGAGATTGGGAACCAAAGTTGTAAAGTGATAGGCACCAATCTTCGGTCTGGCTGCTGATATAACAGACAGCAAGGTAGATTTCCCGACAGAAGGAAAGCCGACTAAACCGACATCTGCCAAAACTTTTAATTCCAGTTCAATTCTTCTTTCCTGACCTGGTTCACCATTTTCAGCGATTTCCGGAGCCGGATTTCTGGCAGAAGCAAAACGGGTATTTCCACGGCCGCCGCGACCGCCTCTGGCAATAATCAGCTCCTGACCATTTTCAATTAAATCACCAATCAAGACGCCTGTATCAGCATCCCGTACTGTTGTTCCCTGAGGTACTTTGACATAAAGATCTTCTGCACCTCTTCCATGCATACTTTTACTCATTCCATTTTCACCTAAAGGAGCTTTAAAATGACGGTTAAAACGAAAATCCATTAAAGTACGCAACCCTTCATCCACCACAAGAACTACATTACCACCATTACCTCCGTCTCCGCCGGCGGGTCCCCCATCAGGTACATACTTTTCTCTTCTGAAAGCAACCATCCCATCTCCGCCTTTACCGGCTTTGACATCAATGACTACTTGATCTAAAAACATGGACATACGATTGTCCTCCTAATTCAATTAATTATCTGTTATCTTTTGATTGCTGAGACATTCCATGAACGCTTCTTCATATTAACAGGCACAATTATTTACACTATCATTATTCTGTCAAACATGCAAGAATCCCTCTACCTATCCTGCAAATAAAATAAGGCCCAGCCACTCAAAATTCTAGTGTAAGTATAGCATAAATCACTTTCAATAAAAAACTTCTTTACAGTAAAATTGCAGTTTTTCTCAGCATAATTTTATTGAAGATTGTTTTTTTCTGTATCTTATTGAAATCAAACTGATTTTTCTATTTATTGTTGCTCATCACAGGAGAAAGTAAAGAACCTCGACATAGTAAGTGGTATCTTTTGACAAAATGATGCTGTGCGCGCAAAATTATACGTGTAACATCAGGTAAAAAAAGAAATTTTTATTTCTTTTGTTTTATAAATTTGAAGGAGGAATAACCCTATGACAGTAAAAGTAGGAATTAATGGATTTGGACGAATTGGCCGTCTAGCTTTTCGCCGTATTAAAGAAGTCTCAGATGATATTGAAGTGGTTGCAATCAACGATTTAACGAGTCCGACAATGCTGGCTCAATTGCTTCAATTTGATTCTACTCACGGAACCTATCCAGGCTCAGTCACAGCAACAGATGATTCCATTGTTGTAGATGGTGAAAAAACACGAGTTTACGCAGAACCTGATGCAAGTAAAATCCCATGGGCAAAAGAAAACAGCGTAGACATCGTACTTGAATGTACTGGTTTCTATACCTCTGAAGAAAAAGCAAAAGCTCACTTAGAGGCCGGCGTAAAACGTGTTGTTATCTCTGCCCCTGCAGGAGCAATGAAAACCATCGTTTTCAATATCAATCATGATACATTGACACCAGATGATACAATTATTTCGGCCGGATCCTGTACAACAAATTGTCTAGCTCCAATGGCCTATTTCTTAAATAATGAATTTGGAATTGAAGTTGGTACAATGACCACAGTCCATGCATACACGTCTACTCAAATGTTATTGGACGGTCCGGTAAAAGGCGGTAACTTGCGTGCTGCTCGTTCAGCTGCTGATAATACCATTCCCCATTCAACAGGTGCTGCAAAAGCAATCGGTTTGGTTATTCCGGAATTAAACGGCAAATTACAGGGGCATGCACAACGTGTACCTGTTGTAGATGGTTCATTAACGGAATTAGTTTCTATTCTTAAGAAAAAAGTGACAGCTGATGAAGTCAATGAAGCAATTAAGAAACATACGGTTGATAATCCATCATTTAGTTATGATGACCGTGAAATTGTTTCAGGGGATGTTATTGGTACAACAGAAGGGTCCATCTTCGATCCTACTCAAACCGAAGTAACCACTGCCGGCGATTTTCAACTGGTTAAAACCGTTGCTTGGTATGACAACGAATATGGTTTCACCTGCCAAATGATTCGGTTGCTTGAAAAATTTGCAAACTTATAATCGTTTGTGCTGATTATTCAGTAATACTGAAAAAAGAGCAGATATTGACAATTCAAAGCCAATATCCGCTCTTTTACACGTTAATAAACAATTCCCAAAAGTGCTGTTACTCATCTTTAAGAATTATTTTTCCATAATAATTAGGGGGACCAAATAAATGATGGATCATCCCCATAATGTCCTGTCTCATTAATGCTGTGTTGGCAGATTGATAAAGCGGTACGACACCGGCTTCTTCCAGCAATGTATGTTCTGCATCAATCAGCACTTGCCAGCTCTCCTTTGGCTTCGCAGACAATTCTCCGGCTTTTTGCAGTAATTCATTATAAATTGAACTGTTATAGCCTGAATGATTATGAAATGAATCGCCTGCGTAATTATTCAAATAAGTGGTCGGATCTTGAAAGTCAGGACCAATTCTTGTTAACAGCAAATCAAAATCCTGATTACTTTCACGATCAAGCACGCTCTTTTCAGGAAGCAATGATATATTTACCGTCAAGCCTTCAAAATTTTCTTCCAGGCTATATTGGATATATTCTGTAATTTTTTTGTTTTCATCCTGATCTGAGGCCAGCAAATCAATAGTAAATTCTTTTGTTTCTGATTCAGAGAGTGCTTTTTTCCACAGTTTCTGGGCATTTACTTTATCGTAAGAAGTCAGAATGCCGCTTTCCTCCCTAAAATCTTCTTCTGATTCAGGATTTCTGACAAATTCAGCAGCCACAACTCCTCCGGCAACTCTGGAATCATTATCCAAAATTTCATTGACAATGTGATCTCGGTCAATCCCAATCATTATGGCTTTTCTGGCATTTTCGTCAGCAAAAATAGTTTTCTCGCCATCTTTTATTTGATTGACCTCGATCAAGTGTACCCAGGAATCCAGTTGTGTTGTATAATCTGGATCATTTTTATACTGTTTCGCAAACTCACCGGATAACACCGCTCTGTCCAGCTCGTTATTTTCGTACAGATCGACAGCCAAATTAGTTTCTTTCACTACCTGAATATTTACTTTATCAACATTTGACTGTTTAGAATTCCAGTACAAGTCGTTTTTGCTGTATGTCCATTTTTGATTTCCATGCTCCCAGTTTTCGAGAACATAGGGACCATTATATAAAAGATGATTGGCATCTATTCCATAATTATCCCCTTGCTCGTTCACATAGCTTTCATTTAAAGGAAACAATGTTGGAAATGTCATAACAGAAGTAAAATAGGCAACCGGCGCTTCAAGTTCGACTATAAGTGTATAGTCGTCTGGAGCAGAAACCCCTAATTCCTCCGGCTGTTTCACACCTCCCAGAATGGCTTCAGCGTTTTTAATATCCATCAGTAGAAATGAACTTGGCGAAGCATAATTGGCATCCACCACACGCTGCCAGGCATATACAAAATCATGGGCTGTTACCTTCATCCCATTGGACCATTTTGCATTTTTTCTCAGCTTCAAGGTATAGGTTAGACCATCTTCACTGATTTCAGGAAGCTCTTCTGCAACACCGGGAATAATTGAATCATCGGTATCCAGATTAAACAGCCCTTCCATTACCTGAGTGATGGCAATAAAACTGCCGCCGTCCAGTGCATTTCCAGAATCCATAGAAGAAATCTCGTTGATTTCCATCATATTAATAATTTTATCCGGACTTGCTTCATTTTCTTTTTGAGAATCTTTTTTTGTTCCTCCACATCCGGAAAATAATAAAAACATGCCCATGATCATAGTCGCTTTAATAAGTTTGCTAACTGCTTTTTTCATTTTTCTCAAACCCCTATTATTTGCGTTATTGTATTGAAAGATCTGTTTAATTAATTTGATTCATTCGACTCTCCACATCGTCTAAGTAGACAGATAGCTCTTCTTCAGTAAGATAAGGAACTCTGCCATAAAAAACATGATCAATTACCTCTACACCGTTGGACTGGAACATCCATTCTGACGTGAGAAGCTTAATTGCCTGATCGATTGGAGTCAGCTCGCCGTTTTCATTTTGAGGCTGACCAGTTGGAGTGAAAAATAGTGCCCGTTTCCCGTTAAATCGTTTTTTGGGTTCATCATCTTCAAAACTATAAGCAAATCCATGGGCAAATACACGATCAACATAACCTTTCATTATAGCCGGCATACCATTCCACCAAATCGGGAAAATATAAATTAGTAAATCACTCTCAAGTATCAGCTGTTGTTCTTTAAGAACATCGGTAGGATAGTTACTATTTTCACGAATGAATTTTCCTTTTTCTACATGAATAGTTTCCGCCCTGCTTAAAATCGGATTGAAGTTCATTTTGTAAAGATCACGAACCTCCACCTGATGACCATTCTTCTCTAAAGTCGATTTCGTTCGATCTAAAACTGCCTTGCTAAAACTCACCTCTCTTGGATGAGCGTAGACAATCAATGCTTTCATTTCGTTATCCTCCTCTTGTTTGATTTCTTTATCATTATAGCAAAACTTATTGGAAATCGCTTATATTGAATGTTTTTTCACAATGATTATGAGAAAACTGACATAAATAGAATCCTGCAATGGTTTATCAAAGGCTTTTAGTTTGCTCTGTCCAATTTTGTTATTTTATCTGATCATCCAAATAATCGTATTTGAACTCACAGTCTATTTTTTCAGCTCTCACATATCCATCTATAAACTGAAACATAGCTTCAAGTATTTCACCTTCAGTAAATGCCTATTTCTGTTCGCTTGCCCCAGGAAACGTCATCAGACCTAACTAATCATTTTAACTCTCCTTACCAAAAATACCTTAGTAATTGTATTTTACTATTACACAATTATTAAGGTATAAAAAGAAATTTTTTTTGAATGAAGACAGACGAAATTATAACTATTCCCCATTTGAAACAAAAATATTCACCTTGAGCCAATTTACTCAATCTAATTTATCTTCCACACCTAGTCACTGTACTTGATTCTCTGACTATTTCCCAATTGATTCATAATATAAATTTAATCTATTCTATTGATTTGACCAAATTATAAATTATATTAAAAAATGTTCAATGATAGAAACTGTTCACGTATATGCTTCACTGACAAGAATGAGCAGCTTCAAAAGCAACTTGGGAATTACTAGCTGTTTCCATAATTTTTACAGCTCGTTTGATTCCAGTTAGGGATGAAATCTGCGTTTTCTGCCGAGTTTCTCCCGTGCAGGCTGCACGTTTCTTGGATTAGAAGTATAACTTATTTTAAATTTGGTCGGCGTCAACATACTATTATTATTTTTAGATCTTCTGTATAGATGTAAAATCCCTTATATATGACCTTTTTAACTTTGTAACACAATCATAAATATCAACACATAGCATTAGAGAATCATTTGATAAATACTCAAACTATATAACCGAATTTCTCTCCGCCTTGAACCCTCCAAGCAACATATCTTCTTACACCTGATCCAGAAATATAACTTAACCATATATAGCCTTCATTAACTACATATGAGTCATAAACAAAACTTTCACCCTTATAATATTGGGCTACTTGAGGAGAGGTAGTTGTTGGAGCGTTTCTAACATTTACTGTCATTTGTGGATAAAACCTGCCAGTCTCAGCCACTCGATTCCATGTACTACCACCAGAAGATCCAGTGATTTTGATTCTTACATAATTCCCCCAACTTGAACTATATGTCGCTGTCACTACAGTTCCCTTTACAGGAGAGGTAACATTTGCTCCTCCACCAGCTTCAGGAATCAAGTCGACTCCTGTGTGGTTTGGATAGCACATCCAATCACAGGATATTTTTGCTTTTTTATTCAAAGCTGCGTATATATCTATATAATCTTTAGGATTTAAACGGTCACTTTTGTTATTGGAAACCCCTTTAGTATACTCTACATGAACATGCGGACCTGTTGAATCTCCGGTACTGCCCATAACACCCAATACTGTTCCTTTAGAAACATTTTGACCAACTTTTACACTGATAGAACTCATATGAGCTAAAAGAACATATCCGGATGAAGCATCAGCAGCCGAAGCAGCAACTGGTGCAAGAAAAGGGAACATTGCTGAAACTATAGACAGCAGCAAAAACAATTTTGTCATACGCTTTTTCATAGTGATCACTCCATTTCTTTTAATAAAAAATACAGATTAGCATACCATTTTCAGATCCCCCACTTGACCAATAGTTCAGATTGCGTTACAAAGTTAAAAAGGTTATAAGTACCCAAGTTTTCAGATTTGCTCATACTGTATCAAATCAAGTCCCCCCCCATCATTTTTATTTAAAGCAGCTTGTGTACAACTTAAATTATTATCTCCTCGATTACATAGAAAATTTGTACTAATATTAATGTCTTGCAAACTTTAATTTTTCAATAATTCAGCTTTCACTAGTTCAAAACAATGAGAAGGATCTCCTCGTTGCGTTTTGATTTTATTTATTGGTTTCTCTAATTCATATTCAGTTATTTTTGCATAAGTAGCCTCTATTACTTCTCCATTCTCCAATTCAAAGCTCTTGTAATTTCCATTTTTATCAATTGTCGAATCAACTACGCTATACAGAATAAGTAGTCCTGCATCCTTTGACTCTGCTCTATCTTTACTATTTTGAAAATAACCAACTCCCATTGCGCTAATCAAAATTAGACTTAAAAGAAAAAGCAGTATACCTGTGTATTTTGGAAACATCTGCAGCCAATCCTTTCTTTTATTTTTTCTTCTAAGTTGTTTTGTTGCATATGAAATTTTTTCTCGACCAACCAGTTTATCAAGTGATACTTTATATATATCACAGAGCCAAACTAAATTCTCAATATCAGGAAGACTACGACCAGTTTCCCATTTTGAAATAGTTTGTCTTGAAACATTTAAGATTTTGGCCAATTGTTCTTGAGTCAATCCTTTTTGCTTCCGGTAATTTTGTAATGTCTTTCCTATCTCCATGACTGTTCTTCCTTTCTATTTTCAGAATAATTATTAGTAAAAAGAATAGCAAGCATCTATTCGTAGCGGCACAAAATCTACAAAAAGTGCAAAACGCAACGAAGAGTAGCAGAACTATTTCATATATTTTTACGCTACTATTCGTTTACAATACTAATTTTCTAGTCATATTTCTTTAATTACATGTTATCATGAAATCATCAAATTCAAGGAGGAAAAACCATATAAAAAAATTATTTGGAATAATTATTTTGCTGTCTATCGGATTATCCATTTACTTTACAGAGAATGTTGCTTCAGCTGCTGAACCAGAAAAAATAACAGAAATACATGGGCTTAAATAGAATTGAAACAACTAAGTACACTGAAAATCAACTTGTTCATTATAAGACTGTGGATAATATGCTCATTCTCACTTTTTCTGACGACACACAATTGACAATTTATGACTACACTGCTGCCGATTTAAACCTACAAATGTTTGCTTTCGAAGTTTCTGAAGCATACAGTTTATTCTCGTTTAGAGCAGGGGATGCTATAAAATTCCCGAATTCTGTGTATGTATCTAGATCACATACAGGAACAACTAATTATCCTGCAATAACAATGTATGTATCTACTACTAAAAATAAATCGTATAAAAATCGTATTTATGTGACCACATATTCAGTAAACATTAACCACATTGGAACCCAAGGGCGTACAGGTGGTGGCAGGACATACACTTATGGCAGATCATTCACTACCAGAAATAAAATATACGAAGAATCCGAAATATAATTAAATTTCAAGTTCTTTGTATGTTCTACAAATGTATATTTTCTCCTTATTGACTTTGCTATCAATCCAATTAACTTTCCAGCTTATTTCTTTAGCACTAACTAAAAGAGATCGTTCTTCATTTAATTTCATAAACACATGTTGCATCCCAACTATTTTGTTAAGATTTTGCTTCTCCAATAGTTTTCTTTTCTGACATGTTTCACACTCACATATGTTAGTATATTATTTTGTCCCTCATTCATAGAGATACTCAGTTTTGAGGTATCACACTTTATTTAGGTTCATCAATGTCATCAAAAAATCGCCCAGCAGCTGAAGCAATCCGACATTGCCCCGCTTACTGAAATCTTCAACCATATATCGCAACATGTTACCAAGCAATTCACCAGAATTCGTGAAAAAAAATTGTTGAAACCTTTAAAGATTTCAAAATCGGGACAAACTATTGATCTTTTAGAACATTTATGTATTTTTAAGGATAATTTTACTATATTCTTAGAGAAGAAAGTTGATCTATTAGGTTTCAGTCCTTCAACAATCCTGCCAACTCTTTGTATTGTTTAAAGATACCGATCTCCTGCTTTAAATACTTATTTCCCTGCTTCAAACATTCTTCATAACATAATTCCTCTCTTCCTTTGTCATCACTGTATTGTTTACCTACACCTTGTGAGAATCGCCACCACGTCTTCACCTATGATTCATTTTGGATATTTAATTTCGTCATGATTTCTTTAGTCATTTTTTCCACAAGTTTCATTTGTACTGTCGCTTCCTTAACCTCTACTTTGATATGAAGGCAGTTCATTTATTACTTAAAAAATATCGACTTATCTCTAAAATTTACGCAAAACCCATAGTACCCAGAAAATGGTTATTTTTTTGATATTTCTTTCCATTTGACGAACGTAGGTTCTGATGTTATTCTTTTAAAGAAATAAAAATAACAGAGAATGAGAGGTAAAATAATGAAATTTGACATTTATTTGAATTTTGATGGACAATGTAAGAATACACTCGCTTTATACCCAACTGTTTTTAAAGCTGAGGTTCAGGATTTTAAAACAGTTGAACTGTTACTGGAAAACTAAAAATTTCCAGCAGCTGATAATAATAAACAAAAAGTGATGTACACGAATCCTAGAATAGGTTCAAACATTGTAATGTTTAATGATATTCCGTCAACTAGTATTTTGATTTGAGACAATGACATTGCACCACCTATAGGTTCTTACAATCAAAATGAACTTCGACGAATGTTTAATAAACTTAAGAGTGGTAGAATTGTAAAAATGGAGCTTCAGCAAATATTTTGAAATGGGTTGTATGGTATAGTGACAGATAAATTTGGGGAAACTTGGTAATTTTCTCGTTATAATTAGCGGTACCAATGGAACGAATAAAAGGATTCACCAAGAATACTTTAGTAAGAATAACAAAGAAGGAGTGACGACAATTGATATCCTGGAAAAAAGAAATAATAATTCCTGTAAATATCGAGATTATTTGGACTTTATTTGATATAGAGAACATGAAACGTATTATGCCTCAAGTGATTGAGACAAAAGTTTTAGAGAAAACAGATGGGATTGTTGGCAGTACCTATGAGCAAACTTATCAAGAGGGGAAAAGAGTAGAAAAATACATCGTAACTGATTTGGAACATGAAGATACCCCTGAAAGAAAGCATAATAAGTCAGGATTTACTCTTGCCAAAATGTTTGAAATTGAAACTTCTTTTACACTGATAAAAATAAGTGAAAATGAAACAAAATTCTTATATAGCGGTCAAAATAAAGGAACGAATTTTATCGCACGTTGTATGGTAAAAATGATGGGAAATAAGAAGAATGAGCAAGTGGTTACTGATTTTATGGAACGAGTAAAGACTGAAGCATTAAAAGATAAGACTGGTGGAAAATAATGAATATTTTAGCAATTATTAGTGCAGGTATATTAGCTTTTGGGGTAGGTGCACTTTGGTACACAGTCCTTTTTGGAAAAACTTGGAGGAAAGAGCTTGGAATTACTGAGGAACAAGTTGAAGAGGGCGACAGCGGATTTTTTCCTATGTTACTGTCGTTGTTAATTGAAATAGTGATAGCATTTTTAGTTATCTACACAATCAGCAAATTACAATTACCTGTTTTTACATCAGGGCTGTTAATTTCAAGTATTGCAGTGTTTTCAGCATTGAAAAACTATATATTTGAACAAAAGTCATTAACACTGATTTTAATCAATGAGGGCTATAAGACCGTTTGCATTATGATTATGGCTGCATTCTTTTACTTTTTTGGCTAAAAATTATTAATCAGCTATACGAAAGGCTGTTGAATCACTAACGGTCCAACAGCCCTTTTAATGTGTGGGACTATGACATAAGTATGTCTGAGTCCCCTAAAACCGAATAAATGGTGTTCCAGTCTTTGTATAATCCAAGCATTCATAAGAAGTGTAGGAGCGAAGCCCCCCACGCTTCGAGGATCGGAACGAAGTCCTTCAATTCTTAGTGGCTCTGCCATTTAGAAATTGATGAGATCGAAACGAAGTGTAGTGTAGTGAGAACCACAGACGCAGAAAAACGGATACAGCGTAATATTTTGTCTCAAGAATCGTTAGACTCGTAGAGGTAGCAGTTCTCTTGAAAATAAGTCAACTTCTACGTATGAAACTATGGTCTATTTCATACGTAGAAGTTGATATGATCGAAGCACAGCGTAGTGTACCCATTCTCAGCTATTCATTCTATGAATAGTGTTCCTTGACAATTTTCGGATATTCCGACTTATTGACATAAATCACTATGATTGACTTGTCAGAGTAGATGATCCATGATACCTACTTGGTTCTTAAGGAAGAATATTTTTGCTTCTGCGGTTACTCGTCGCATGAAGACCTTTGCTCCTGCGGTTACTCGTCGCATGAAGACCTTTGCTCCTGCGGTTACTCGTCGCATGAAGACCTTTGCTCCTGCGGTTACTCGTCGCATGAAGACCTTTGCTTCTGCGGTTACTCGTCGCATGAAGAGCTCTGTCACAACCTCACAATAATTTAATTCCTTTCTTTGATTATACATGTTGATCAAATAATATTTTGTGCCCATCTGGATCTTTAATGAAGAAATAACCTGCATTCTCCCCATCCAATGATGCTCCTAATTCCAAAGAGTACCCTTCTTTTTCTATCTTGCCAGCAATTTTTCGAATATCCTCCATCCCGTCCTCTGTTTCTTTATTGGCATTCCACTTTGGATTAAAAGTAAGAAAACTTTCATCGAACATCCCTTGGAACAATCCAATTCTTGCCTCTCCATTTTGCAATACGCACCAATTTTGTTGCACATCTCCACTTACTTGTTTAAATCCTAGCACCTCATAAAACTTCATAGAAGCATGTAAGTCTTTTACAGGGAAACTAACTGAGAAATTACCTAACTTCATAAACTATCTCTCCTTTTTCGATCACTTAATCTAAAAATAAATAACAGAGATATTTTTTGATAGTGTTATTACTCTGTTTTTTATCTCAGTGAACAATATTTTACATTTTCCGAATTAAGTTTACCAGTCTCTTTTTTCAATTACAAGAAATAAAATTGCTATTTACTGATATAAATTCAGTGCCCTTTAAATACAACAGTAACACCAATTTTTGACAAACAAAAAAGTTCAAATTCTGCTAACAAAGTAGAAATTCGAACTTTCTTCTATTTTAACTTTAGTATTACTGGCTTTTAACTTCTTCTTTTTTCTTTTGCTGACACTTCTGACAAATCCCATGAAACGTTAGCCGGTGATCTTTCACAATAAAATGATATCGTTGCTCAACAATTTCTTCGACTGCCCCAAGTAAATCCTCTTCCACCTCTTCAATATTCCCGCACTCAAGACATAAAAGATGGTGATGAAAGTGTTTGGCACCTTCTTTTCTCAGATCATACCGGGCAAGTCCATCATTAAAACTCACCTTATCTATCACTTTAATATCTGTTAGGATTTCGAGCGTTCGATATACGGTAGCCAGACCAATCTCTGGGCTTTTCCGCTTAACTAAAAAATAGATTTCTTCTGCAGACATGTGGTCTTTTTCGTTTTCAAGCAGAACGAGTAAAGTCGCTTCCCTCTGAGGAGTCAGTTTAAACCCAGATTCATGTAGTTGTTGTTTAATTTTTTTCAAAGCTGTCATAGAAGCCATAAAAAAACCCCTTATTTAAAATAATTATAATCTAGAATAAGTTTCTATTTAACTAAATAATAATTATTATAAATTAATTTAGATACATTTGCAAGTGATTCTCAATTAGGATGCTATTCTTTTGTTTCTTCCAACAAAATCGTAAAGCCTTTTTCTTGTTTTACTTTTTTAGCTTTTAACAAACTGCCCAGGGCTCTTTTGAATTGACCTTTGCTAATACCGAAATATTGCTTAATTTCTTCCGGATCTGATTTATCAGTAAATGGAATTTTTCCATCTGCAGATCGTTCCAAAAAAGTCAGAAGCATCGCAGCATCATCACTAATTGCTTCATGTGCTCTAGGTTTTAACGAAAGATTCAGTATGCCATCCGGTCGGATACCAATAACTCTTCCAGCTATTTGTTCACCCAGACGCGGTTCCCGGTATCTTTCAGAAGGATGGATAAAACCCAATTTTAAATCATCTGTTAAGACATAAGTACCTGCCATTTTCAGACGAAAAACGGTACCAGTAATATTTTTATTTTTCAATTCATCTGTTCCAGGCTGAGACAATGCTTTAAAATACGTTTCATCTGCCAGCTGTCCCCATATTCTTCCCTTTTCATCTACTCTAAGTGAAACCATTAAGCGATCTTCTTTTTTAGGCCAAAGTTCTTTCATCGTTGAAAGATCATCCATAGAGACAACAATATCCTTGTCCTTCAGCCCGATATCAACAAACACACCTAAATCTCTCCTGACCCCGGTCACTGTTCCAAAAGCATAATTATCCACTCTGCTCTCAGGAACAGCTGTAGTCATCACTGTTTCCTGTTTTTGATTCAGGTAGCCAAAACCTTCCACTGCTTCTCCCAGCTGATGTTCGCCTTCTTCTTTTGCAAGGCGGAAAGTAACACCATTTTTTTGTAAAAAGTAATGGGTATCATTTTGATCAATAACCAATGCAGTAAAAATATTTCCTATTAATTCATTCATTTTCTTTTTCATCCTATCTGTTTTAAAAAATCAGTCTCAGTAACGCAATTGTTACTATTCCTGTAATAACCGTGCGCATTAAATCCTTAGTTCTGACCGCTACCAGTAATGTTGGGATACAACTGACAGCCTCCAGTACTTTTAGTGTAGGAAAACTGCCCTCTTTATAAGTCAGCATACTTTGTAAAAGCAAAGCTGTTAATATACAAATGGGAAGATAGGACAGGAATTTTAAAAGCCACTCCGGGAAATCCATTTTCTTTGTCAAAATAAATGGAACAATACGCGGAATCCATGTAACCAGGGAACATCCCAAAATCGTCATAAGCACATAACTATTCATCATGAGTTACTGCCACCCCCACTCCGCAGCCAATCAAGGTTGCTGCGATAACTGAGACCTCTGGTGAAGAAAATTTCATCAATACATATAATGATACACAGACGGAAATTAATACAATAATCGTCTGCTTCGTCTTTTTTTTGATGACAGTATCCATCTGAAGGACAAACAGTCCGGCAAACATAGCCACTAAAGCAAAATCCAGACCCAACACATAAGGATCAGGTATCCAGTTCCCCAGAAGTGCACCGACAACTGTTGAGAGTATCCATGTAAGATAAGCCGTAATATTCAATCCATGCGTCCAGGCTGAAGTAATCTTATGATCATTGGAAATCGCTGTCATTAAGACACCATAAGATTCATCCGTCAGCAGACTGCCAATTCCCACATTGGTTACTAAGGGTTCCTCTTTAAAATGACTGGCTACAGACATACTCATTAAAAAATGTCTTAAATTTACCAAAAATGTGGTTAAAACAATTGCTGAAATGGGGGCCTGAATCGCCAGCATCCCGCAAATAATAAATTGAGCACTGCCTGCATATACCAGTATCGACATCAAAGCGACCTGAATTACAGATAAACCAACACTCTTCCCTACAACTCCCGCTGCAATGCCAATTCCTGCATACCCAAGTACAGTTGGCAGACAAGCATGGAATCCTTCCCGAAATGTTTCATACTTCTTCTTTGCCATCCAAAGAATTCCTCCCCTTTTGTTTAATCTATTTGTCTCCTTAATAGAACAAGAGTCCGGAAGAGAATATCTTCCAAACTCTTTAAGCCCTTATGAAACAGAATACTACGTGTTTTCTTACCAAGTACAGAGGTATCTTAATCATACTTGGTTCTCATAAAATTTTTTTAGCCTGATACTTTTTTATACAAACCATTGATGGAATCAGTTCCCTGCATTTCTGGAGGCATTTCCTTTGAACCAGCCCGTTTGTGCATTGATCGTCACTAAATAAGTACCATCTGTTCTATACAAATTATAGTAACCTTGTCCGTTTACGATGCGGGCAGGCTCCAAATAATAGCCGCCCTCTACCATATAGCCGCGTTCAATACATGTTGCAATTACTCGTTCCTTCACACCCGCTGCCCATATCCAAGCCGCATTTCCGGTATCAGCAACATCAGCCGGATTTACAGTATAGACGGGGGCTGTATAAACACCATTACTATCAGCTGCTGAAAATCCGCTGCTGTCAACAGCCGTATTAGCATTTCCGGCAGTATTGTTCGCAGCTGCAGAGTTTGCTTCGTTCGAAACTTCAGTTTGGCTGTAAACTTCAACATTTGCAGCTTCAGTCTCAACTGCAGCTGAGGCTGCGTTTTGCTGAGCTGCAGTATCTGCATCAAGGGCTGCTTTTGCCTTTGTCAGCTTCTCTGTTAATGGCTTTTTCAACGCTTCATTCTTAATTTTATCTACTTCTGCAACAGCAGCTGCATAAGTTTCGTCCGATAATATCGCACGTGCCTGATCATCTTTATAAATTGCGTCAACTGCACTTTTAGCATTTTGTAATTGATCATATTGCGATGTTGCACCATCGATTGCCTGATTGATCAATTTTGAAAATCCGTCTGTCCCAGTCTCTTTTTTCAATGTTACTTCTTTATCTGCCGCAAGGGGCTGTTCTTTGTAACTGTCTCCGGTAATTGCTGTCGCAGTAAAAAGAGTATTGACATCTTTAATTGTTGCTTGTTTAGATTTCACCTTTTCAAGCAATTGATTTAGATTTTCATACTCATCATCTTCTTTTAATTTTTCTATATTTGCTTCAATCGACTCTGTACTTACAGAAACCATATCAGGTTTCAAATAGAGCTGATTATCATCTAAGAAGTAGCTCTTTAGTGAAGCTTTTGTTTCATCAGCCAGCTTTTCTTTTGAAGAAGACTGTGTTGTCTCCGGAGAATCTTTCGTCTGATTTTGACTGTAATACCAGCCTCCTGCCCCCAGCACCAAAACGGCCGCTGTTGCTATAGCAATCGGAAGTTTCTTTTTGGGCTGCTTTGGAGGTTTCTGACGGTTAGCTGCTTCAGTAGCTCTTTTCTTCTTTGGACGTTCTGCTTTATCAAGATCAGCAAATTGAGATTGCGGACGTCTTTTAGGTCCCAGTTCAGTAGGTAATACATCCGTTTCCTTAAAAAAGATCGGTGCCTGATCCATTTCTATTTCTTCCGGCTTCTTGCTTTTTGAAGGGATGAACGGTTCTTTGACTTTGGATTTTTCGACAGATAGACTCTCTTCTGCAATAGAATCATCGATTTGTTCTTTCTCTTCAAAAACCCCATCTGTCTCCAATAGATTCACTGTATCGGCTTCAACGATCGGATCGTTGAACGATAGTTTATCGTCTTTCTCCTGATTTTCTTTTAAAGCTTCTTCATTTTCAACAGATTCATCAGAAATTTCCGAAACAAATTCGAGGTCTGTATTTCCTTCAAGCTTCCTTTTCTCTGCTGCTTCGACTTCCCTTTTGTGTGCTTCTATATAGTCTTTCAAAGTTGCAGTATCTGATAGTTCCGAAGAAGGCTCTACTTCATCTTCAACTCCCTGATTGTCTGGTTGCTCCTCTAATTCATTTGAAAGAGATTCATCCTCATCGACAACCTCAGAAAGAAGTTCCGGGGAATCTTTTTCCTGAACTGAAGGGGCTTCTTCAATACTTTCCTCATCAGACGGTTCTTTTTCAATTATTTCTTTATCAGCATCAACAGGAGTTGCATCCTTGCTGCCCAAGCTTTGCTGCTCATTGAATAAGTCCATTACATGACCAATACTAAGGTCTTTCAGATCAGCCCATTCAATATTTTCATTTTCCTCAGCAGTTGAGAAATTTGAAGAAGAATCTTTAAATAAATGTTTCTGATTTTTCTGCTCTGTATTTTCTTTCTTTTCCTGGTCAGCGGCTTCCTTTGAAAGTTTGAATCCACACTCAGGGCATGTTTGTTCTTTATCATCAACTTCATTTCCGCAATTCGGACAATGCATTGTCATTTTTTCGCCTCACATTCTACTCTACCAAGTAAATCTAATCTATCACAAAATGCGTGTTGTTCCAATATGTACAAGTTAACTTTTATGTTAAGTTTTATTAAAACATTTTGAAAAACAGCTCTTTTCGTATGCTTCGAAAAGAGCTGTTAAATAGAAATGACTCATTCACTTGAGCAGTTTCAAGTCAGAACTGTTTTCAAAATCTTTTTTATTCCAAGAAATCTTTCAGTTGTTTTGAACGTGACGGATGCCTTAATTTCCGCAATGCTTTTGCCTCAATCTGACGAATCCGTTCTCTTGTTACACCAAATACTTTCCCAACCTCTTCCAGTGTCCTTGTACGACCGTCGTCAAGACCAAAGCGAAGACGAAGAACATTTTCTTCCCGGTCAGTCAAGGTGTCCAAAACATCTTCCAATTGTTCCTTTAGAAGCTCATAAGCAGCATGCTCAGCTGGGCTGGTTGCATCCTGGTCTTCGATGAAATCACCCAGATGAGAATCATCTTCTTCACCAATAGGCGTTTCAAGTGATACTGGTTCCTGAGCAATTTTCAAAATCTCACGAACTTTCTCTGTTGGAAGATCCATCTCAGCACCGATTTCTTCCGGTGTTGGTTCTCTTCCCAAATCCTGAAGGAGCTGACGCTGAATTCGGATCAGTTTATTAATCGTTTCAACCATATGAACCGGAATTCGGATTGTTCTTGCCTGGTCAGCAATTGCACGAGTAATTGCCTGACGAATCCACCAGGTTGCATAAGTAGAAAATTTAAACCCCTTGCGATAGTCAAATTTTTCTACAGCTTTCATCAATCCCATATTTCCTTCTTGAATTAAATCAAGGAACTGCATACCGCGTCCGACATAACGTTTAGCAATGGAAACTACCAAACGCAAGTTAGCCTCTGCCAAGCGTTGTTTTGCTTCCTGATCGCCTTCTTCTATTTTCAATGCCAACTCTACTTCTTCTTCAGCAGTCAGTAATTGAACACGTCCGATCTCTTTCAGATACATACGTACCGGATCGTTGATTTTAACTCCTGTTGGGGCAGATAAATCTTCCATTTGAGCTTTGGTCGCTTCTTTTTCGTCTTTTTTCAAACTGTGTTCACTTGGGTCGCCATTTTCATCCACTACACTTATCCCTGCATCTTCAACTTTTTGAATCAGTTTTTCCATTTCATCTGCATTCAGTGTAAAAGGTGTTGCAAGCGTATTTGACAAGTCGTCATAAAAAGCTGTGCCTTTCGGCTTCTTTTCTTTAATGAATTTTGCAACGGCCGCTGCGTATTTTTTTTCTGTTTCTTTTTCCATGAAAGAAGGCCCCCTACATTTTTACATACTTAGTTATTATATAACATTTGCTGCTGGTTTGTTAATCATTTTCTATTTAAATTATCTGGTTTTTTGTCTTTTTTGCGCCAGTTTAATTAATTCCAGTGACAATTCATCCACTCGGGTTCTATTTCCCATATGCAATGCTTCCTGTTTTTCAAAATTCTTCTGTTGAATTTCCAGATCAATCACTGAGTTTTCAATCACTTTCAGCAGATCTTCCAGTTCCCTTTCAGATCCTTCTTCAGACAGTTCCTGATAGGAAATATCAATAACCAGATTGCGCAACTCTTCCTGCTGCAGGTATTCTAAAAACTGAGCAAGCACAAACTCAGGATAAGTTGACAAAAAACTGTCAATCAGCAAATACAATTCCTGATAGCTTGTATGCACAAATGAGAACGCTTCGTTTTGCTGAAGCGCAGCTCGAATATTTCCTTCATTCATGATCCGGTACAGCAGCATCCGCTCTGCTTTTTCCACTCGAGAAAGTTTTTTTTTCGTTGGAGCTGGTGCTGCCGTCTCATCCATAATTGGAAAAGACTCGTCAAAGTTTTGTGCTGACTGCTGTTGTCTCTTCTCACGGGATGAGTGCCGCTTCTCTGCTTCTATCAGCCGAAGCTGTTCTTCCAAACTGTGAATGGAAAGATGAAATTCCTCAGCCAGCTGGTTCAGATAACGATCCTTTTCCAGCGGAGAATCCACGGAGGATAATTCCATAAGCATTGTATTTACATAATCAAGCTGCTCTTTTTCATTGTTCATATTACGAGTCAGCTTGTGATAACGCATTTTAAATGAAACAACTGTTTCTCTTCCATGAAGAGCCAACTCTTTAAAAGCCTCCGGACCATATTTTCGCAGATAATCATCTGGGTCAAGTTTTTCCGGAATATTTACAATACTTAATTGGAATCTGCTGTGCTCACTTAAAAGAGACACTGCACGATTTGTTGCTTCTATTCCCGCCTTGTCACCATCATAACACAGCACAAGCTCTCCGGCAGCACGTTCAAGCTGTCTAATCTGCTCATTCGTTAAACTGGTCCCCATAGAGGCTACACCGCTTTTTATCCCTGACTGCCACGCAGCAATTACATCCATAAATCCTTCGAACAGGAAGACCGTATTTTCTTTTCGAATCTCTTTTCTTGCAAGATTAAAGTTAAACAAAGTTTCCCGTTTATTAAACAGCTTCGTTTCCGGACTGTTCAGATATTTAGGCATATCCTCACCGGAAAAATCCTCTGTCTGCAACAATCTTCCTGAAAATGCAATAATCTTTCCTTTTGCATCAGAGATCGGGAACATAATCCTTTGATAAAACCGATCTAAAAACTCGCCGCTTTCCCGCTGAATAAACAATCCTATTTCCTGAAAAAGCGAGTCGGAAATTTTTTCATTTGAAAAAACCTGACTGAGAAAGTCTCTTTTTTGAGGAGCAAAACCAATCTGAAATTCTTCAATGATTTCTTTAGTCAGTCCCCGTTCCAACAAGTAGTTCAATGCAGGTTCGCCAATTTGGGTATTCAACAAAACATGATGATACAACGCAGCTGCTTTTGTATGTAATTCTAAAAGCTGGCGACGTTGCGGATCTCTGTCCTGCACATTTCCTTCGATATGTTCAGATAAATCAATCTGCAGCGGAATTTGTTCCATGTCTGCAATTTTCTGTACAGCTTCCGGAAAACTAACACCCTCAATTTCCTGTATAAAGTTAAAAACAGATCCGCCTTTTCCACAGCCAAAGCAATGGTAAATTTGTTTATCCTCTGCAACTGAGAATGAAGGTGAGCGTTCCTCATGAAACGGACATAGGCCCATGTAGCTCTTACCGGATTTCTTCAGTTGGACATACTGTCCTACAATCTCAACAATATTTGTACGCTGTCTTACCTCATCAATTACTTCCTGAGGTATTCTTTGTGCCATGTTCCTCACCTCCAAGAACAGAAAAACATCTTCATGTGAATAGTCGGTAAAAAGACGCACTGATCTTTTTTCAGTACGTCTTAAAATGACACAGTTACACATCATTCATTGTATCACAAAATTCTTTTATTTCAAGTATTTAGCGCCTTCGTAATTCTGTAAAACAAGGGATTTTCTTTACCTTCTATACCTTCGAACTACAAATCTTTTACGGTTAAGCCGTTTTTCTTCATTGTGTACAGCCCAATCATCGTACGAACGATAATATTTAGAACCATCATAACAATAAAGATCGGCAAAGTAGTACTTGTTAAGAAGCCAACCTCCAAAATATGGTGAAACAGCATCGCAGCTACATAAATTCCGCAAATGGTTGTAACAATTAAGAAAATTCGTAAGCGATTTAATGGTAAACATGCTCGAACCACCGCCATACAGCTAATTCCAATTAACAAATAATACATCAATGTAGTCGTATCCAATTGATTAATTCCCTGATTTTGAGCAATCAGATAAACAGCAACAACATTGATAACAACAAGAACTGCATTCACCGAGGCATTCCTAAGCGAAGTAGGTAGAAATTTACCATTAATTTTTCTTTTATCCCCTTCAAAAGACAGGAAAAATGCCGGATACCCTTCGATTGCCAAATCAATCAAAGTGATTTGTATAGGGATAAAGGGAAAAGCAATTGTCGTTAATGCACAAATAACTGATAAAATCAGTGAATAAATGGTTTTGATAAAGAAGACGCTGGCAACTCTGGTTACATTGTTCACTACACGGCGTCCTTCAAATAGCACGTCCGGCAGTGTAGTGAAGTCAGAATCCAACAGTACCAAATTAGAAATTTGTCGAGTTGCCCCGTCCCCTTCTGCCATGGCAATACTGCAATCAGCCTCACGCAAAGCCAAAACATCATTTACTCCGTCCCCAGTCATGGCGACGACATGATCATTCGCTTTTAATTCCCTTACAATCGTCCGCTTTTGCTGAGGAGAAACTCTACCGAAAATGGTATATTCATGAACAGCTCGTCGGACCTCTTCTTCTGTCTTTTTAGTTGATAAATCCACATATGACTCATAACCGTGCAGTCCGGCACGCCGTGCAATATTGGAAACTGTAATCGGGTTGTCTCCTGAAATTACTTTTAAATCTACCCCCTCTTCACGAAGATAGGCCAAGGTTTCATTTGCGTTCTGACGAATCGGATCGTCAATCTCAAATAGCGCCAAAGGTTCCAACGGCGGCAATTCACCATTGTCATTTAAAACACCATCAGGAGAAATTCCCATCATTAATGTGCGGTAGCCTTGTTCCTGAGCTTCAAAAACTTCTTTTGGCAGACGATCTTTCGGAAATAGTTTCTCCGGTGCCCCAAGTGCAACAATTCCTATCTCATTAAACTGAACAGCTCCCCATTTTTTTTCCGATGAGAAGGGCAGTGTTTTTACTGCACCATATCGATTGGATATCTCAAAATGATTGCGAATTGCCTGCATAGTAATATTGTTGTCTGTACTTTCAGCCAGATAACTGCCAATAATCAATGGAAAACTGTCACTAAATGTTGAATGCAAAATTGCAACTTTTTGGACACTCATTTTCCCTTCAGTGATTGTTCCTGTTTTATCCAGACACAGGGTATCTACGTGTGCCAGTGTTTCCACAGCATACATATCCTGAACCAAAATCCGTTTTTTTGCCAGTTTAATAACACCGGTAGTTAAAGCAATACTGATCAGCAGAACCAGCCCTTTTGGCAGCATCCCCAACAATGCTGCAGCAGAAGCAACAACAGACCCTTTCATTCCAGACTCTCGAATAAAATAGCCTTCGATAAATAAAATAATTCCCAATGGAATAATAACAAAACTGGTGAATTTTGATACTTTGCGAATTGACTGAATCAGCTCTGAACGAATAGGTTTATGTACTTTCGCTTCTGAAGTGATTTTAACGGCATAATTATCAGCACCTACGTGAATAACCTGCGCATAGACTTGTCCGCTTGATAAAAAACTTCCGGATAACAGCACATCTCCATCCGTTTTCTCGATTAAATCAGATTCACCTGTCAGTAAGGCTTCATTAGCTTCTGCTTTTCCATCAATTACTTTCATATCAGACGGCACTTGTTCTCCCGCAGAAATAAGAACAACATCGTCCATAACTAGTTCTTTTGTACTGATTGACTGTCGTTTGCCATCCCGAATAACTGTGACATTTTCTTTCGCCACAATAGAAAGTTTTTGAACTAAATTACGTGCATGTATTTCCTGATAAATACCCATGGTCATGTTGACTAAAATAATGGCTAAAAAAGCCAGATTGGAATATGCGCCCACTGCAAGTAAACAAAGTGCAATCCCGAAATTTAAAAAATTAAATAGTGTCATGACATTGTCATAGATAATATCTTTGGTAGTTTTTGCTACATTTTCTTCATAATCATTTTGAAGCCCTTGCTGTTTCCTGCTCTCAACTCCCTGAGAACTCAACCCTTTTTTCATTTCAAATTGATCTAGTGACACAAAATCCCTACTTTCCTACTCATTGCTGAAAAACACATCCTCTTTAGTTTACTTGTTCAAAGAAAGAACTGCAAGAAAATCCCCAAAAATAATCCTTGAGGATTTATTCTTTAGAATTTAAATGAGCTGATTCTTTTTGTGAACAACATTCGTTCTATAATACCTGCTCCACTGGTCAGCTGAACCAGTGGATAAAGTTTTGATTCATTTTAACAATATCTGCATAAAACATGTTGCCGCCATTCCTATAAAGAAATCCACCGTTGTGAATAATTGACTGCAAACGATAGTAGCGATAGGTTTCTTCATTTTCATTTCCTAGTAAAGGCGATAGAAATTCCCTTGAATACTCTTCAGATAAAGCCATTGTATTCTTACCTCCGCGTTCCTTTACAAATCGAATGTATTCCAAACCATAATTATAAGCCTGGACAGCGGTCCATAAATCATTTCCCGCCTCTCTATTTTGTTGAATGGCTTCAGCAAGAAATTTCACGCCGTATTCAATGCTTTCCTCTGGATTATCAATTACTGACTGCTGGCCGTAGACACTTTCACTGCTTTGCATCAAATCAACAGAGCGGCCTTTTGACTCTGTATAGATTATGGCCAAAATCAACTGCTTATATTCTGGAATCCCCATTTGTTCAGCTGCAAGTTCAACCTGTTCCTCATACTGTGCAACCTGCTGCACGTTTTCTCGAATCTTATAGCCTAAAAGAATGACTGTGATCGTTATCAGCAGTAAGAAAAAAACACCCAATTTTTTTATGATTTTCATATTCTATAAATTAAGTCCTCCAAACATAAGAGAAATATTATCTATCATACTTTACTCTTTTATAAATAGCTCCTTGAAAGATGATTCTTTAAAAAAAACTAATTAGTTTCTGGCTTATTATTTTTAAATTCCTCAGGAACAGACTATACTGGCAATGATAGGTGATGATAACATGACAATTGAAAAGAAATCCATTTTAACTCCTGACGGCAGTAAAATTTTCTATGAGGTCAGCGGTTCCGGTTTCCCTTTGTTTCTTCTCCACGGAAATGGAGGGAGCAGCGATTACTTTAAGCAGCAGGTTCCCGTTTTCAGCCAATATTTTAAAGTGTATACCATCGATTTTCGTGGTCACGGAAAATCCACGAACACTCAAAAGTTTTTTTCATTCGACTTACTTTCTGATGATATTTATCTTATCACAGTAAAAGAAAAGATTCACTTTCTGAATATTCTAGGTTTTAGCGATGGGGCAAATGCTGCAATGGTTTTTGCCTCAAAGTATCCAAATAAAGTAAATAAATTAATTCTGAATGCCGGAAACACCAGTAGTGAAGGTCTTTCTTTTCTTACACAACTGGGAATACATGCCGAGTGTTCATTTTATTCCTTTCTGGGACTTTTCAGTCAAAAATGGAAGCAGTACAAGGAGCGAACAAAATTGATGCTAAAAGATACAGGTATTACTACAGAGGACCTGCAGCACATTTCTGCAAAGACGCTGGTCATCGTCGGAAAACAAGATATTATCAAGCTCAGCCACTCACTCTACATCGCAGAAGAAATACCAGATTCCTCTTTTGTGCTTGTCTCCGGTCAGGGACATCTATTTGCAAAAAAAAATCCTCTGCTTTTTAATCAAAATATTCTAACATTCTTATTGGAGAACAGGTGATGATATGAAAAAAATTGTAATGCGGGTAAAAAAGCAAGCTGCTCTTCTTAAGACACTCTTTATTTTCTCTGTTTTAATCATCGTTGCAGGAGAGTTGCTGAGCATCAGCAAAACCATCTCATTCAACCAGCTGGAAGAAATCTTTCAGTCTATTCCAGTCTGGAAAATTGTTATCATGCTGATTGTCGGATTAGCAGCAGTTATTCCAATGTTTGGTTATGATATTACGCTCAACCGCATGCTGCAGAATAAAATGAAACCTTCCTATTTGCTGGAAACCAGCTGGATGATTAATTCCATCAACAATATTGCTGGATTCGGCGGTATTATCAATATTGGGTTGCGAACGGCTTTTTTCAGGAAAAAAAACTCCGGCAAGAAAGTTGCTCAATCATTATCTAAAATTGTTATTTTTTTGTTATCCGGCTTGTCCATTTGGAGCTTTCTTTCTTTTTTACTTGTTTTTTTTGGAAAACAAAATCTGTACCTACAGCAATATTTGATTTGGCTCATTATAGGAAGTTTATATTTTCCGCTGGTTCTCTTAATAACAAGTATAAAAAAGGACCACTACATTGGAAATATTTCCATTTCTGCAAGACTGCAGTTAATTTTAATTTCTTTTTTGGAATGGACAGGTGTGCTCAGCTTCTTTCTTCTGATTGGTATTTTAATGAATGCTTCCTTCCATCCTTTACAAGTCATTCCTCTTTACGTTGCAGCTTCAATCATGGGAATGAGTTCCATGATCCCTGGTGGGCTGGGAAGCTTTGATGTGATGATCATTTTAGGCCTGCCTTCACTGGGAATTCCAAGAGAAACGGTCATCGTCTGGCTGCTGCTGTTTCGACTGTTCTACTATATTGTTCCCTTTTCCATTGGCATTTTTCTCCTGATAAAAAACTTGGGAAAAAATTTAAACGAACGTTTTTCGGGAATCCCTACAGAGCTTTCTAGAGAAATCAGCCATAAGTTATTAGTTTTTTTAATGTACTTCTCAGGTATCATGGTTGTCCTCTCTGCTACTGTTCCAGAAGCATTCAACCAAATACACTGGTTAAGCAGGCTGAATCCTTGGTCTTCACACTTATTCACTCAGTTTCCGACTCTTCTTTTAGGATTTGCCTTGGTTATTATGGGACGAGGGATTGCTGCCCAAGTAGGACGGGCATATGCTCCTGCGATTGGGCTGATTTCAATCACACTGGCTTATTCAAGTGTAAAAAATTTTAATCTAGGAGTACTTATCCTTCTTATACTACTGTTGATTTTTGTCATTTTTTCAAAAAATGAGCTATATCGCAAACAGCTGGTATACTCATGGGAAATGATAACAGTGGATGGAATTATTTTTACTGTTTTAACGTTGCTTTATATTATTATTGGGGTTTATAATCTTCCAAGTTTTCCTCATCACAAAAAACATTTTATCTCATTCTTTTTGTTCCCTTCAGAAAAAATCTGGTTTTCCGGATTACTTGCTATTATTCTCATTGCCTTATTTACCTTTCTCTTTATTCGTTATCTGAAAGGTGAACAGCGAATTATGGGCGAGCCTTTAAACATTGAGAATGCGAAAAATATATTGAATCACTTCGGCGGAAATGCGAACAGCCAACTGGTTTTTCTTAACGACAAAAATATGTATGTTTATACAGACAACACCGGAATTTCAACTGTTTTTTTACAGTTTAAAACATTAAATGACAAATGTATCGTAATGGGAGATCCTTCGGGAAAAAAGGAAGATTTTGCATCTGCAATCGCAGAATTCATCCAAGAATGCGACTGCTGGGGCTACCTGCCAGTGTTTTACGAAGTATCGGCACCCATTGTTCTGACTCTTCATTCGTTCGGTTATGATTTTATCAAGATGGGTGAAGAAGCATATGTTTCGCTGGGGGATTTCACTTTATCCGGTAAAAAGAGACGCGGGGACCGAGCAATTATGAATAGGTTTGAAAAAGAAAAGTATACATTTGAAATACTCTCCCCTCCTTACTTGCCAGAAGTAATGCATGAATTAAGACTCATTTCAAATGAATGGTTGGGAAATCGAAAAGAAAAAGGTTTCTCACTAGGTTTTTTCTCGGAAGAATATTTACAGATGTCAGAAATTGCAATAGTTAAAAACCAACGAAATGAAATTCTTGCATTCGCTAATATTATGCCTACATACACAAAAGAGGAAGGCACAATCGATCTTATGCGTTATAAAAAGGAGGCTCCGCCGGGTGTAATGGATTTTCTTTTCATCTCCATCTTTAATTACATGAAAGAAAACGGAGTCTCCGTTTTCAATATGGGAATGGCTCCGCTGGCCAATGTTGGTACATCCAAAAAAAGCTTTTTTCAAGAACGAATCGCATTTCTGGTTTACGAATTTGGTTCAACTTTTTACTCCTTTCAGGGACTAAAAGCCTATAAAGACAAGTTTGCATCTGAATGGAGCCCTCGGTATACGCTTTACTCTCGAAAGAGTTCACTTCTCTATGCAATGATTGCTTTGCTAATAATTGATAACGCACCTGTTAGAGAAAAGAAAAGCCACTAATCTTTTGAATAAAAGAAGGAAGCATGACATTAGTAGTCGCAGCCTCCTAAAACCGAATAAACGGTGTTCCAGTTTTTATATACCTCTACAGTTAGTTATCTCCTATTTAAGATTGAAGGTCTACGTAGTCACGAGATTGTCTTTTCACATACCATTCTGCTACTATTACAAGGAGAACCAGTAGTTCAAGGTATATGAACACTTCTTCGAAGGATTGCAGCAACCTGAGAACTGCAGAAGCGGCAAAGTAGAACTGATACTTGTATAAACTAAACTGTACCAAGTTGCCAACGCTTTTCCAAGTAAACACATTTGTATCGAGAATCGAACAAGATCCTTCAATTCTTAATGGCTTTGCCATTTAGAATTGTTGAGATCGAAACGAAGTCCTTCAATTCTTAGCGGCTCTGCCGTTTAGAAATTGATGAGATCAAAACGAAGTGTAGTGTAGTGTAGTTGTAGTGAGACTTGTAGATACAAGGATTTCCCACTGGTACAGGAACAACAAGAGACGAGAGTATGCAAAGCTCTGACGGGGATAAATTTATTCCATATACAAAGAGATAGCTGTATAATTCAATGAATTGGCAATACGCATTAAAAGGAGAAAATTAATTGCAGGCAGCATCTCAGAAACAAGCTGAACACTCTCAAAAATAGGAAAAGTTCCAAGCCCTTCAACTCCAGCATATTTCATGCATAGAAGTTGATGTGATCACAGCGTAAGTGTATCAATCCACAGCTACTCATTTCATGAATCGCGTTCCTTTGCCAGCATTCCTCTTCTAAAGGACAGCTTAGTTAATTCTCACAGAAAAAGTTTTATTTTTACAAGCCGTACCTGTGATTGATACGTTATGATGGCCATCCTCTGATTTTTTGGCTAAAACAGTCAGCTCACCTTCTCGTCCAACATGCTTTCCCTGACGAATGAAAATTTGCTTCTCTGCTTCTTCAGAGTATCGGTGATTTAAAAGATAAGCCGCCATTACTCCTGAAGCTGTTCCAGTTACAGAATCTTCTGTAGTCCCAGAAAAAGGAGAGGAAAAATGTCGTGCCGAATACACATCTTCTTCTCCTTCTACAAATGCAAACGGATGAATGGAAGATCGGGGCATTTCAGATAAAATTTTTGGAAATTCTTTTTCCAGAGGCGTCATTTTGTCTAAAACAGCTTCATTTTTTACAGGAACAATAAATGTCCATGATCCTGTATTTCCATATGTCAAAGGCAGCCCTTCAGCTAAATCAGTCATTTGAATTCCTAAAATTTGAGCGATCCTCTCAGGATCACCTTCAAATGGAATGAAGGTTGCTGCAGATTGCTCCATCGTTATACTTTGAGTCTCCTTCTGATACAATACATTCAAAATTCCAGCACCTGTTTCAATTTTCCATTCTTGATCTTTTGCCATTGGCTGAGAAAGTAAATATATCGCCCCAACAGTTGCATGACCACATAAAGGTGTCTCGTGACCTGGAGTGAAATAGCGAAGTTTTATATCCGCTTCGTTACTCGCACAGACAAATACACACTCATTAAACCCCACTTCCGCAGCAATGTTTTGCATTTGCTCCTCTGAGTAATCATCACCATTCAAAATAACACCAGCCGGATTCCCCTGCCCCGGTTCGCTGGTAAAAGCATCTATTTGGTTCACCATACATTCCATAACTGTATCTCTCCCTTTTTGAAAGATTATAGCATAGAAAAATACAGAAAGGATCGATTCTCTTTGTTTCAAAGCATTGCTGTTCTCCTCTCATATAGAAAGGTTGTCCAATATTTATTGTTTACATAATATTTTTATCGTCAACAAAATTTAAATGGAGCTGGAGATTCTTATTTCTCCTAAAATATTTTTGAGTAATTTAATAAAAAGACACACTTTCAACGCACAGCCTCTTCTTCTTTTTTCTAAAAATTGATTTTTCTCTATTCCTTAATTTCTATCACATTGTCAGGTCCTACTGTCCAGCTACCTTCATAATAATAGAGAATGTTGTATCTTGTTCGACAGCAGCAGAGTAAATCAGCTCAACATCAAGCGGTTTTTCATACAAATAAAATTAAAATCTATCTAAAACAAAAATTTCTTGATCTTGTTTTATTTACTATCTGTTATTTGAACATTATCAATTCTATGCTTACGGGAAACTTCTATTTTTTAACAACAGTTTTGCTCGTTACTGTTCAAAATGATTAAAGGGAAATCAAAAACCAGCCTTAAAATGAACTTAAATGTTCATTTTAAGGCTGGTCTTGTATTCTTCAATTAAACAGTGACATTTCCTACAACTTCATTTGCAGAAACCATCTGTCCGGATTTTGCAAGCTCATAGGCAGTTATAATATCCTGATTCGTAAATACAACAATCAGATCAGATTTCTTACCGGCTTGTTCCAGAGCGGAAAGATCAATCGTTGCAATCTTATCTCCCTGTTTCACAGTCTGACCGGCTGAAATATGAAGTGTAAATGGTTCACCTTTCAATTCAACTGTATCAACACCCATATGCAGAAGGACCTCTATTCCTGTATCAGTTAAAATACCGACTGCATGCTTCGTAGGGAAAATGGTGGTAATCTTTCCAGATACTGGTGCAGTGACTTCTCCATTCTCTGGCAGAACTGCATAGCCGTCCCCCATCATTTTAGCTGAGAATACATCATCATGAACTTCTGAAATTGGGATTACTTTCCCATCAGCAACAGCATAAATATCAGTTTTTTCACCAGAAACTGCTGTCTTTTCAGGTGCTGATTCAGGCTTTTTTACAGTTTCCTCAACTGGATTCTCTGAGATTCCGCCTGAATGGTGCAGCTTCGTCATCTCATCTGCCACAAACTGAACTTCAGTTCCAACAATAACTTGAATATTGCTGCTGTCAATTACTTTCAGCCCAGGAACACCTGTTGATTTGATTTTCGCCTGATCAACAAGCCCGGTATCTTTTACAGTCAAACGCAGGCGAGTCGTACAATTGTCTATAGAAGTTACATTTCCCTGAGCGCCTAACCCTTCATAAATTCTGCGTGCCATCGAAGTAAATTTGCTGTCGCCTGATAGATCTAAATCAGGTGTTTCTTCGCCATCACCTTCTTCACGCCCTGGAGTCATCAAATTGAATTTCTTAATAACAAACATGAATGTAAAATAATAAATGACAGACATAACTAAGCCCAACAGTAATAGCATGTATGGTTGATTAGCAATAGGAACTCTTAAGCTCAGAACAAAGTCGATCAGACCAGCACTGAAGTTAAAACCGGCAGTCCATTGGAATGCAGCCGCAACAAACATTGAAATACCCGTTAAAATAGCGTGTACCACATATAATGGCCATGCAACAAACATGAATGCAAATTCCAAAGGTTCAGTTACTCCGGTAAAAAATGAAGCAAATGCTGCTGCCATCATTAAGGAAGCTGTCGCTTTTTTCTTTTCAGGACGGGCACACTGATAAATTGCCAAAGCTCCTGCCGGCAGTCCAAACATCATTACAGGGAAGAAACCGGCCTGATACATACCAGTTACACCCTTAACCCCTTCACTTGCCCAGAATTTACCAATATCGTCGATTCCTGCAATGTTAAACCAGAACACATTATTCAATGCATGGTGTAACCCAGTCGGAATCAGCAAACGATTGAAGAAACCGTATAGACCGGCACCAATTGGGCCCATTCCTGAAATAGCTTCTCCAAATGAAACCAATCCAGTGTAGACCGGCGGCCAAACAAAAATCAGCCCTGCTGAAAGAACCAGCATCACTGCCGCTGTGACGATTGGGACTAGTCGTTTTCCGCTGAAAAACGAAAGTGCCATTGGCAGCTTCACATTGCTGAAACGATTATACATTGCAGCAGCAACTAATCCGGAAAGAATACCGATAAAGACATTTTTATTATTGATGGCAGAAAAAGCAATATTAACATTTTCTACATCTATCCCTTGAAACATAGCCACAGATGCTGAATTAATCAGTGTCATAGGAACAAGGAAGGCAACCAGTCCGCTTAATGCAGCAGATCCATCTTTATCTTTTGACATTCCCAGTGCTAATCCAACTGCAAATAAAATACCCAAATTATCCAAAATTGTGCTTCCTGCTTTTATCAGGAACGCAGCAAGCAGATTATTGCCTCCCCATCCGCTTGGATCAATCCAGTAACCAATTCCCATGAATAATGCTGCAACAGGTAATGTCGCAACCGGCAGCATTAATGAGCGGCCCATTTTTTGCATATATGCTTTCATAGTCAAAACTCCTCTACTTTTCTTTTATCATTCGTAATCGTTCAATGTGAATCGCCAGGTATCCTAATTCTTCGTTAGGGACCTGATAGTGGAAATCTTTCATTAACAATACTTGAATCTTTTTGGAAATCTCATAGCTCTCTGCATATTTTTTTCGAACAACCTCTAAAATATCATCATCCAACACGGCATAATGATTCTGCTCAAAACGGTGTATAAACAGCCGAAGATGATTGGCTAAACGAGAATAACTTAAGCTCATTTTCTCATCGTAAATATCAATATCCAGTTCCTGCTCAATTAATCGAATAATTTCTGAAACAATAGTGACTTCACGGATACTTTTACTGTTGTCCGTTCGTCCGCTGCGAGCACTGTGAATGTGAATAGTGATATAACCAGCTTCGTCATAGCTAAACGGCAACCCCAGAGTTTGCGTGAGATAGTCCACAGCCCATTGAGCAATGGCAAATTCCTCACTGTACAATATCTCTATTTCGTTCAGTAATTTATTTCGAACAATGATATTATTCTGAATATTTTCTGCAGCAAAAGCGATATGATCGCTTAAACTAATGTTAATATGTGCATTCAGTTTTTCTCCAAGAATATTTTCAGCGTAGTTAATGATTTCTTCCGTAGCAAAAAAATATTTTTCATCGATTTGGGAGAGTAAAACCTGCAGTTTTTTCTGCCCTTCAGGCTCCATAATGAACATTCGTTCCACCTGATGAGCATGCAGCAGATCATTCTTCTTTTTATTGAAGCCTACTCCCTTACCGACTGCGACTTTCTCCTGTCCTTCGTCAAGGACAAGAACAGCATTTTGATTCAGTACTTTTTTGATCTTCATACTCATTTCCTCTTCTGCAGAAGTTGGTTGAATGTTTCAACGCTGCAACAAAAAAGCATAGAAAAATCCCACGGTAATATGAAAAAGCATATTACATAGAAATTCTTCCATGCCTAGTATTATCCAGTCACATGAAAACGCTATTCAACTTGTTAACATTGATATTTTACAAAGATATAGACCATTTGTCAACCAAAAACTTTAAAAAAATAACTACTTTTTTTCACAAACTAATTTTCCAATACCTATCTGATTTACTCAATCAACTGATCGCATGTAATCTTTTTTGCTGTACTGCTTTCCTTTTATACAAAAGTATCGATGACATGAAAAGAGAGCGGGACAGAAATAAAATCCCGACCTCTTTTCAATACATCATTTATTATTTTTGGGGGTAATAAATGATTAGCGCGCATAATTGAGTGTCTATTACAACGAATGAAAACTTATTCGATATAAGCATATTTATAGATACAAGTAGGACCAAAATTATGATATTGGATACCCTGTACGCCTGGACGAACCAACTGAGCTCGTGCCTGCTGATAAAGCGGAATTAATGCTGCATCTTCCTCTACCAGTACTTTTTCAGCCTTGATTAATGTTTCCCAGCGTTTTTCTAGATCATTCCCATATTTATTCACTACATCATCGATCAGCTGATCATAGGTTTCGCTTGAATAGTTGCTGGTGTTTCCTGTCGTTGAATTTTCAAGAAAAGTCATAGGGTCCTGATAATCTGGTCCCCACATGCTGACAGAAAGTTCATAATCCCCTTTTTTCATCAATTCAATCGCATTGTTTAATGGGACTGTTTTCACTTCAACTTTTAATCCCGGCAAGCTTTCTTCCAGCTGAGCCTGGATAAATTCAGCAACCTTTTTATCTCCATCGCCATCCCTTGAAAGAAGTTCAATCTTCACTTCACCATTTAGCTCTTCTTCTGCTTTCTTCAGATATTCATTTGCTTTTTTCGTATCTGTTACAACTAATTCGCCGGCCTCTTCTCTAAAGTCTTCACCGGTTTCAGGATTAAAGACAAAATCTTTTGGGATGTAGCCATAGATTTCTTTTGAACCATCTGCCAGAATATTTTCAACCAATCCTTTTTTATCAATAGCATAAGCAATAGCTTTGCGTACATTTTCATTAGCGAAAATAGATGGCTCGCCATTTCTTAACTGGTTCATTCTTAAAGAGTATACTTTCGAGCGTTCTATTGCTTGATAATCAGGATTATCATTATTTTGCTTTGCAAAATCTCCAGAAAGTACAGCGACATCTAAATCACCTGATTCATACAAATTAAAAATAGTGTTGGTTTCTTTCAATACTTCAAAATGAATTGTTTCAGACTTCACACTGTCTGCATCATAATAATGTTCATTTTTAACAAGATCCCAAGACATAGAAGATTGATCCCAATTTTCCATAAGGAAAGGTCCATTGGAAAGAATGTTTTCACTCGAAGTTCCATAATCTTTCCCTTTTTCTTCTACAAATTCCTGATTTTGCGGATAAAATGGTGAAAATGCCAGTAAGGAGGTGAAGTAAGGAACAGGCTTTTCCAATTTCACTTCAAGCTCATAATCTCCAACAGCAGTCACGCCCAGCTCATCTGCCTCTTTTTCTTCATTTACAATAGCCGTTCCATTTTCAATAGTTCCATCCATCAGGAAAAAGTAATTTGCCTGATTTTTCGGATCCGCCATTTTCTTCCATGCAAAAACAAAATCATGTGCAGTAACAGGGTCTCCATTAGACCATTTTACATCTTCACGTAATTTAATCTTGTATGTCTTTCCGTCTTCAGAAATTTCTGGCATTTCCTTCGCTACTGCCGGAATCACGCTATCATTTTCATCTAATTGATACAGCCCTTCAAATACATTGGACTGTGCAACGATACTAGGCTCATCCTGAGAAAAAATAGTATCCATTGAACTGATTTCTGAGCTTTCCATTAAATTAAGAACTTTACTGGAAGTTTTCTCTGTCTGTTCTGTCCCTGAATCCTCTGTTGTTTTCCTTCCTCCGGTACTGCAAGCTGTCAGCATCAGTATTGCTGACAAAGCGACTGCTGCCGTTTTTTTTATCCCGATTTTCATACGTTCCACCCTTTCTTTTTACAGAACTTTTTCTGCTGAATCATCCAATTGACTTTTTCTGAATAATTCCTTTTGTTCCCCTTCTCCCCAGATTTCCTTCATTGAAATAAGTTCCTGTTTAACCTCTAAATAAGCATATGGGATTCCCTGATCCCCATATTCCCATTCTCCTCGCTGATTATCGATTGGATCTGCTCTGACATGCAATTTAGCAGGTATAAACTCTTCTTGAATACGATCATTTGCCGGCATCCTGAAAATGTCGAGGTTACCAAAGTAATAATTCCACCGTTCAATATCCCCTGCAGCGTAAGCGCCCCCTCCAAATGAAAGATCTGCAAAAATCCAACCATAAGGCTCCACATAAAACTGTGCCCAGTCATGGCAGCCAGTATAATACTGTGAAACATAGAGACCTGATTGCCATTTAGCAGGAATCCCCGCCATTCGACAAAGAGTAATAAACAGAATCGCCTGAACCCCGCAGTCTCCTTTTAAATTGACTGCTGCATATTCTGAAATATTATCAATCGTAAAATATTCTCTCATAAAGGAATATTTTACATTGGTCGTAATAAAATCATAAATCTTTCTTGCTTGAATAACAGCATTTGTTTCTCCATCAAGCACTTCGTCAAGAATAGACTGAAGATAAGGAGTAAAGCGAATGTGAGGAAGCTGCTCTTCTAAATCAGACATTTCTTCTTTTGCTTTCTCTGCTTTCAATGCATCCAATTCAATATAGTGCACTTCATTAACATACTCATATTCAACAAAGAATTCTTCATTCTCTTTCAGTCTAGTTTCAAAACAAACAGTACGCTGATAGCTGTCTTCCGGTGATGTTGTCACCTTATCTGCTTCAGAATGTTTTAAAATTTTTATTTCTGAAATTTGTTGAGCATTTCTGGGAACAGGTAGATGAACTTTTACCTGCTCGCCAATTCGTTCATGTTCTTTTTTTATTTTGATAGATGAACGAATATGAATCTTTACTTTTCGATGCCCATTTTCTTTCATTAATCGAATATTTTCAGTTAATTCGATTTTTCGGAGTTGATCTGTTTCGCTGTCTTCTTTTTTTATTAACCGCTCAGCATATGCCGGCTGTGTCTTTACCAGATTCAATAGGAAACGTCTTTGAAAATGAGGCTCCCCGCCTATATAAATCCAGTCCACCAGAGATTCTTCCATAAGCTGGTCTAATTCTTTCGATTCAAACTGCTCAAAGGCTTCCCTCATTTGGTGAATTGCTTCGTTAACTGAGAACGGATATTCATTAATTCCGATCATTTTTATGATTTCTTTTTCAATTTCAAGACGTTTTTTTAGCGCAAACGGGATTTTACGTTCCAGCAAATGGTCAATTACTTTTGCTGCTCCCTGAAAATCACCATACTGCTTTATCCGAACGACTTCTTCCGGCAACGGTATACTCAAATAGCTTAAATCCAATGGCATCGTTCAAACACCTTCCTTTATTTTCTTCTTAGTCCTAAACCAGGAACATTATCCAGAACAATTGATGGTGTAGGCTCCAGCGGAACCCCACCCGTAAGCTCTGTCTCGCGTAATGCAAAAGAGGCATCCAGATCTGCTCTAGTAATGTTCTTCTTGCCGGCAGCCAAATGAGCAGCAGCAGTTACACCAATATTACTTTCCTCGATCATACAGCCGATCATACATTCAATTCCAGCTGCTTCACAAATATTTACAATTTTTAACGCTTCATAAATTCCGCCGCATTTCATTAATTTAATATTAACGATATCGACTGCCCTTTTTTCGATAAGCCTTAATGCTTCTACCGCATTAAAGCAGCTTTCATCAGACATTATCGGGACAGGAGAGTGTGTTCTCACATAAGCAAGTCCTTCAATATCATGATATTTCACAGGCTGCTCAATCAATTCTATATTATATTCCGACAGCTTTTCTATCATTTGAAGAGCCTCTTTCGCTCCCCATGCCTGATTTGCATCCAATCTCAGCTTAATCTGATTGCCAACTGCTTCTCGGATCGCTTTTATTCTTTGGATATCTGACGTCATTCCTGTTCCTACTTTTACCTTTAAAACACTAAATCCTTGTGAAACTGCTCTTTTCGCGTTCTTACTCATTATTTCAGGTGAATTTATACCAACTGTCATATCTGTTTCCACAGCAGAGTCATATCCCCCAACCAGTTTATAGACCGGCATGCTTGTTTTTTTTCCAAGCAAATCATAGCAGGCCAGATCAATTGCGGCTTTTGCTGAAGGTGCATGTGCAGCGATTTTATTCATAATCGAATGAACTTTTTCTATATCAGTCGGATCAGTTCCTATCAACTGCTGAGAGAACATTTTTATGCATTCTGTCGTTCCATCCAGTGTTTCCCCTGTGATCAAAATACCGGGAGAACCTTCACCATAACCAATTATCCCTTCATCAGTCTCTATTTCAATCACAGCACTGATAGATTCTGTGACGGTCCCCAAAGAAATCGTTACAGGCTCTTTTAGCTCAACTGCTTTTTTTGTCACCTTTATTTCTGTTATTTTCATCCAAGGCACTCCTTTTATTATCTAATAGTTAAAATTGAACCGTTTTTTGAATTTACAGTTACAATTCTAATCTTTTTTTAACAAAAGTCAATACGAATATTAGAATATTCTGTAAATTCACTCATCATTTTTTTATTTCTTGTCTTTTTGAATGATATTAGAGATAATATTCTTGCGAAGAAATTGAAGTTTAGGAGTGGAAACGACTCATGGAATTTAGAAAGATAAAAGATTTGCGGAAATCAAAAAAGATTACTTTAACTGAACTGGGTGATAAAACCGGCTACTCTGCCAGCTTTCTTTCACAGATTGAACGAGGGGTGAATCGTCCTTCTTTGGAGGCACTGCGAAAAATAGCAGAGGCGCTGGATGTATCTGTTGCCTCCCTAATGGCAAACGAAGCACCAACAGTGAATCAATCGATGGAAAAAATGAAGTATGAATATAGAATTATTCGTAATTCCAGTGAAACTCTTTACTCTCCCTGGCAGTCAAACTCAACGTATTATGATACGCTGTTTAATCTGCCGGTACATACTGAAAATATGGTCATTTCAAAAATTTACATTGATGCCCACTCTTCTTCCAGCGGGCAGATGATTTCTCATAATCTGAGTGAAATTAACCATGTGATAAAAGGAAAGGCGACAATTTTTCTTGAAGGTGAACAGCATCAATTAAATGTGGGAGATACAATTTTTCTGGGTGCATTTACAAAGCATAACATCATGAATGAAACGGAAGATGAGCTGCTTCTCTTTACTTTGCAGTTTTAATGAAGTCTCAAAAAGCTCTTGAAGATTCTCCATTTACAAAATGAGTAAAAAAAGGTATTATATACGATAGCTGATAATAAAGGAGTCGAAAAAACAATGAGCGAAGCAAAAGAATGGTCTGAAGCAGAAATTGAAGAGATCAAAGAAGAAATTTTAACAGCGCTTGAAACAGTGATTGACCCTGAATTAGGTATTGATATTGTAAATTTAGGTTTAATTTATGAGATAGATTTTAATCCAGAAGGCGATACAGTCGTAAAGATGACATTAACAACAATGGGCTGTCCGTTGGCTGATATCTTAACTGAACAGATTCATCAGGCGGTAGCTGACATTCCCGAAGTTAAGAACGTTGAAGTAAAACTTGTGTGGTATCCTGCCTGGACAACAGATAAAATGTCCCGTTATGCACGAATTGCATTGGGGATTAGATAGTTTCTGCTTTTCCAAGAGTTGCTGAGTTTTTCTGCAACTCTTTTTTTGACTTCACAGCAATCAGATATAAAAATAAAGCAGCTTAGTTGATATTCCAACAAGCTATTCCCCAGCTTTTACTTACATGAAATGTCTGTAAACATCAATAGTAAAGTACTTTGAATTTACCTATTTCCCACTAAAACCCCTGTTATATCAGTAGTTATAGAAGCTATTTTCTAAACAAATAAAATACATTTCGAATTACTGTTAGTTCAATAATTTTCTGTATTAGTTTCTAAAGTTTGGGGTAAATTCAAATAAAGTACTTCTTAAGCAACTCCTTGCCTGCTTATTTATAAGTCAACTGGGTATTTGAAAATGTATTAATTTAAAAACCAATAAACGAGGTTGTGACATTAGTATGTCCAGAACCCTTAAAACCAAGCAAACGGTGTTCCAAGACCCCTCCATGCTTCGAGAATCGGAACAATATTCTTCAATTCTTACACGAAGAGCTTTATTCCTGCGCTTACTCGTCGCATGAAGTGTTTTGTCACGACCTCGTTTATTCCCAGCAACTTTTGCTGCACAATAATCATTACGTTTTTTACTCTTTGACAAGAGCTGATTACGCAAAAAACATTTCCAGCTTATTCCCAATTGATTCCCATTAGCTTTGTATTGACCGGCCAATTCTTTAACTAGAGCAACATTGTCGATAAAAAACAATTGAGCTGTTATAATTTTTTTCAGAAATCCAAATTAATCAATAGAATATATTTCTTAATTTTTCATAGGAAACATTCGAACTGTAAAATAGGTATGATTCTCCCTATCAATTAAAACAGACTGAGGAATAATTGGTTGTCTGATTTAGATAACTAGGGACCAACTATTATGCCTAAACCAATAATGGTTGATAAGCCTGCTAACACTGCTAAAGATACCATATACTTTTCTCCCTCCTTCCATCAAGTAACTTAAATATAACATATTATGACTTTAAAATAAAGGGAGCAATTAAAAAAATGAACATAATTGGTAATGATATAATAAACATTAAGATAAATATTTTCTATTTTCAATATTATTGCATACTATAATAAAAGAAGGAAAGTAGGGTTAATATGAAGCTGAACATTGGTGATACGCTAAGATTTTTTAGAACATCTCTGAATCTTATGCAAAAAGAGATGATGCCATCATCCAAAAATCCTTCCACTTATTCCAGAATAGAAAGTGACAGCAGGACTATAAAGATTGATGAGCTTGTGGAAATTCTTGATAATGCAGATATAAACATCTATGAATTTATCTCATATAGTAACTTAGATAAACTTCAGAAAGACTTCAGAGCTGATTATTATGCAGCCTCTGCAGATATAGAAAATCCAGTAAAAAAAAATAAAATATTGGATTATTACAATAAGTTGTCTGCAAGAAAAATGAAAAATGTGCTGGAATTATCAAATTACATATCAATCAAAGTGTACTTTCATCAGTTCTGGCCTGAAATAGAAACAATAACTGAAGAGGACAAACAGCAAGTATTCGCACTACTTTCAAATAAAACCTATTTTCTGCAATATGACTATACATTATTGTCCAATATGATTTATCTGCTTCCGCCAGTTCAGAGAGAAGCACTGATAGAGAAAGCCTATCCTATTAAAGATCAAGATAAGCGCGATCCAATAACATTGAAGTATGCCTATACTGCTATTCCTAACTTGATAACAATATATCTGCATGAGAATAACCTTAAAGCAGCACTCAAATATATAAAGATTGCTGATAATCTCATTAAAAATCAGGATAATATGAAAGCCCAGTTAGAGGTTAATTATCTGAAAAATCTGATCCTTTTCCTTGAAACAGGTGATATAGACTATGCAAATAAGCTGAATAATTATATCAACACATTAAAAGAAATTGGTAATATTGGTCAGGCGGAAAGAACAATACAGGAAATCAAGGATTTCACCTATAAAAAAAGACATCCTGATACCCCGCCTACACATATAAAATAAAAGAGGTTGTGACAAACACTCATGAGTGTTTGTTTCGATCTCACCAATTTCCAAACGGCAGAGCTGCTAAGAATTGAAGGACTTCGTTTTGATCCTCGAAGAATGGAGGGGCCTTCTTCGAATGCTCGAATCATACAAAGACTGGAACACTGTTTATTCGGCTTTAGGGGGCTCAGATATACTTATGTCACAGTCCTCTTTCTTCCATATAACCAAAAAACAATTATTAGGCAGTTTCTCTTCCCTTGTATTCCATAATGCAACATTTTCTTAGTTTTTCTGATTTCAGTAATCTCTAATCAATTTCTCTCTGTCAAAGAAATCCATTTCCAAATAGCTTAAGAATAACAGCAACTGCTGTTCCCTGCCAGATATGCTACGTGTAAAGCAATGTCTGAATAATCGTAAAATCCTCAACTTTTATGGATTTTCATCAATATTTATCAATTGAGATAACTTTGCCTTTCCATCCGCATAGATAACACCCATTATTCTCTCCCCAGAACTATATTTTTGCTCTTAGGGAGCATGAGTAAATGTTTTAACTTCTTCCCTGATATTTTCAGCTTGCTCTAAATAGCCACTATCTTCTAAAACCGCAATAAAGCTGTGTATCTTCTGCAAATAGTTGATGTTCCCTGTTTCAAGATACGCAAGTAAATTCTTAAGGTATTTTACTTCTAAATGGAACTGAAAATTGAAAATTGTTTTTTCTTGTTTGTCACAAGTCTCCAGATACCTCTTTGCATCTTCAAATTCTTTATTATATAAACAGCTGATGACTACATTTGTTAATGCATTACATGAAAAATTCAGCGTGATATAATCTCTTTTCTCATAATATTTAACAGGAAAAGCCCTTTCTACAATCAGCCGTTTTTGTTTCCCAGAAAATTTGAACATGAGATTGGACAGCAAAACATAGTCATATTGAAGAAGTATCTTTCGTTCCATTAAATAATGGAACATTTTGTCAACCTCTTCTTGGTCAACCGCATCAATCTCTTCCCAATGTTCTGAAAATGATAGTTTTATCGAAATTAGATTAGAAGTTTCACGTATATTTCGATAGCCTAAATTGGACAGCTTATTATAATAACTAATAAGACTCTCCTTCTTTTGTTTATGACTCAAATTCTGCACAGCTTCTGAAAGTAGTTTTCGAAATAGCCGCTGCTCTTTATCCAAATGGCTAAAGGTTACGAATTCATGTGCATTTATTGATCCAACATCCAAAATATCCAATAATTCATCTAATTTTAAAGGTCTGGTATCAGTTTCAATTCTGGAATAAACGGAACCATCAGTATATTCTGAAAGCATTTCTTTTTGTTTTAAACCTAAGTGCGTTCTAAAAAAACGCAGTGTTTCTCCAATATTTATTGACATTTTTCAACTCCTCAAAAAATAGAATTATACAACATTCAGAAACACTTGGGATTACCATTTTATTCCAATCTACTAAAATTTATACGCCGATCGTTATCAGTCTTTTTTTCTATCAAATAACACACCCAATTATTCCCTTTTCTCATATCTGTCAGCCTGAAGCCTAAACCATTCAGATAATCTTCCAATCTCTCTTTTTTTGCTATGTCCTTCAAAAAATATTGAATTTTCGAATACTCACAGGCAATCAGAAGAAGCCCGGCAGGAGTAAGTATTCTATGTATTTCTAATAAAGCCTGATCCAGATTTTCCCAGTGAAAATGCGTTTGAAAAGCTGAAACCAAGTCAAATTCTCCACATTGAAATGAAGTCTGTTCAATTGTTTGAATACTAAAATGAATACCTTTTGTATTTAGTTGATCAGCTGCTGCTGCAGCTTCTTCTGAAAGATCAATCCCATAAATCAAACTAGCTGGAAATCTTTTTTTCAGTAACTGACTAGACGCACCGTTTCCGACACCAACGTCCAAAATCCTATCATATGAACTATTTGGAAGAATATTAATCGCCCAATCAGTCATTGGAATATATACACGATTCCAAATACGCATCATCATTCTTCCGACAAAGCCAGTCGGTTTTTTTGATTGGCGAAGAAGGAAACGAAACAAAAAAACTACTACACCTGAAATAAACAATACCCCAACAATCATCATAGTAAATACATCCTTTTCTTTGACTGATAGAAACAAGATGCCGCCTTTATAAAACAGCAGCTCTTTTTATCTGGCGCTAAATTATTGTTGCTTACTCTTTTTTCATTCAAAAATATAAAGGCTTCTCAGGTTTCTGTCAGCTCTGACTAGGGCATGTCTGAAAAGTTAGTGGAATTCAAATTTTTCAGTAATTTTTGTTGAAATCAAGGAAGAAAACACAGGTTATGTAGGTCATAAGTGAGTATTTATGACGGTGAGTTCTATAAAAATCATCAAAATATTTACCTCTTGAGTTTTCAGATGCCTCCTAGTTAGTCATGCTTTTAAAAACTGCTTTAAGCAGAAGAATACCTTGTATAATTGCCTTCAATAGCTGAATCTTGTCAATACTTTTGTGTTGTTTGTTCATTACTATCTTTACCTATAGTTGATATAATTTCATTTTATAATATTTCTATTAATACGAATTATAGATACACGGCTTTAACACAAATTAAATAGAAAGCAGGGGTAAATAATCTTTTCACAAATATGTTAAATGATAATTCTATGTTTTTTATAAGATACGTAAAATAAACTTATTTCCAGTAAAAAAGCAATCTAATTTTTCACTGAATAGTTCAGAACAGAACTGCTTTCATAAGCAAATCCATTCTTTCAATACCGCCTTTAAAAAATTTTATTCATTCCCTTACTCCTAAAACTTTACTCTTCACTATCCAAAAAAAACTGACAGATGTCATTAACATTCCTCCGAGCAGAAGAAACATCATTCATCCATCAGCAGCGGATCAGTTAGTTCTTAAATTTTGCTGAAGTATTTACATAAATTAGCAGAAAGCCTATTGGAACCAAAATCAGCCAGCCAAACAGATCAGCTAATGCAGGCAGCGAGGTGGTTGCAAGGATAACAACAGCAAAATAAAGTAAAAATATACCTAGCGCTTTCCCCAAAGCCTGTCCATTGATACGCTTCCTTTTTTCACTGCTCATCGTATTATAACCGGCAATAAGCATCAGCCATTTTCCTCTTATTAGCTGCATACCTATTACAATAAAAATAAGACTAATAGAAAACTGTAGTGCTAAGTCTGAATTCATCTTTTTCTCACCTTATTTAGGATTTTAATCTTTGCAAAAAATAATCTTTGCCGCTGAATCTCCGTATTTCTATTATATCATCTGTTGCATTCAAAAGTATTTACAAAATAAAGAAAAACAACCACGAGGATAAAAATCATATTCTCTGCAAATGTTTTATCGACTCAAAGCTCTTCAAAATCCATTGATATCACTCTTACTTTAAACAAAAAAATTCTATCTTATTTTTTGATTACTGCTAAACTTCGCAATCCAGTGAAATCAAATCTTCATAGGTTTCTCTGCGAACCACTAGTGTATCTTTGCCATCTTCAACAAATATTACTGCCGGTCGTGGATTACGATTATAATTATTAGCCATTGAATACCCATATGCTCCGGTACTGCTCATTGCAAGCAAATCTCCGGCAACAAGGTCAGGCAGCTCAATCGACTTAATGAGGACATCTCCAGATTCGCAGTATTTCCCAACTAGTGCCACTTCGCTTTTGTTTCCCTCGCTCACCCGATTGGCAAGCGCAGCTGTGTACACTGCATCATACAACGCCGGTCGGATATTATCGCCCATTCCACCGTCAACTGAAACATAATGACGAATATCAGGAATCACTTTCTGTGAACCCACTTTATACAGCGTTGTCCCTGCTTCTGCAACAATATTACGACCAGGCTCAATCCAAATTTCCGGTAAAGGATATTCAAGAATCGCGCAGTGTCCCTTAACAGCTTCTACAATTGCCTGAACAAACTGTTCCGGTTTTAATGGTGTATCACTTTCTACATATTTAACACCAAAACCTCCGCCCATATTAAGGATATCCGCAATATAGCCATAATTTTCCTTATATTTTTGCAAAATCGCCATCATTTTCTCAACTGCAATAATAAATCCTTCAGAGGAAAATATCTGGGAACCTATATGACAATGAATTCCTTTTACATCCAAGCCTTCAATCTCAAGTGCTGTTGCCAAGGCTTTTTCAGCTTGTCCGCTGTTTACGTCAAATCCAAATTTAGAATCCACCTGTCCTGTAAGAATAAATTCATGTGTTTCTGCATTGACTCCAGGAGTGATTCGAAGCATCACTGCTTGCTTAACCCCTTTCGAAGCCGTCAGTTCTTTCAATAATTCCAGCTCATAAAAATTATCTATGATAATCATACCTATTTTGCTGTCCAAGGCAAATTCAAGTTCTTCTTTTGTTTTATTATTACCATGAAATTCAATATTATCAGGATTCATGCCGCCTTTTAAAGCAGTATACAGTTCTCCGCCTGAAACAACATCACACCCTAGATTTTCTTCTTCCAGCAGCTTGTACACAGCTAGACAGCTGAATGCTTTGCTTGCATATACGACTTTATTTTTGACGCCCATTTCATCCAATGTTTTTTTGAACCCTCTGGCTTTTTCCCGAATTTGTGCAACATCATAAATAAATAAAGGGGTGCCATATTTTTCAGCCAGCTCTGTTGTATCACACCCGCCAATCGCTAAATGATTCTTTTCATTATACTCTGCAGTACCAAATAATAACGACATTCTTTCACCTACTTCATTTTAGTTACTAAAAATGATAGCATAAAAATGGGGAAGTTCCTATCAGTTTCTCATTTAAAATAATCCAAGACTTAATTATCATATCAAAACTTTCTGGTAATAGAGCGAAACGCATAGCCTTTGCATCTGCCATAGATTTTGGAGGCAGCCAATCGTATATAGCCTGTACCCAGCAGCTTAGGTATTTTTTCTGCTGAAAAACAGATTGGGGTGAATAGCAAAAATAAGTATTTGTGATACCAATTGAATAACTGCTGGAGCTAAGATAAAAGTCTGAGCATAGCCAATTGAAGCTATTAAGTGAATTTTAACAAAATCAATGGATTGTCGAAGCATTAGTAAGAAAGCGTATAAGTTCTATATATTATTATTTCAATATTATGCTAATTAATATCTACACCAAATCTCAAGTAACGATCTCCCTAAGATCGATACATTATTTAAAGTTCGCTTTTTATTGATAGCTTCCTCTAAACTTATAGGTCCTTGTTGAATACTAAATATACCTAAAGTCAACTCTTCTAAAGCACCAATTTCAGGTGTGCGACTGCCGCAGATAGCAATCACAGGAAGTCCGATTTTTTTAGCAGCTTGTGCAACTCCCAGCGGAACTTTCCCTCCTCCAGTTTGACCATCAATTTTACCTTCACCAGTAATAACCAAATCAGCATCCAAAATAGTCTTTTCAAAACCAATTAATTGGCTGATCGTTGCAAAGCCTGGAACAAGCTCAGCTCCTAAAAGTGCCAACGCACCTCCCAATCCGCCTGCTGCACCCGCACCCGATAAAATGCTCAAATCGATACTCGATTTTTGCTTAAATAAAACTGAAAGGTCATGAGCTTTTTTATCAAACTCATCTAGAGTATTCATATCGCCGCCTTTTTGAGGTCCAAAAACTCTTGAAAAGCCTCGCTCACCACAATAAGGATTGTCTACATCAACTAACGTAGAAATTTTAATATTTTTTACTTTTGAGAGCGCAGGAGTTAAATTAACCTCTTTCGCCGTAATCAAAGGATTGCTTCCCCATTCGAAGTTCATCTCAGCACCTAGGCCTGCCAATAAGCCTAAACCCCCATCAGAAGTACCACTTCCACCCAAAGTCACATAAATATGTTTAATTCCTTTATCAATCAAAATAGACAGCAGCTTTCCTAGCCCATACGTAGAGCTTTGTCGAAGAGTTTCATTATTTTGTGAGACAAGATGAATTCCAATAACTTCTGCAGATTCTACCACTGCCGTAGGAACACCGTCTATATCTACAACCAAGAAATTGATTTTTCTAAGTTTACCTAAAGGGTCCTGAACTTTCGCTTGATGGTAGATTCCTCCGAGAGAACTATGTATAGCCTCCATAGTCCCCTCTCCGCCATCTGCGATAGGAAAATTGACCTTTTCAATAGTAGTATTCGTGATATTTTTAAAAAATGCAGTATTTAGTTCTTTTGAACTTGCACTCCCTTTAAAAGAATCAATTGCAGCAACAATTTTCATTTACTTCTCTTCCTTTAACCAAGCACAGCCATATGGTGGCAATAAAAAGCCTCCGTTTACCTCAGTACCTGTAATCAGATTTTTCCCCTTAACACCTTCGACCATGACTTCATGGTTACTTAAATTTGTTAAACAAGTAATGTCAGAAGTTTTACCAATTCGTTTTAGACAAAAAACCTGTTTACTTATATCCAAAACTTCTTGAGGATTATACGGATTAAATGCTTCTTCATCAGCTCTGATTCTAATGAGTTTTGTAATCCCCTCATAAATAGCTTTGCGATAAGCATCTTCTTTCAATTCTGCGAATAAAACATTTTTTTGTAACTTTTCACGATTAATTCGTCGATTAATACCCGATTTTTCCAATCCTTCCAGATCATTCTTTGAACCAAATATTGAATGGGAATAAATAGCAGGTACACCCACAACGGAAAGTAAAATATGATGTGCGGCAATCATTTTTTGAGGTGTCATTTCAGGTTCCGTTTCATCAGACAAAGCAGAACTATAATTAATATTCATCTCGTAAACAGACTGGGTACCATCAGCATTGCTCTTATAAGATACTTTTCCCTTGTTTTGCAACACTCGATTCACTAATTTTTGTCTTTCTTCATCGCTCAGAATTCCTTCAGTTGGACGCAGCCCTATACCATCATGCGAAGCAAGAAAATTAAAATATGTCGCAGTTTCAGATACTTTATCAATAGTTTTAGCCCATTCTGATAATTTGATAGAATTTCTATTTATAAAGCTATGAAGAACTAGTGGCGGTAAAGGGAATTGATACACTTGATTCGCTTCATTCTCAGTGTCTCCAAAATAACTAATATTATCCTTATGGGGTACATTCGTTTCCGTAATGATTTGAGTATTTGGTGTTAATTTTGATAGTAAGTAATTCCATAATTGGACAATCGTATGTGTCTGTGGTAAATGCATACAAACCGTTCCACTTTCTTTCCACAAAAAACCTATTGCATCCAGGCGAATTGAAGCTGCACCCTTTTGAGCATAATTCAGCAGAACTTTGGTCAGACGCACCAACATGATTGGGTCTTTTACATTAACATCGACTTGATCTTCACTAAAAGTTGTCCATGCAGAAACCAGCTCACCTTGAGTATTCTTATATTCATGAAACAGAGGTGATGTTCTAGGACGCACCACTTTTGTGGTATCGAAATCTGATTGGCAGGCTACAAAAGCTTCATCAAAACCTGGCTTACGGTTAAGATAATTTTTAAACCACAGACTATCCTTTGACATGTGATTCGCTACAAAATCAAACATCAATCGCTTATTTTTTGCTAATTCCTCTATATCCGTCCAATCGCCTAAATCAGGATTAATTTGATCATAATCCACTACTGAAAACCCATCATCGGAAGTAAAAGGAAACATAGGCAGCAGGTGTACATCTGTAATAGTATCAGACAACGTTCTATCAATGACCTCTTTCAAGACCTGTAATGGTTTTTGATTTTCCGATAAAAATGAGTCTCCATATGTGATTAAATATACACTACGTTCAGATAGCGGCTCTCGTTCAACAAAGCTGCTAGTCGAAAATCCTTCTAACATTTTCCGGAATTCTTCTTCGGCAATTGCCAGTTTATTACCAGAATAAAGCTTTGATAAATAGCTTTGAATTTTATTCATATCAATCATCCTTATTTCTCTCCTTAATTAACGGATCTACAATAACTGAGGCAAAATCTTTTGCTCTTAATTCTTTGAATGTCCTATTCACTACTTTTTCTGCCAACGTTACCAACTGAACATTTTCTAAAGATTCATCGATTTTTACTAACTTCTCTTGTGGATTAAATACACGCAGAATGACCTTTTGAGAATCTTCAGCTCTTTTGAACGCTGATACAAAAACATCTTTTTGGACTGTCAGTAAGTTTTTCGTTGCAGGTAAGTTGCAAAAACCACTTGGTTGCGGCAATTCAAAGCGATCTATTCGTTCTTCAAAACTATTTAAATCTTGTATTTGGTAACTCAATTGACTATCCGTAAAAAGTTCAAATGCACGGTAAACATCCAACACATCTAGTTTAGCTTCTTTCCAACGATACCCATATGCAAAATTAAGTTCTCCCAACATTTGTGCTTCTGGAGTCTCCACTATTTTATTATTAATACCAGAAGCTCTACCTGGTCTCCAAGATAGATCATCTCTTCCTAAAAGCCCTACTGAACGGTACAATGTTAATGCAAAAAATGATTTGGTTGCTTCGTACTCTTTCAATCCTTTAGTCAGCAGCATAACATTTCCATCTTTTTCATTTACAGCAGCCAATCGTTCCAGAGGAAATATAGGCTGTGGAGCTTCAGCAAAGCCTTCTTCTCTCCATGTTTTCAAATGTGGATTGACAATGGACCGCTTTTGTAATGAAAACCCTTGATCTCCATAACTAAAACCATCTGCATTTTCACCTTCAAATAAAACTCGTACTCTATGATCTTTAACCTCATTTAAAATATGATGTTTAATCAGAATCGTATCAGAATTCCGCTGTAAATCAATCGTTGTCTCAATTACAAGGTCGTCCGTCAGCTCCTGAAAATATTCAAGTGAAGCAGCAACTTTTATCGAAGTAGTTAACGTCATTCGTGACAACTCCGTAGAGGTTTCAATCCCCAATAAACAAAAAGAATCATTATACATTGGCAAAGCATTCATCACAGGTGAATAATCATAAGAATCGCCTCCATCAATTGTGTTCTCAAACTTGATCCAATTTGATTTTATTTGCCCATCACTTTTTCGCTGTAATTGAATTTTGCCATCTATCAAATGAATCTTATAAAATTTATTTTCAATTTCTTCTGTTTCAGAAACACTTAGAAGGTCTACTGCCAAACTTTCAGTTACAAAAAATTGCTGATAACCAAAACCGCTGAATTCAACTTCAATCGCCAGCTCACTACGATAATATCCCGGCAACTCAATTTCTTGCTCTCCCTCAGCAGTCACTTTGATTTGTTTTCCACCGGAAAGGTATGTTTGATTTATAATAGTTTGGGGTAATTGATCACCTGTAATCTTTTTTAAAACAACATTTTGAAAACGTGTAAAGACCACAACATTAATGGTTTTTGTTACCTCTTTGGGCAGTAAATTGAATACGACCAGTCCGTTTTCCTCTGGATTTATTGCTCTCGCTATCTGTTTTTTCAAAATAGTAATATAATCATCCGCAATACGTTCGGCCTTTAGTAATCGATTAATAATATTTCTATTAGTCTCATCAGAGTTACAACCTCCGATAGAATCATGTGCATGTGCATCAAACAGTAGCTTTAGCGCAGTATTAATCCAAGCTTGAGGATATCTCCCGCCTAGTGTTTGGTGGAGAACTCCCAGAGGCTCCAACTGTTGATAGATATTTTCTTCTACACGACTATTCAATAGTTTGATATCCACTCGCTGAGAACGAATCGTGCTGTGAATTCTTGATTTCTGGCTTGCAATAAGTTCCCCTTCTACTTTATTATTACTAGCATTCTTAACAGCTGACATAAAACTTTCATAATCCGATAAGATAAATTCATATGGCAAGTCCATTTTATTCAAATCAGCTACTACTTCTGGAAAATGAGTTCGCACTAAAACTTGATCACCGCCAGCTGGTAATAAAAGGGGATTTTCTGGATTCGTTTTTTCAGACAATCTATCTAGAATCGGCAATAAGGTTTCTTGCACATAGCTTTCATCAGTTGATAAAAACTTTCCTGGCCCATATCCATAAAAGAGATTATTCGTCAAAATACTGTCACCATTTGGTGCAACCCAATCAAAAGTAAGATCTTCTGCTAATTGATCATTATATACTCCTCGTTGTAAGATACTCGATTTTAGTTCAAAACCGTTAAAAATTGCTGGCAGATAGGCGTTCTGCCCAAAAATATCCGGCAGATAACCTACTGACATAGATTTTCCATAACTTTCAGCTCCACGTTGTCCTAACAGAAGATTTCTGATTATCGATTCGGTCTGAATCAATAAAGTATCACACTGTGTATACCACGGTCCTATGTGAATACGATTATTGCTGATTAATTCTTTCAATTTATCATTCTTCTCAGGAACATATTTATTAAATTCTTCTGCTAATGAATATTGTCCATCAAAGCTATAAGTTGGGAATTCTGGATTATTTTCTAGGTATTCCATTAAAAAATCAAGATTCTCACACAGTAAAGTATTCGAATCTTCAATAGAAAAATACCATTCTCTATCCCAATGGCTATGAGGGACAACATAAACTTTCTTTTTCATAACAACTCACCTTATCTGATTTATAAAACAGGCATGGGAGTGGGACAGAAATAAAGTTCCAAACTCTCTTCGTATCTATCCCCGAATAAACAACGGGACAAAAGGAGCCCCTTCGGAATTAAGCCGAACGATCGGAGCTCCAGATCCTTCACCAAGTAGGTAACAGGACTTCATCTACTCTGTTGAAGCAAACCTGGTGAAGCCAGCCAACTCTAGTAGGTTTTATACATAGAAGTTGATGTGATCGAAGTACAGCGGAATGTATCAATTCTCAGCTATTCATTTTATGAATAGTGTTCCTTGACAATTTTCGGATATTCTTTCTTAATTCTCGGAGCTGATCACTTTTGTCCCGACCTCCATACCTACAATTTAAAAAATTATTTTTTTGCTTCTTTTCTTTTAATCAAGTAATTGCGGACAAAGATATTTGCAAAAGCAATAAACAATGTTCCAACAACTAAACCAACCAAGTATGCTGGTAGATTTTCAACCAACGGCCACCCCCAAATTGCTGGCAACGGCAGCCATTGAACTGCTCCCATCGCAACAGCTGTACAAGAGCCTAAAATTGCACCAATGATATTGATAGGAATAGTAATTAGTGGATTTCGTAACATAAATGGAATAGCTCCTTCAGAGATTGCCAAGAATCCTAATAAGAATGATGTTCCCCCAACAACACGAAGATCATCTGGATAAACACGACGTCCAACTACATACTTATCGATCATGGTTGATAAGCCAAGTCCTAATGGTGGAATCACAATTGCCAAAACACGTGGTGTTAGCGGGAAAATCTTATCTGCAGATAAACCAATTGCTATAGCGCCAGCTGCTTTATTAACTGGTCCACCCAGGTCGAAGGCAGTTGCTGCCGCAATAACTGCTGATAACCCAAGCTTCCCGGAACCGCTCATACTAGTAATAGCATCAGCTATCATTTTATTAAGCCCGCCAAATACCGGATCAACAATAAATAAATTCAGTATAAAAATTGCTAATACAGAAATTCCCGGAACCAAGAACATTGGCTTCATAGCATTTAAGTTCTTACTTAACTTGATTTTTTCATTTAAGAAGCGGGAAATATATCCAGCTGCAATACCTAAAACCAACGCTCCTAAGAACCCGCTGGGAATACCACCCTCAATACCCCAAAAAGTATAGTGAAGACCCGCTGCAAATAACCCCCCAGCAAAACCTGATACTAAACCAACACGATCAGAAATCGAGTACGCGGCAAACATTGCAAAAACTGGGTAGATAAATTTGAATAACATATTACCAAAGCTATCTAAATAATGTAGAAACTGAACAACGCCCCCAGCTGAATTGTACTCAGCAGCTCCGATGACTCCAGGGTCCATACCAAGCACTAAAATCCATACTAGTTTAGCAATACCTAACATTAATCCGGCAGCGACCAATAAAGGAATCATATAAGAAATACCTGTCATGACAGAGGCCATCAATTCAGATTTCAACCCTTTTTTAGCTGATCCTGTCTGGGAATTATCATCTGATTCATTCACCACACCCTGAGGCTGTGCCAAAACTTTTTCAATGACAGCTTTTCCATTCTTCAATGGTTCTGCGACTTTAACTTCAACAAAGGGCTTTCCATTAAATCGTCCTTTATCTTTTACTTTTGTATCTACAGCAAAAATTACTCCATCCGCATTTGCAACATCAACTGCAGTGATTTTATCTTCTAAACCGTTAGCTCCTTGTTTCTCAACTTTAATTTTTACACCCAATTCCTTGGCAGCCTTTTCTAATGCCTCAGCTGCCATATAGGTATGGGCAATACCAGTTGCACAAGCAGTCACTCCAACGATATATTTATCAGATGATTTAATTTGCCTATTCTCATCCTTTACTTGTTCCTCCACAATACCGGATTCTAAAACTTTAAATAATTCATCTCTAGTATGCACAGCTTTTACTTTATCCAAAAATTTTTGATCCATTAAACGAATGCTTAATTCTGATAATAATTTTAAATGAGTGCTGCCAGCTTCTGCTTCCGGAATGGCTAATAAGAATACAGCTTCAACTTGATTAGATTGACTGATTGACGGCCAGTCTTCCTTTTTCAAAGGCTCTTTTAGAGTTATTACAGCAAATCCAGCTTTTTTTACTGCTGAACTTTTACTATGAGGAATTGCTAACCCATTTTCAAGACCAGTATTTGAATGATTCTCACGTTCCAACACAGCCTGTAAAAATGCTTTTTGATCATTTAAATATCCGGCATGATACAACATCTTGCTCATGTATTCCAAGATGGAACCTCTGGAAGTCAAATCGACTTTTGTTTGGATCAAGTCTAACTCTGTCATTTTAATGATATCCATTTTTATTTCTCCTTTTCAAAAAAATTAATTTGTTTACAGCTACAATATAACAAATTCTTGTAACCCGTTTCAGTCAATTCTTGGATATTTATCCAGCAACTGATATAATAAGTAAAACTAACATAAAGGCGATGACTATGGGTATTCTTATTGAAAATTATGGAAACATCATTAATGAAATGAGTGAATCAGAAAAAAATGTGTTTTATGATTTGGACAATTCTCCAGAATTGGTCAATACACTGAATCTAACAGACTTGGCAAACGTACTAGCAACCTCAAACTCTACAATTATTCGGTTGGCACAACGACTTGGATTCAAAGGTTATTCTCAATTCAAATATGAATTGGCAAGATTAATAAAAGAAACAACCTATATTAATGAAAAAGATCTCTTATCACAATATCAGAGCTTCTTCCAAGATTCTCTAAGTGCCCTAACCTTGAACTCCTTGGAATTTTTTGCTGAGCAAATTCATATTGCTGCAAATTTATTTATTGTTGGTGTCGGGCTAACCAAACCCATAGCAGAATATACAAGTAAACGTCTCTATCAAATTAATAAAGCCTCAATGTATATCTATGAATCCCACATGCTGGATCTATTACCCCAGTTGATTAAATCAAATGATTTAGCAATCTTTATCAGTATGAGCGGAGAAACAAATAGTTTGCTAACCTCTGCTCAAAAGGTTAAACAAACTAACGGAAAAATTCTTTCTATTACCAATTCCAGAGCCAATTCTTTAAATAATATTACTATGCATAGTATTACCACTGGAATTCCGACAAATGTTTATCACAATTATGATATAACTTCACGTGCTTTTTTGATGGTAAATATTGATTTGATTTTAGAAATATATTTAAAACGTTACGTTAGATAAGCTGATTCTTGCAGTTTGATTCCGGAGCTGCGGATGCTTTTCTGAACCATTTACGTAATGCACCAACAGACAGATACTCCAATTCTCAAAGAGCGGCTGCAGAGGAGCAATCATATTTCAAAAATAGCTGAATAGCTTTCATATATTCTTTGTAAACATGCGGATATTCTTTCTAAGTTCATTTTTAATCCAGGATCATATCCGCACTCCTGCCCTTTCATTATAGGATAGCTTCGTGCTCACCATATGTCTGAAGTCGTACAAGTGCTTGCTCCTGCGATTTTCTAAAGGTTCTATAATATTTTGTGTTGGTGGAAAATTTGCCAACACTATTTTTGAGTGTTCAAACACAAAAAAGGAACAACAAACTGATAAACTGAAATCGTCTAAAACTACAAATCAATCGTCGACTAAAACGATAGTGGAAATTGCTTTTAAAGGATTCAGCCGAACTAGATAGTCAGCGCCATCCTTATCATCCGTTAGTTAAACGTCCATTGACTCAAACAGATAGCATCGATAAACTGCTTAGTTATGATCCCCTGTTGCGCTTAGCTTACGATACGATTCAATTCTTAAAATATACCTTCGCTCATCGAGAGACCAAGCGCTTTTTTGAAGAATTGGATACCTTAGATGCCAGATTACCTTTCTGGTTCAAAAAGAAACTGACCTTCTTTAAGAAATACAAACAAGGAATCACGAATGATTTTCTGTCATCCTTTTTCAAACGGACTTACAGAAGATCTAGACAACAAAATCAAGACGCTTACCTTTGTTCCACCAACACATTTTGACATAGAACTTTTTTATTCAGAAATAGAAAAGTCTAGCGAGCTTTTTCCTCACTAGACTCTGATTTCTTTTTCAGTTTTTTGGCTCACCAACACTATTTTATGCGAAAGTTTATCAATAGGTTTCATTATTCAGGCTGAACGAATAGTATGAGTTCATAAACGTTTGACATAGAACCTAAATAATAAGCTATGATCCTTTTTGGTTCTGTTTCAAACTTCTAAAGCGAATAAATTTTTCTTATGTTGATCCTAATTTTAAACTGGTATTCTCAAAAAGCGATTGATTTCTATGCAGACTGAAAAATCAAAGAGATTTCCCTCTTTTCGTAACCAAATATCTAGTGTCAATTCATCTGTATCGGTTGCTCAATAGCTGAAGTTATAATGAAGATAATAGTTAATTCCATTTTTTTAATAAACGTCTGATTTTAAAAAAATTGGATATGAATACGTATAAGCAACATATAATAATCATGCTTATTACTAAAGGCAACGGAATATGAAAAGATTGAATAACTGTTTGTAAATCAGATATGTCAAAAAAATCAGCTATGAATTGTTTTGCTACTTTAAAAGAGATACCAGCTGATACAGGCAATAAAATGAGTAAATAGTAAATTGGCTGGATAGCATATTCAATAATTATTCGCTTCTGAGTATCTCCCAATAATTTCATAATTTTTAGATCATTTTCATTTTCTACTACTGATAAAAAGAATGATCTACTGACATACATTAACAATATAGTGTACATAGATAGACCACTTGTAGCAGTTAACCCCATGTAAATTTTTAAGGGGTATATCACAATATTGTTTTTATTAACAATCATTTGCATTATCCATTGTAAAAAAAATAGAGAAAGAAATATTGTTGAAAATGAGAAAACACTCAATATTATAATGATTATTAGCGTCCAAAATTGTCCCCTAATCCTAATTGAATTTTTAAAAGAGTTATTCAATGTGTAAATTATACTGTACATACTTTTGTATCCTTTCATAAAAAGCTTGATTAGAGAGTCAGATTAGCTACTCGATCTCATTAGATACATCAAATGAATTGTAATTTATAGATAATTATAATACTGACCTTTTTTCTCTTCAAGCTATCAGGACTTCCTTGTGCAAAGAATATGGTATTTCACAAACCGCCATCTCACGATAAATCAAACTCTATTCTGAAATTAAAATGGAGTCTGGTGAACTTCTTACAGCCAAGCAAGTACGTAAAATCCAAAAATAAAAAACAGCTTTAGAAGAGGAAAATCTAATCTTAAAAAAAAGCGATTGCCATATTCACGCCACATTCCACCAACGATTAAAGGCGATTCTCTACTTCAATTGCTGTGCCTTGCCTGAAACAAGCCAAATAACCTTTCTATCTTATACTGATTATATAAGATAGAAAGGCTATTTGTCGTTGCATCTGATTATTTCCGCTTACTTTTATACTGTTTATAACGATCTCAAGAATTTATTGTTTCCTGCGCTTCTTCCTGTGCAATTGTCAAAATTGCTGCCGGAATCCTGTAGGGTGAGCAGGATACATAAGTAATCGGTAGCTTTCTCAAAAAACGAATAGATTTGGGATCTCCGCCTACCTCTCCACAAACTCCGATTTTAGCACTATCTGAAATAGAGCATACATTCGATACCGCAATTTTTATCAGCTCTCCTACCCCATTTTCATCCAAATGCTGAAACGGATCATCTTTTAAAAGTCCTTTATCTGCATATTCACCTAAAAACTTCGCTGAATCATCTCTGGAGAAGCCATAAGTCAGCTGCGTCAGATCGTTGGTTCCGAAACTGAAAAAGTCCGAAGTTTGAGCAAGCTTATCTGCAACTAAACAGGCTCTAGGTGTTTCAATCATTGTACCGATCTTATATTGAAGGCTCTGTCCGGTCTGTTTGAAAATATCCTCTATAGTTTCTTCCAATAGTTTCCTCAGCATTTCCAGTTCTTCAGCTGTACTGATTAAAGGGATCATAATCTCTGGAATAGTAGTAAATGCTTCATTCTGATTACATTCCAAAGCTGTTTCAATGATAGCAGCAACCTGCATTTGATAAATCTCCGGCGTAGTCACCGCCAGACGACAGCCTCTATGCCCCAGCATCGGATTCTGTTCTTCCAGACTGTCCATTTTTCTTCGGATTTGTGCCGGCATCCGACCCGTTGCTTTTGCAAGCTCTTCTATTTCTTTTCCTGTTTTTGGTAAAAATTCATGCAGCGGAGGGTCCAGCAAGCGAATAGTACAAGAACGGCCTTCCATTAAGCAGAAAATTTCTTTGAAATCTTTTTTCTGATACTCTTTCAGCTTTTCCAATGGCTCCTGCAGACCTTTCCTGTCTTCTGCCAGAATCATTTTTCTCATTTCGCTGATTCGTTCTTCTCCAAAAAACATATGCTCTGTTCTTGCCAGACCTATACCGTCTGCACCTAGCTTTAATGCAGCTTGAATGTCTTCCGGTGTTTCCGCATTCGCAAAGACAAGAAGATGACTGTTCTCTTTTGCCCATTCAAGAATTTTATCCAGCAGAAGCTGTTCATCCCCTTGTTTCTTTGGGATATTCCCCTGGTATAAGGTTCCTGTTGTCCCATCAACAGAAAGAACATCCCCAGCTTTCATAGTCAGCCCGTTACAGCTGATCTGTTCCAAAAACTCATCTACTTGAAGCGCTTCACAGCCTGCTACGCAGCAAACACCCATACCTCGTGCCACGACTGCGGCATGAGAGGTCATTCCTCCCCTTGAAGTAACGATACCTTCACTGACCACCATTCCTTCAATGTCCTCTGGAGAGGTTTCCTGACGAACAAGGATTACTTTTTCTCCTCTTTCACTCGCTGCTTTCGCTGTTTCAGCAGTAAAATAGATATTTCCGCTGGCAGCACCGGGACTTGCCGGCAGCCCTTTGGCAATTGGGATTGCTTTTTCAAGTGCTGCTGGTTCAAAGACTGGATGAAGAAGCTGTGTAATCATGGAAGGTGTAATTCGTTCAAGCCCTTCTTTTTTTGAAAGAACCCCTTCTTCAACTAAATCAATACATACTCGAAAAGCGGCCTTTGCAGTCCGTTTCCCATTTCTGGTTTGTAAAATATACAACTTCTGGTTTTCAATAGTAAATTCAATATCCTGCATGTCTTTATAATGCTTCTCCAGATTTGAACCTATTTGCTTAAATTCTTCATACACGGAAGGCATTGTTTCTTTTAATGCGGCTATCGGCTGCGGTGTTCTGATCCCAGCCACCACATCTTCACCCTGTGCATTAAGCAGGAATTCACCAAAGATCCCCTTCTCGCCAGTTGCTGGATTCCTCGTAAATGCAACACCTGTACCGCTTTCAAAACCCGCATTTCCAAAAACCATTTCCTGAATATTGACTGCTGTTCCCAAATGGTCAGGAAGATCATGCAAACGCCGATATGTCTTGGCTCTCTTGTTATTCCAAGAGCGAAAAACAGCTTCTACAGATTGAAACAGCTGCTCCTTTGGCTCCTGTGGAAACGGTTTATGAACAGTTTCCTGATAAATGCCTTTGTATGCAGAAACTAAATACCGCCAGTCTTCTTCCTTCATTTCTGTATCTTCTTTGTAGCCTTTTTTATTTTTGTAAAAACTCAGCTGATCCTCAAAACGATTCTTGTTGATTCCCCAGACAACATCTCCAAACATTTGCAGCAAACGTCGATAACAGTCATAAGCGAAGCGGCCGTTTCCTGTTTTTTCAGCCAATCCATCCACTGTCTCGTCATTTAATCCCAAATTCAATATTGTATCCATCATACCGGGCATGGAAAATTTTGATCCGCTTCGAACAGAAACAAGCAGCGGCTGATCAACATCTCCAAGTTTTTTTCCTGTCTTCTTTTCTAAAGAAAGAATGTGCTGTTCTATCTCCATTTTCAGTTCATTCAGCAAATGCTGCTCATTCTTTAGGTAATCAATACAAGCTTCAGTCGTTATCGTAAAGCCATTTGGTACAGGTAAACCCAAGCTTGTCATTTCAGCCAGATTTGCCCCTTTTCCACCCAGCAGTCCAGCCTGATCTTTTGACCCTTCTGAAAAATCGTAAACAAAAACCATTGAATATCCTCCTCTGTTCCAAATAGTGTGCCACATTCGATATAAATCGAATTATATAGTGTGTCACATTACCTGTCAACAGTTTTTATGACGAGTGAAGATTTGACTTGATTTTATTTATGCCCCTATATATAATATATAGTATGTCACATTTAAGAGAGTAGGTTATCAACTATGCAATTAACTTCCAGACAGCTGGAAATGATTAAAATCGTAAAGAATAATGAGCCGATCAGCGGAGAAGCAATCGCAAAAACATTAGGCTTAAGCAGAGCTACTCTGCGCAGCGATTTAGCTATTTTAACAATGACTGGTCTACTCGATGCAAGACCAAAAGTAGGTTATTTTTACACAGGACAGACAGTAGAACCGCTTCTATACGAAAAACTCTATAGAAAAAAAGTAAAGGATATCATGATTCCTCCTCTACTGATTCCCCAATCAACAACCATTTACGATGCAGTAACCAATCTTTTTATGTATGATGTCGGTTCGCTCTATGTAAAAGATGATCAGGAAAAATTAATCGGTCTGCTGTCTCGAAAAGATTTACTGCGTGCAGCGATCAGCAACCCTCATACTGAAAAAACACCTGTTGCGGTAATAATGACCCGAATGCCGAATATCACTACAATAACCGGAGAACACACTATTTTGGAAGCCGGCGACCTTCTGCTTCAGCACAGTGTGGACACACTGCCGGTAGTTGATAAAGCAGAACCGGGAAAAGTAGTCGGCAAATTAACAAAAACCAAACTAATGGAATATTTTATCCTGGCAGGTAAAGATATTGAAAATGAAAATTATTAGGAGTGTTTAACTATTATGGAAAAAAACAGTGTAAAAATCTATTTAATCTCTGATTCTGTAGGGGAAACTGCTCAAAAAATTATTTCAGCTGTTTCAGCGCAATATCCAGATATCGATATGAGAGATATTCAACGTTTCCCTTTTATTACTGAAGAGGATTTGCTGCAGCCGATTTTAAAAGATGCATTACATGATAAAGCAATTGTTGTTACGACCTTGGTAAATAAGAAACTTGTGGCTCTCGTAAATAATTTTGCCAGAAGGACAGGACTTCAGTTTATTGATTACATGAGCCCGCTCAGTGAAATCATTGAAGGAACATTTGGCATCGCACCTTTACAGGAACCTGGGGCACTGCACAAATTAAATGAACAATATTTCAACCGCGTAGCTGCAATTGAATTTGCAGTCCGCTATGATGACGGAAAAGATTCTAAAGGCTTTCTGGAAGCCGATTATGTCTTGCTTGGCGTTTCCAGAACCTCGAAAACACCATTAAGCATGTATATGGCAAATCGAAATCACAAAGTAGCAAATCTGCCTCTTATTCCGGAAGTAGCCTTGCCAAAAGAACTGGACCAGATTGATCCGAAGAAAATAATCGGTTTGACAACTTCTATGGAAAGCCTGAGAGATATCAGAAAATCACGTCTGGACTCTCTCGGACTTAAAGGAGACTCCGCCTATACAAACTTTGATCGTATCAAGGAAGAATTAAACTATGCGAATCAAGTCTTTGAAAAATACAACACAATCATCATTAATGTTGATAAAAAATCAATTGAAGAAACCTGTTCATTAATTGAAAATATGACAGAAACCCAGATATAAGAAGATAAAACAGACACAGAAAGAGGGCCTGAGGTTGTGACAGAAGTGTTCTGCCTCAAGAACCAGGTAGGTAACATGCATCATCTACTCTGACGAGTCAATCGTAGTGATTTATGTCAATAAGTCGGACTATACGAAAATAGCTACTCATATTTTCAGTATAGTTCGCCTTATTTCCAGAACTGCTGTCTCTACGAGTCTAACGATTCTCGAGACAAAACATTACGCTGTATCCGTTTTTCTGAGTCTACGGTTCTCACTTCGTTCCGATCCTCGAAGCATGGAGGGGCTTTGGAACACCGTTTATTCGGCTTTAGCGGAGTCAGACATACTTATGTCACAGTCACAACCTCTTATTTTCCCAATAAACAGAAAATTTTTACAAACAAATCTCTAAATATTTCCAGGAAAGAAGGCGTATCCAGTTGACCAGACTGACACGAAATGAATTAATAGCAGAAATTATTAATCTGGAAGCTATTTTAAATCTTCCAAAAGGGACAGAACATTTTGTCAGCGATCTTCATGGAGAATTTGAAGCATTTGATCACATTCTGCGAAATGGTTCAGGCAGTATCAAAGAGAAGGTAAGGATTATTTTCGGAAAAAAACTGACAGATAAAGAAATCAATTCCCTCTGCTTTCTGATTTACTACCCTCAGGAGAAACTTGCTTTGCTAAAAGAGGAACAAATTCTGACATTCGATTTCTGGCAACAGAAAATTGAACAGCTGTTAACCATCGTACGCTTTTGCTCCTGCAAATATACCCGCTCGAAAGTCCGCAAAGCTCTTCCGGAAAATTATGCCTATATTTTAGAAGAGCTCATCTATCCCTACGACGAAGAGGCTGACAAGGAAGACTATTTTAAACAGATTATTGAGAAAATTATTGATCTTCAGGAAGCTGAATTTTTTGTCGCTGCTCTTTGTGAGCTGATCCAGCGATTGGTTGTGGACCATCTTCATGTAATAGGTGATATTTACGACCGGGGACCCTACCCTGACAAAATAATGGAAAAGCTGATCAATTATCATTCTGTGGATATCCAGTTCGGTAATCATGATATTATTTGGCTAGGTGCTTTTTGTGGTTCAAAGGCCTGTCTTGCCAACGTTCTGAGAATCTCTGCAAGATACGGCAATTTAGATCTGGTTGAAGATTCGTATGGAATAAATCTTGAGTCACTACGCAATTTCAGTAGAAAACATTATACAGATAATTTGCATTTCCAGCCAAAGAACAATCCTTACAGACAGCTTAGCACTGAAGAAAAAATCGACAGTATGCTAATTCAGCAGGCTATGACCATTATTCAACAGAAACTTGAGGGACAAATTATTATACGCCGACCTGACTTTAAAATGGAGGGGCGCCTTTTGCTGGACAAGCTTGAGGGAAATATCCTCAAATTGAACCAAAAAAACTACTCTACGGTCAACTCTTGTTTTCAAACAGTCAACATGGACTTTCCTTATCAGTTGAGCAATGAAGAGGATCAGCTTATGGAAGATCTCTCCCAACAGTTTAAAGAATCAAAACTATTGGAAAAACACATGTCATTTCTCGTTGAAAAAGGCTCTCTGTATTTAAATTATAATCATAATTTGCTGATTCACGGATGTATTCCGCTAAATGAAGATGAAACGTTTCAACCAATTCAGTTTAAAAAGTACACCTATTCAGGAAAAAAGCTGTTAGACTATTTTAACCAATGTATCCTGTCTGCATACCATAATCGACACAGTCAAATTGAAGAACTAACAGATATTATCTGGTATCTCTGGTGCGGCGAAGGCTCCTCTCTTTTTGGAAAAAAAGCAATGAAGACATTTGAACGATACTTTCTAAAAGAGAAAGAAACACATGCGGAGTTAAAAAATCCTTATTACAAATTGCGTGAAGATGAGCAGATTTGCATGAAATTAATGAAGGAATTCGATGCTGACCCTGCTTTGGGTAGCATCATTAATGGACATACCCCAGTAAAAGTGATGAATGGTGAAGCACCGATAAAAGCCAATGGAAAAATGCTGGTCATTGACGGCGGATTTTCTAAATCCTACCAAAAGATTACAGGAATTGGCGGCTATACACTTATTTCAAACTCCTATGGCATGCATCTGGCAGCACACAAGCCTTTTACAAAGAAAGAAGCAGCGATTCGCAACAGCGATGATATTGTTTCCAGCAGACAAATCATTGATCGAAAAAACAATCGCATTAAAGTTAGAGATACAACGATTGGTCAGTCGCTGAAAGAAGATGCTTTAAATCTGCAAAAAGTGTTGACAAAAAAACAAAGGAAGCTGGAATAATTAAATTCCTGCTCCCTTTTTGTATGTTCTGAAAACCCCCAGCTATGCTGGGGGTTCTTGAGAGCTTCCAGCGTGGTAGTAAAAAAGCCTCCTAAACTGATAAGATGAAGTTGGTTTCCCGACCACCACATCAAAAGTT
>NZ_JAJDJW010000018.1:0-73282 GCF_020567645.1 Enterococcus sp. CWB-B31
TAGTGAAGGGTTTCCCTTTGTGAGAGTAGGACGCCGCCGCGCGATGATTCCGGCATAGCTCAGTTGGTAGTAGCGCATGACTGTTAATCATGATGTCGTAGGTTCGAGTCCTACTGCCGGAGTATAGCGAAAACCAATTAATTGGTTTTCGCTTTTTTTGTATTAGCAGACATGAGATGATAAAATCGTAGTAGTTAGTAGGGGTATCTTTTTGTTGGCAGCATTTAAACTTCTTTCTAACACTTATGTAAGTTTGTTGTTGTTATTTATTTGCAAGGGTGTATATTTCAACGTTTTTCCATATTTCAATAATGATATATACAATTTAAGACTTAAGTTTGACTAAACTCTTTTTGACTTGTGATATAATGTTTTTATTGTGATATGGAAAGACGATCCTGTCTGTAAGACTAACTCATCTTTTCCTGAAAAAAGATAGAGTTGTAAATAATTTGAAATAGATATGGAATTAATGGAGGGAAAAAAAGTGAAAGTTGGATTTTTCACCGATACCTATTTTCCCCAGATAAGCGGGGTAGCAACTTCAATAAGTACGTTGAAACTTGAATTGGAAAAAATGGGACATGAGGTTTATATTTTTACAACAACTGACCCGAATGCAGATGCATTTGAAGAAGATGTTATCAGGATGCCAAGTGTTCCCCTGGTCTCTTTTAAAGAACGTAGAATTGTTGTTAGAGGTATGTGGTATGCCTATTTAATTGCTAAAGAATTAGAGTTGGATTTAATTCATACCCATACAGAGTTTGGTGCCGGCTTATTGGGAAAAATGGTAGGTAAGAAATTGAAAGTACCCGTTATTCATACGTATCATACAATGTATGAAGAGTATCTTCATTATATTGCGAAGGGTAAAGTGCTGAAGCCGACACACGTCAAATATTTTTCAAGAGCATTCACGAATCATACGACTGGAGTAGTTTGCCCGAGTAAGAGGGTAATAAATAAACTGCAGGAATATGGTGTAAAATCACCGATGCGGATTATACCAACAGGAATAGATATAGAGAAATTTAAACGTCCTGATATAACAGCTGAGATGGTCGAAAATCTTAGAAAAGAGATTGGTCTAACAGAAGATCAGCTGATTCTGCTTTCTCTGAGCCGTATTTCTTATGAGAAGAATATTCAGACCATTTTAAAGGGAATGGATCAGATAATTGAAGAATTTCCTGAAGCAAGACTAGTAATCGTTGGAGATGGACCTTATGTTGAAGCGTTAAAAGAGCAGGCTCAAAGGTTGGGGATTAAAGACTATGTTATGTTCATTGGAGAGGTTCCCAATGATCGTGTAGCAATCTATTATAAAGCTGCTGATTATTTTGTCAGCGCCTCAACATCTGAAACACAGGGACTGACTTATACTGAGGCTATCGCTGCGGGTGTACCTTGTGTAGTGGAAGGCAATGATTATTTAAATGATTTGCTGGATCATCGTTCTTTGGGCATTACTTTTGAAAAGGATGAGGATTTTGCGTCGGCTTTTATTGATTATGTACATGAAAATGTACCTCATGAACAGGAAGTAGTTGAAAATAAGCTTTATGAGATTTCAGCTGATTATTTTGGTAAACGAATGATTGGGTTCTATAATGATACACTTAACTATTATGAGGAGCATTATGGTAATAAGAAAGAAAGTCTGGTCTCCATGGAAAAAATAAAAGGGAAATTTATTTCTCTAAGAAGGCAATAAAAATGTAAAAAACTCTGTTTGTAGGATATACTACAAATAGGGTTTTTATATTTTTATTGAGAGGGATGCAAGTATGAAAAAAATTGGATTTATCGGAATTGGTGTAATGGGCCATTCAATCGTAATGAATATGATGAAAAATAATTTAACAGTTTCTGTTTATAATCGTACAAAGAGTAAAACAGACGACCTGGTAAAAGAAGGAGCTGTTTGGAGAGATACCCCAAAAGACATAGTTGAAAACAGTGAGATTATTTTTACAATGGTTGGCTTTCCTTCGGATGTTGAGGATATCTATTTTAAAAAGGATGGGATATTTGATGCAGATGTGACAAATAAGATTCTTGTTGATTTAACTACCAGCACGCCGTCTTTAGCTGAGAAAATTGGAGCTGAAGCAGCTGAAAGGGGGGGATCTGCTTTGGATGCACCAGTTTCTGGAGGAGATCTTGGTGCTAAAAATGGAACATTAACAATTATGGTTGGCGGGTCGGAAGATGCATATAACGAAGTTGTTCCTGTTTTCAAAACGTTTGGAAAAACAGTTAATCTTCAAGGTTCATCTGGGAAAGGACAACATACCAAAATGGCGAATCAAATCATGATTGCCGGAACAATGACTGGAATGTCTGAGATGCTGGTTTATGCTGAAAAGTCTGGACTTAATCTGGATAAGGTAATTGAAACACTTGGCGGTGGGAGTGCATCGAACTGGTCAATGAACAATTATGCTCCCAGAATTTTAAAAGCAGATTATTCTCCTGGATTTTTTGTTAAGCATTTTATTAAAGATTTACGAATAGCCCTGGATGAGGCTGAAAAAATGAATTTGAAGCTTCCGGCAACAAAGCTTGCTGAAGAGCTGTACACTTGTTTGGCTGATAAAGGATTTGAAGATGACGGGACTCAGGCGCTTATAAAGCTTTGGTGGGATTAAAATGAACATTTAAAGAAAATTATTAAAGAACATCAAAAAAGTTAAAAAAAATGGCGAAAATCCATGCACAATAGCCAATGTTTTGTTACAATGATACAGGAATGAAACTTAGTTCGCCGAGGGAGGTCAAGTTTATGAAGCAGTCACAATTAGTAGCGATTATCAAAAGACTTGAAGCAATGACAGAAGCAGATGATAATGAAATACAAGTTCGCCGTTTTGAGCGTGAAGGCGTTGAAAAATGCTTAGTTAGTTTTGATAAAACGACGGATACTTTTGAACTGACAGAAACAGACAGTCAGCAAGTTTATCAATTTGACAATATTGATATTGTAGCTATGGAGATTTACGACTTAATCCAGTAATGAATAGCTGAAAATCTTTTAGTTGTATACAAAACTCATTGTTTAATAGGACAATTAAAATGAAATGCTTTCATCTGTCTTATCATTTATAGAGTAAAAAACAGCCATGAATGGAATGAACTGCTAAATGTTAGCTAAAAAATAACATTTAACAGTCTGTCCAACTGGCTGTTTTTGTTTGTTAGTAAGGAAGCTTTAACTGTTAAGTGTCAATTCTTTGAATATTTCATGAACTGTTGTCTGCTTTTGAATTTTGAAGGCATTTGTACCTGCAAAAACCAAAGCATTCTCTGGATTATTTGTCACAGCATTCAGCAGCGTTTCAGAGATACAGTAAGGAATTGTTTTACGATCACAGTGTTTAAAAGACAGGCAGTTTCGACATTTTTCTATAGGAATCTGTTTATTTTTGATTCGTTCAGTAAAAAGATTCTTAATAGCTCTTCCTGGCATACCCACCGGACTTTTAATAAGAGTGATATCTTCTTCTTTTGCATTGATGTATGCTTGTTTAAATGATTCGGGGGCATCACATTCTTCTGTAGCCACAAAACGGGTGGCCATTTGAACACCGGAGCAGCCTAAAGCGATATAATGGTCAATATCTGAACGGTCAAAAACCCCTCCTGCGAATATAACGGGAATCTGTTTTCCAAATTCATCGGCAAAAGAGTTGACAGTTGCAATGATTTTCTTTAATTCGTCATCCATGCCCTCAATATCCTCTTCAATAGTTTCTGCCTTGAATCCTAAATGACCACCTGCTTTTGGTCCCTCAACCACGATGAAATCTGCTGTTTTATTATATCTTTTTTTCCATAACCCCAACAATACTTTAGCTGCTTTGTTTGAAGAGACAATTGGTGCAATTTTTGTCTGACTGCCTGCCACCAGTTCGGGAAGATTAATTGGGAGTCCGGCGCCGGAAATGATAACATCTGCGCCAACTTCAACGCAGCGCTTAACATAACGATCATAGTGAAGGGTTGCTGCCATAATGTTAAATCCGATGATTCCTCCTTCAGCAATTTTTTTTGCTCTATCAAATTGAATTTTTATTGCTTCCATATTTGCCCGCATAGGCGATTTCTCAAATAATTCTTCTTGATAACCGATTTGTGCGGTAGACAGAATACCGATCCCGCCTTCTTTGGCAACAGTACCTGCTAGATTTGCCAGACTGATACCAATACCCATCCCGCCTTGAATGATGGGGACCTTTGCAATTAATTTATCCATTATTAATGGTTCTAAAATCATAGGTAAGCTCCTTTTTCTAAATGTAAATATAATTAATTTGATGATCAAACTAAAGTCACTATAGACAGTTCTTGATGAATTGTCAAATCTTTTCTGAAAATGAAAGATGAAATAGAGAGGATTGATTCAATTCGAACACTGATACCACAACTGTTTTTTCGAATAATGTAAAAAAAACATGAAAATACTTGCAATTAGTTTATGAATACGATATAGTTTGAACATCAAAACATTTGATAATCAAATTAATTACGGATGGTGTGCATGATGGAACCAGATTTAGAAACAATCAATGATTATCTTGTCAATGTTTTCAATGATATTTTGACTATCGAGGAATCAGAATTAAAAAAATCAAAATTCAAGGATTTATCAATCACTGAAATGCATACAATTGAAGCGATTGGCATGTATAAAAGGAAGACTTCATCAGAAGTAGCGAAAGAGCTTTCGATTACTGTAGGAACTTTAACTGTGGCTATCAATAATTTGGTGAAAAAAAATTATGTGGAGCGCATTCGCAGTGAAGATGATCGGCGAGTAGTGAAGTTAGGTTTGACCCAAAAGGGAAAACTGCTTTACCGAGTTCATCAGCATTTCCATCGTGAAATGGTCAAAAATATTTTAAGCGGAATGGATCAGAAGGAAGAACAAGCATTATTAAAAGCTTTGAAGAACCTTCATGATTTTTTACAAGAATATAAGTAGAGCGGGGAAAGAATGAATCAATACGGAAAAATAACCTATACAGGCAGCTATCTTCCAGAAAGAAACGTGACAAATGAGGAACTAAGTCAGTTTATGGATACTTCGGATGAATGGATTAGCAGTCGAACAGGGATTCGTTCCCGTCATGTCGTTACAAGCGAAAATACTTCAGATTTATGTATTAAAGCAGCGCAGGTTCTTTTGGATAAATCTCAAATTGATCCTGAAACAATCGATTTTATTATTGTCGCTACGATCACACCGGATTACCAGATGCCTTCTGTAGCCTGTCAGGTACAAGCGGGGATTAAGGCGGTTAACGCATTTGCTTTTGATATCAGTGCCGCCTGTTCAGGATTTATTTATTCACTGAGTATTGGAGAAAAAATGATTCGCGGCGGTTATAAGCGAGGAATCATTCTTGGAGGAGAGACATTGTCCAAGGCTTTGAACTGGGAAGATCGAACCAGTGCTGTTCTCTTTGGAGATGGTGCTGCCGGAGTTATTCTGGAGGCTGTGGAAAAACCGCATCTATTGGCTGAAAAACTTCAGTCAGATGGGCAACGAGGCAGCGCATTGACTTCTGGTTTTCAGTTTAATGAGAGTCCGTTTTACCAGTCAGAGGGAAATAAAAGAGAGCAAAGTAGCAGTTTCTTAAAAATGAACGGTCGTGAAATTTTTGATTTTACAATGAATGATGTGAGTAAGAACATTCAAAGCCTTGTAGATGAACATGACTTTGAAGCAGATTATTTTTTGCTTCATCAAGCAAATATTCGAATCATTGATAAACTAGCCAAGAAACTGAAGATTCCAAGAGAGAAATTTCTATCTAATATGGATAAATATGGGAATACTTCAGCAGCAAGCATTCCGATTTTATTGGATGAAGCAGTGAATAAGGGGATTATTAAACTAGATTCAACACAACAAGTGGTGTTAACAGGATTTGGCGGTGGGTTAACATGGGGCACAATGCTTCTGACACTGTAAAATCTGTTCACATATAAAATTAAACTTAAATTTTTGGAGGAATATACACATGGTATTTGAGAAAATTCAAGCAATTATTGTAGAAGAACTGGGAAAAGAACTGGAAGATGTTAAATTGGAAACAAATATCCAGGAGGAACTGGATGCTGACAGCTTGGACTTATTCCAAATTATTAATGAAATTGAAGATGCTTTTGATGTGAAGATTGAAACAGAAGATGGCATCGTGACAGTACAGGATTTAGTAACCTATGTAGAGAAACAAAAAAACAGTTAATTTAGAATAAAAGATTTTGTAACGAGATTAAGGCGAAAGTGTTGAATTTCCAAGAGTGGGCATTTATACAAAAAAGAAACAGATTTTTGTATAATATCACCTGCCTGTCGAAATTCGGCTTTCGTCTTGTGGTTTATTAAGGCCTAAACGTCAAGACTATTGATTGAAAACAGTTATTGTAGTTGAATCGTTTTAAAATGATGAAGGATGTATTAACAGATGAACACAAGAATATGTGAGTTGCTTGGCATAAAATATCCTGTTTTTCAGGGAGGAATGGCCTGGATCGCTAATGCATCACTGGCAGGTGCTGTTTCTGAATCTGGCGGATTGGGAATCATTGCTGGTGGAAATGCCCCTAAAGAAGTGGTAAAAAAAGAAATTAGAAAAATCAAGGCTATGACAAACAAGCCTTTTGCTGTAAATATAATGCTGTTGTCGCCGTTTGCTGAAGAGATTGTAGATTTAGTCTGTGAGGAAAAAGTTCCGATAGTAACGACAGGAGCAGGGAATCCAAGTAAATATATGAAGCGTTTTAAAGAGAATAGCATCAAAGTAATTCCGGTTGTTCCATCGGTTGCGTTGGGGCTCCGTATGGAGAAAATAGGTGCGGATGCCGTTATCGTAGAAGGAATGGAAGCTGGCGGACACATAGGAAAATTGACCACGATCAGTTTGGTTCCTCAAGTAGCGGATGCTTTATCCATTCCGGTTATTGCAGCTGGAGGTATTGGAGACGGCAGAGGGATGGCCGCTGTCTTCATGCTTGGAGCAGATGGGGTACAAATAGGGACTCGTTTCCTTGTGGCAAAGGAATGTACAGTTCACGAAAACTATAAACAAAAAATTATTCAAGCAAGAGATATCGATACAGTAGTCACTTGTCAGCACTTCGGTCATCCAGTTCGGGCGTTAAAGAATAAATTAACCAGAGAATATGATCAATTGGAGAAGCTGGAACTAAAACAAGAAAATCCAGATCTGAAAAAATTTGAAGAGTTGGGTCAGGGTGCTCTTTATAAAGCAGTGGTAGAAGGAGACATGGATTCTGGTTCAGTTATGGCTGGTCAGATAGCCGGCTTAGTAAAAAAAGAGGAAACAGCAGAGGAAATTATCTATTCTCTGATTGAAGAAACAACCGAGGTAATTAAGGGACAATATCAAAAATATTTGTAATCAGAATTTGGAAACAGCGGATAGGATTATTTTGGTTTTGTGTCGGAAACTGTTCGCATTAGTAATAGTTAGCAGAGGTAATTGCACACGAACTATTAATAAAAAGAGTTTATTTAGAATTATCAAAGGAGACAACACATGAAAACAGCTTTTGTATTCAGTGGTCAGGGTGCTCAATACACAGGAATGGGTAAGGAGCTCTACGATCAGGAAAAGGTTGTTCGAGATACTTTTTCTGAAGTTAGTGAAATTTTAAATTATGATATGGCTGAGCTTTGTTTTTCGCCAACGGATAGACTAAATGAAACAGAGTATACTCAACCGGCAATTTTAACGGTCAGCACGGCATTTTATCGTATTCTTTCAGAGTATGGTATTAAACCGGATGTTGTAGCAGGCTTAAGTTTGGGAGAATATAGTGCGCTGGTAGCCAGTGAGGCTGTTTCATTTAAAGAGGCAGTGGCGCTGGTAGCAAAAAGAGGTGCATTTATGACTAAAGCTGCTCCGCCCGGAACAGGGAAAATGGTAGCCGTAATGAATGCTGATAGAGCGTTAATTGAAGAGTGCTGTCGAAATGCAGAGAGTAAGGGAGTCGTTTCACCGGCAAATTACAATACACCACAGCAAATCGTTATTGGAGGAGAAACAGCTGCAGTCGATTATGCGGTTAATTTACTGCAAGAGCAGGGTGTAAAAAGAATGGTGCCGCTGAATGTAAGCGGACCGTTTCATACAGCACTGCTGAAACCAGCGTCTGAAAAGCTAGCAGAAGAATTGGCAAAGATAACGTTTCAGGAACCGAAGATCCCTGTCATCAGCAATACAACGGCTGATGTGATGGAGGGAAATCAAATTTGTGATCTTTTAACACTCCAGGTCATGAAAGCTGTTCGATTTGCAGACAGCATTGAAACAATGAAGCGCTTAGGTGTCACCAGAATTATTGAGGTTGGACCGGGAAAAACATTGACCGGGTTTGTGAAGAAAATTGATCGGAAGATCATTACTGGACGAGTGGAAAACAGTGTTACATTGGCAGAAACTTTAGAACTTTTAAAAGAGGGATAACTAAATGAATATACAAGGAAAGAATGTCTTTGTTACAGGAAGTACCAGAGGTTTGGGAAAAGCGATTGCACTTGCGTTTGCTGAAGCAGGTGCAAATATCGTTCTCAATGGGCGTAAGGAAATTTCTGAAGAGTTAATAAACGAAATAAAAGCTTATGGCGTGAATTGCATCGGAATTTCAGGAGATATTATTGATTTTGATACTGCCGGAAAGATGTTGGAAGAAGCAGAAAACAGTTTAGGTTCTGTGGATATTCTAGTTAATAATGCAGGCGTTACAAAGGATAAGCTGCTGTTGCGAATGTCCCCAGAAGATTTTGAACAGTGTATTCAGATTAATTTGAATGGGACATTTAATATGACGCAGCATGCTATTAAGCGAATGATGAAACGACGAAGCGGACGGATTATCAATATATCCAGTGTGGTTGGTCTGATTGGGAATGTTGGTCAGGCTAATTATGCTGCGAGTAAAGCCGGGATTATCGGCTTCAGCAAATCTGTTGCCCGTGAAGCCGCTGCAAGAGGGATTACCTGTAATGTGATTGCTCCTGGCTTCATTGAAACAGAGATGACGGATGTTCTTTCCGATAAAATCAAAGAACAGACAAAAAGTCAGATTCCGTTACAATGCTATGGTCAGGCAGAGGATGTAGCAAAAGCTGCTGTATTTTTAGCTGAAAGTCCCTACATTACCGGGCAGGTGCTAAATGTAGACGGCGGTTTAGTGATGCATGGATAAATCGGTTGGGAGGAATAGTTGAATGAACCGAGTAGTAATTACGGGTTATGGAGTAACTTCTCCAATAGGAAATAATCCTGAAACTTTTTTAAACAGTTTAAAAGAAGGAAAAAATGGAATTGGTCCGATAACAAAATTTAATGCGGAAGAAACGGGGATTTCTTTGGCGGCTGAGGTGAAGGATTTTCCGTTTGAAAAATATTTTGTCAAAAAAGATGGGAAACGGATGGATATGTTTTCTATTTATGGTATTTATGCTGCACTAGAGGCCATGGACATGAGCGGTCTGAATGCAGAGGAGATTGATGCTGATCGTTTTGGCGTGATGGTGGGATCTGGGATAGGCGGATTACAAACGATTCAGGATCAGGTGATTCGTATGCATGATAAAGGGTCGCAAAGAGTGAGCCCCCTATTTATCCCCATGTCAATTGCCAATATGGCAGCAGGAAATATTGCTTTGCGTATAGGAGCTAGAGGAATTTGTACAGCAGTTGTAACTGCATGTGCCAGCGCTACACATTCCATTGGAGAGGCATTTCGAAACATTAAGCATGGCTATTCAGATGTGATTCTAGCCGGCGGAACGGAAGCTTCTGTTACGGAAATCGGAATTTCCGGGTTTGCTTCGTTAACTGCATTATCTGAAGCAACGGATAAAGATCGGGCTTCTATTCCTTTTGATAAAGACCGTGATGGTTTTGTGATGGGAGAAGGAGCTGGAGTATTTATTGTTGAGTCTTTGGAACACGCGCAAAAACGGGGAGCAGCAATATTGGGTGAAATAGTCGGATATGGTGCCAACTGTGATGCTTATCATATGACTTCTCCTACACCTGATGGGAGCGGTGCAGCCAAGGCAATGATTCTGGCAATGACCGAAGCAGGGATTACTCCTGAACAGATTGGTTATATTAATGCTCATGGTACAAGTACGCCATCTAATGACGGTGCCGAGGCAAAAGCGATTAGGCTGGCGATGGGAGCAGCAGCTGATGACATACGGGTCAGCAGTACAAAGAGTATGACGGGACATTTATTGGGAGCCGCCGGTGGAATTGAAGGGATTGCAACGCTTAATGCACTGCAGCATCAGTTCATTCCTCCAACAATTGGATTGAAGGAACAGGATGAGGAAGTGACAATCAATGTAGTTGCTAATGAAGCTCAGCCGCATGCATTTGATTATGCACTAAGCAATTCACTTGGTTTTGGGGGACATAACGCAGTCATTTGTCTGAAACGTTGGGAGGAACAGTACTGATGGATATTAGTGAAGTAAAAGAGCTTTTAGCAAAATTTGATCAGTCCAGTTTGACTGAATTTGATTTAAGAGAAGGTTCATTTGAATTATATATGAATAAAAATACAATCTCACAAAAAAGAATTCAGCCGCAGGAAGAGCATTCCAATGCTGCAATAGAAATGAACAGCGAACTTTTAACTGTTAAAAACGAAGAAACAAAAGCTGCTGCTGTAGAAAATAAAGCGGTACTGTCTAAATCAGAAAATGCTGCAGAGGAAGAAATTACCTCTCCTCTTGTAGGGATTGTTTATTTACAGCCTGCTCCTGACAAGGAAGCTTTTAAGAAGGTTGGTGACGCAGTCAAAAAGGGTGATGTAGTCTGCATTATTGAAGCAATGAAATTGATGAATGAAATCACTTCTACTGTAGATGGAACGATTGCTGAGATTTTAGTTGGAAATGAAGAGGTTGTAGAGTTTGGACAGCCATTATTCAAAGTAACCGAAGTTTAATTTTAGTTTGATTGAAAAGAAGGAGCTTGTATAAGATGAATGTTCAGGAAATCATGGAGATCATTCCGCATCGATATCCTTTTCTATTGTTGGATCGAGTGGAAGAGATAACAGTTGGAGAGAAAATAGTTGCAAAAAAAAATGTCACAATCAATGAGCCCTTCTTTCAGGGTCATTTCCCATCAGAACCTGTGATGCCGGGCGTTCTGATTGTTGAAGCTCTGGCACAGGCTGGTGCAGTGGCGTTATTGTCAAAACCGGAATTTAAAGGAAAGACTGCTTATTTTGGTGCAATGGACAAAGTTCGTTTTAGAAAAAAAGTGGTACCCGGCGATACGTTATCTCTTGAAGTGGAAATTTTGAAAATAAGATCTGCAGCAGGAACTGGTCTGGGGATAGCTAAAGTAAATGGAAAAAAAGTAGCAGAAGCAGAACTAACTTTTATGATTGGATAGATGATGATGTTTTCAAAAATATTAATAGCTAATCGCGGTGAAATTGCGGTCCGGATTATTCGTGCATGCAGAGAACTAGGTATTCATACTGTAGCGGTTTATTCTGAAGCAGATCGGGAAGCTTTGCATACCCAATTGGCAGATGAAGCGATTTGTATTGGACCTGCAAAAGCGGGAGACTCATATTTAAAGGTTCAGCATGTACTGAGTGCAGCGATTGTGACAAACGCAGAAGCCATTCATCCAGGTTTTGGATTCCTCTCAGAAAACAGCCAGTTTGCTGCAATGTGTGAAGAATGCAATCTTACATTTATTGGACCAAAAGCAGAAACAATAGATGCAATGGGAAATAAAATCAATGCACGGAAATTAATGATCGAAGCAGAGGTACCTGTCATTCCTGGAAGTCCTGGTGTGATTGATACGGTTGAAGAGGCATTGTCTGTTGCTGAGAAGATCGGCTATCCGGTGATGCTTAAAGCAGCAGCTGGAGGTGGGGGGAAAGGAATCCGTAAGGTCCTTTCTCAGGATGAATTGCCGAGTCACTTTACCTCCGCTCAGCAGGAAGCGAAAGCAGCTTTTAACAATGGGGATATGTATATCGAAAAGATTATTTATCCGGCTCGACATATTGAAGTTCAGATTCTGGGCGATCAGTATGGAAATATTATTCATCTTGGCGAACGAGATTGTTCGCTACAGAGAAATAATCAAAAGGTATTGGAAGAGTCACCCTCCGTTGCTATTTCAGATGAAAAAAGGGCTTATTTAGGCGAAATTGCGGTAAGGGCTGCAAAAGCAGTTAATTATCAAAATGCCGGAACCATTGAATTTCTGATGGATGAAACCGGAAACTTTTATTTTATGGAAATGAATACTCGTATTCAGGTAGAACATCCGGTTACTGAAATGGTTACAGGATTTGACCTGGTTAAAGCACAGATTAAAATTGCTGCCGGCGAGGAGTTATCTATTACTCAAAATGATGTAAGGATAACCGGACATGCAATTGAATGCCGAATAAATGCTGAAAATCCTGCGTTCGATTTTGCACCGTCCCCTGGGACAATAAGTAATTTGCTGCTGCCTAGCGGAGGAATGGGCCTGCGTGTTGACAGCGCTATGTATACAGGTTATAAGATTCCCCCTTATTATGATTCTATGATTGCGAAAGTGATTGTTCATGGAGAAAACCGCATGGATGCTTTTATGAAAATGCAGCGTGCGTTAAGTGAAATAGTAACAGAAGGTCTGACAACCAATGCAGAGTTCCAGCTGGATCTGATTACTCATGAGAAAGTATTGGCTGGGGAGTATGATACAAGCTTTTTACAGGAAATCTTTTTACCTTCATGGGAACCTGAAACTGAACAATAAGAAGGGATAAAATCATGGCTTTATTTAAAAAGAAAGAGTACATTCGGATTAACCCGAACCGTGAATCACATTCTGATAATAAAAAGCCGGCTGTTCCAGATAATATGTGGGCTAAGTGTCCGTGCTGCAAACAAACACTTTATACAAAAGATATGGGGCCTGAAAAGGTCTGTCTACACTGCGGCTACAGTTTTAGAATTGGTGCGTGGGAGAGAATGGCGGTTACCGTAGATAAAAAAAGTTTTCATGAATGGGATAATGATATTAAGACAAAAGATCCCTTGAGTTTTCCTAACTATCATGAAAAGATTAAGTCTATGCAGGAGAAAACCAATTTAAACGAGGCAGTTTTAACGGGTAGGGCACAAATTCAGGGAAATGAGACAGCAATTGCCGTGATGGATGCGAATTTCATTATGGGTAGTATGGGGACAGTTGTTGGTGAGAAAATCACTCGTCTGTTTGAACGGGCAGCAAAAGAAAAGCTTCCAGTTGTGATCTTCACAGCATCCGGAGGTGCTCGTATGCAGGAAGGGATTATGTCGTTGATGCAGATGGCAAAAATATCTGCAGCAGTTAAGCGCCACAGCAAACAAGGTCTTCTTTATATTACGGTTTTGACTGATCCAACGACTGGAGGAGTAACCGCCAGTTTTGCCATGGAGGGCGACGTTATTTTGGCTGAGCCTCAAAGCCTGATTGGTTTTGCCGGACGCAGAGTGATTGAACAGACGATTCGTCAGGAACTGCCGGAAGATTTTCAAAAGGCAGAATTTTTATTAAAGCACGGTTTTGCTGATAAGATTATTCCCAGAAATCAAATGAGAGAAGTACTGGGAAGCATACTGAAGATGCACACGATGGAGGGATGGATATCATAATGAAAAGAACAGCAAATGATATCGTTACTTTAGCCCGATCTCAGGATCGTTTTACTTCATTGGAATATATCGATGCAATTTTTGATCAGTTTATCGAATTTCACGGCGACCGCTACTTTGGAGATGACCAGGCAGTTGTCGGCGGTGTTGCATTGCTTGCCGGAAAGCCGGTTACTGTTGTTGGTATTCAAAAAGGCAGAAACCTGCCGGAAAATATTGATAGAAATTTTGGTGCTCCTCACCCTGAGGGATATCGAAAGGCATTACGCCTAATGAAGCAGGCAGAAAAATTCAATCGTCCGGTAATTACTTTTATTAATACCGCCGGGGCTTACTGCGGCATTGAGGCAGAAGAACGCGGTGAAGGAGAAGCAATTGCCCGGAATCTTTTGGAAATGTCTGATCTGACAGTTCCAATCATTTCAATTATCATCGGGGAAGGCGGCAGCGGAGGCGCTTTGGCATTGGCTGTGGCCGATGAGGTTTGGATGCTGGAGCATACAATTTATGCGATACTCTCTCCAGAAGGCTTTGCATCAATTCTTTGGAAAGATGGGAGCCGTGCCAAAGAGGCTGCTGAGTTGATGAAGATAACAGCAGCAGAACTGAAAGAATTGACAGTCATTGACAAAATAATTCCTGAAGAAATGAATGGAGAACTGCTGGGACAATCCAAAATTAATCGAATGCTGCAGAAAGCCCTGATAAGTAAGTTAACAGAGCTTTGTAAGCTGACGAAAGAAGAGCTGACAGAGAATCGTTACCAGCGTTTTCGGAACTTTTGATTTCAAAAAGCAGGAATTAAAGTATATGTCAGAAGTGAATAGCTATGAAAGGGAACCGGGAGACTTAGATGACCGGTTCTCTTTTTTTGTATAAAATTGTGCATATAGTATCGTTATAGCTATTAAAATGAATAATTTTTCAAAAAAAGTGTTAAAATGGATGAAATTTCATTTTTGTTGTGGTATGATAAACCCACTTAATCATTTAACTTTAGGAGGAGTATTCAGTATGAAAAAATTGAAAGCAGTCATTATTGCCGCTTTGTCAGTGTTTGTATTAGCAGGTTGTGGAGGGAATGGGGAGACTAAAGATACCGGAAGCAGCAGTGCCAACTCAGAAAGTGCACTGGAGAAAATTAAAGAGAAGGGGACATTAGTGGTCGGAACATCGGCAGACTTTGCCCCTTTTGAATTTAAAACACTGGTCGACGGTAAAGATACGATCGTCGGCTCAGATATTGATATGGTTAAAGCGATTGGAGAAAAACTTGGCGTGGAAGTTGAATTTATGGATATGCAGTTTGATGCAGTTCTCGTTGCTTTGCAGCAGAATAAAGTTGATATTGCAGTTTCAGGTATTTCAGCAACAGAGGAACGGAAAAAAACATTTGATTTCTCCACTCCATATTACAATCCGCCTCAAAAAATTGTGATCAATAAGAACAATAAAGATATATTTACAAGCATTGACTCACTGAATGGGAAAAAAGTAGGTGCACAGAAAGGCTCAATTCAAGAAGGCGTTGTGGAAGCTCAGCTTCCTGATACACAGAAAGTTTCTATTCCGCGCGTACCAAATCTAATTGTCGAGTTAAACCAAGGTTCAATAGATGCTTTGGTACTGGAAGAAACAATTGCTGAATCTTATATTAATCAGAATCCTGATTTAATGATGGCGGATATCGAACTGACTTCCAATGAAGATGAAGCATTTGCCATTGCATTTTCTAAAGGTCAGGATGATCTGAAAAAAGAAATTGATGTGATTTTAGAAAAAATGATTGCGGATGGTTCTATTGATCAATATGTTAAGGCTGCGATGGAACTATCTGATAAAAGCAGTGAAGAATAAATTGGAGGAAGAGAAATGAATTTTTCATTTTTAGAAACCTATGTTCAATATTTTATATCCGGGGCAGCGGTAACGATTATAATCTCGCTGGTAACTGTCTTTTTTGGGACAATGCTGGGGGTATTAATTGCTTTGTTGAAACTATCCAAAGCAGCACCGCTACGTTGGCTGGCGAATATTTACATTGAAATTTTTCGCGGTACTCCGATGCTGATTCAAGTATTGATTGGTTTCGGTCTGCTGCAGAATCTGTTTCCTTCTTTTAATATGCCGATTGGGATTCTGACAATTGACTTTGGTCGTCTGGTTCCAGGAATGATTGTTCTGTCTCTAAATTCCGGTGCGTATGTAGCTGAAATTGTCCGTGGAGGAATTAATGCAGTGAACTATGGACAGACAGAAGCAGCACATTCTTTGGGGCTGCGCCCAATTCAGACGATGAGGTATGTTATTTTACCACAGGCTTTACGGAATATTCTTCCTGCTTTGGGAAATGAATTTATTATTCTAATTAAAGATTCTTCTTTACTGTCCATTATTGGTATTAATGAGCTCTTAAGCAGTGCACAAACAGTTATTTCCAGTACCTATATTCCACTGGAGCCCTATTATATTGCAGCAGCAATCTATTTTGTCATGACATTCCTGACATCAAGAGCACTGGCTGCTTTCGAGAAAAAATTAGGAAAAGGCTATCATCGTTAGGAGGGATTTTTGTGGAAAAGGCTGTAATTACTGTTAAAGATCTCCATAAAAATTTTGGAGAGGTTTCAGTTCTGAAAGGGATTGATTATCAGGTGCTTCAAGGAGAAGTAACTGTGATTATCGGTCCCTCCGGTTCAGGTAAAAGTACATTTCTGCGTTGCCTGAATCTTTTGGAAGTTCCTACTTCCGGACAAATATTTTTTGAAGGAACAGATATTACAGATAAGAAGAATGATATATTTAAAATGAGAGAAAAGATGGGTATGGTATTCCAGCAGTTCAATCTTTTCCCAAATATGACTGTACTTGAGAATCTGACACTGTCTCCAATCAAGGTGAAAAAATTGTCTAAGGAGGAGGCTGAAGAAACGGCACAAAAGCTGTTAAAAAAAGTCGGTTTGGAAGAGAAAGCCAATGATTATCCTCAATCTTTGTCAGGAGGTCAGCAACAGAGAATTGCCATTGCCAGAGCATTGGCGATGGAACCGGATATTATGCTCTTCGATGAACCTACTTCCGCTTTAGATCCTGAAATGGTTGGCGAAGTTTTGAATGTGATGAACGATCTGGTGAAAGAAGGAATGACCATGGTGATCGTCACACATGAAATGGGATTTGCCAGAGAAGTGGGAGATACTGTTCTATTTATGGATGAAGGAAAAATTATAGAAAAAGGAACACCTGAAGCTGTTTTCGAGTATCCTGAAAACAGTCGAACGAAAGATTTTCTTGGAAAAGTTTTATAGAGCGATGGCAACGAGGGTGGAACAAAAGCGATCAGCTCCGAGAATTAAGAAGGAATATCCGAAAATTGTAAAGGAACACGATTCATAGAATGAATAGCTGTGAATGGATACACTACGCTGCATTTCGAGCACCTCAACTTCTACGTAGGAAACATACGAGAGTTGACAGGCTTCACTAGGATTGCTTTAGCAGAGTAGCTGAAGTCCTGTTACCCACTCGGTGAAGGACCTTGAGGTTCTCATATTTTCAGGATCGTTCGGCTTAATTACGAATGAGCTGCTCCTGCGGTTACTCGTCGTAAAAAGAATTTTTGCTTTTGTACGGCCGTTTATTCGAGGGTAGATACGAAGAGAGAGTGGAACTTTATTTCTGTCCCTCTCTCTTTTATTTGCAGTTTCTGATAGACAGATAATAGTTTTGTAAAATTTGAATAGGGTGTGGAAGGGTTGCTTTTTTCGGTTAATCTTTCCGAATGGCTTCATTTTATTTATTTTAGTCTGTCTTTCTAAAGAATTTCAAGCTTTGTCGAGCAACCTCAGCGGCATTTATAGAATTTTTTAGTGAAATGCAGTATAATACTACAGAAGAGGTCGGGGCAAAAGTCATGCAGCTTCATATCAGAAGCAGATTTTGTCCCGCTATTTGTTCGCTTCCGGCGAAATTGCTGATGAAGAGCAAGAATTATTGTATAGATAGTGAGAGGAGTCCACATGTTTTCAAAATTTAAACCTACTTGGATGGTTGATGCCATTTATAAAATTACACCTGAACAGCTGCGGAAGCTAGGTGTTAAAGCTGTTTTGACAGATTTAGATAATACACTGATTGCCTGGAATAATCCTGATGGGACAGAAGAACTGCTGGTATGGATCGAAGAGATGAGAAATGCCGGATTTCCAGTCGTTGTTATATCTAATAACAAAGCCAGCAGAATTAAGCGTGCTGTTGAAAATTTTGAATTAGCCTATGTTTCCAGAGCGTTGAAGCCTTTAACAAAAGGCTTTAAGGAAGCGGAAGAGATGCTGAATTTAAAACCTGAAGAGCTTGTCATGGTTGGTGATCAGATCATGACTGATATCAGAGGTGCAAACGCTGCAGGAGTCCGCAGTATTTTAGTTCGTCCAATTGTGGACACGGATGGGTGGAACACCAGAATTAATCGTTTTTTTGAGCGATTGATTATGAAGCAGCTGACAAAGAAAAATCCTGATATGGTATGGAAAGGCGGACTCGAATGAACGAAGTAATTCATTGTATCGGCTGTGGAGCTGTTATTCAGACAGAGCATCCGAATGAACTGGGGTACACTCCGAAAGCAGCTCTTGATAAGGGGCTGGAAACTGGTGATGTCTATTGTCAGCGCTGTTTTCGATTGAGACACTATAATGATATTCAGGATGTTCATTTAACCGATGATGATTTCCTGCGTCTGCTGAACGAACTGGGACGCAAAGATGCACTGATTGTTAATGTAGTAGATATATTTGATTTTAATGGTTCGCTGATTCCCGGACTGCACCGATTTATTGGGGATAATCCTGTTTTACTGGTGGGGAATAAAAAAGATATTCTGCCTAAGTCGTTGAAAAAAGGAAAAATGATTCAGTGGATGAAAGAGCGGGCTCACGAGCAGGGCTTGCGTCCGGTTGACGTACTGCTGACCAGTGCAAAAAAAGCGCATGAAATGGATGAGCTTCTTGCTGTGATTGAAAAGTATCGTGAAGGTCGAGATGTGTATGTTGTTGGTGTAACTAACGTTGGAAAGTCAACCTTGATCAATCAGATCATCAAAAATACAGCAGGTGTCAAGGATGTTATTACCACTTCTCAGTTTCCAGGGACGACATTGGACAAAATAGAGATACCTTTGGCTGACGGTCATTTTTTGATAGATACACCCGGAATTATCCATCGTCATCAAATGGCTCATTATCTTGGAAAGAAAGACTTGAAGCTTATTGCGCCGCAGAAGGAGATCAAACCAAAAATCTATCAGCTGAATCAGGAGCAGACGTTATTTTTAGGCGGGCTGGCCCGCTTTGATTTTATTCAGGGAAATCGTAGTTCGTTCATTGCCTATGCTTCAAATGACCTGACTATTCATCGTACAAAGCTGGCTAATGCTGACAGCTTTTATGAAAAACATTTAGGCGGGCTGCTCCAGCCGCCAAGACCGGACGAAGTCGCAGAATTTCCGGAGCTGGTGCGTTTTGAATTTTCGATTAAAGAAAAAACAGATATCGTCTTTGCCGGTTTAGGCTGGATTACGGTCCAATCAGCAGCCGTAGTGGCGGGTTGGGCGCCAAAAGGTGTGGAAGTATTAAAGAGAAAAGCGTTGATTTAAAATATCAACAATGGAAAGAAGGATTTTTGTGGAATTAAGAGGAAAACAGAAACGTTATTTACGTAGCCAGGCACACCATCTGCAGCCGATTTTTCAAATTGGCAAAGGCGGATTGAATGAAGAAGTTATTATTCAGATCAATGAGGCTTTGGAAAAACGTGAATTGATTAAAGTCAGCTTATTGCAGAATACAGATGAAGTGGCAGAAAATGTGGCTGAAATACTGGAAAAGAAGATTCATTGTAATGTTGTTCAGGTGATTGGACGTGTATTGGTTGTATTCAAGCCATCGTCTAAAGAAAAATATCAGAAATATTCTAAAGAAGTTAAATCAATTTAGGATGTGTCTGGAAAGTACTCGCCACTAGAGTTTTCAGACAGGGCCTAGCAAAGTAGCAAAGTTATTGGAGGAATCAATCGATGAAGGCAGCTGCCCGTGCGATAAGAGGAACTCAACCAATTGTTAAGGAAAAATTGAAGCTTTTTCAAAGAAGAAAACAAGTGGGAATTCTTGGCGGAAATTTCAATCCGGTTCATAATGTCCATTTAATGATGGCAGAGCAGGTCTACCAACAGTTAGGCTTGGATAAAGTGTATTTGATGCCTTCCTATTTACCTCCCCATGTGGATGAGAAAATGACTATAGACAGCAGTCACCGTCTGGCCATGCTGGAGCTGGCTGTTGAAGGAAACAGTCATTTGGCAGTAGAACCAATTGAAATAATTCGAAAAGGTAAAAGTTATACATACGATACCATGAAAGCGTTAATTCAAAATAATCCCGATACGGATTACTATTTTATTGTTGGCGGAGACATGGTAAACTATTTACCAACCTGGTATAAGATTGATGAATTGATTTTGATGATGAATTTTGTTGGAACACGGCGTCCTAATTATGATGTGGAAACACCTTATCCGATTATTTGGGTAGATACACCTCAAATGGATGTCAGTTCAAGTATGATAAGAGAAAAAATAGCTCAGGGATGTACTGTACGCTATCTTCTTCCTGATAATGTGATAAACTATATCTACGAGAAGGGATTGTATGTTGATGGAATTTAGTGGAAGATATACTCCTTTTAAACGGGAAGAGCTGATGCAGAAAGTGCAGATGCAGATGAGTGAACGGCGGTTTCAGCATGTTTTAGGTGTTGAAGAAGCAGCTGTTGCACTGGCGTCAAAGTACAATTGTTCTCAGGAAAAGGCGAGTATTGCAGCATTAGTCCATGATTATGCAAAAGAACGTCCGGATGATGAATTTCAATTGATTATTGAAAGAGACGGCTATAATCCTGAGCTGTTGAATTATGGAAATGCAATTTGGCATGGACTTGTAGGTGCAGATATGATTCAAAGAGAGCTGGGAATAGATGATGAAGAAATTTTAACAGCTGTTCGCTTGCATACAACCGGTGCAGAAGAAATGAGTCTGCTGGCTAAGATCATCTATATTGCCGATTATATTGAGCCGAACAGAACATTTCCTGGTGTTCAGGAAGCCAGAGAGATTGCATTGATAAGTTTGGACGATGCAGTTGCTTATGAAACGAAGCACACACTGCTTCATTTAGTTGAGCAGGAACAGAAAATTTACCCAAAGACGATTGAAACATATAATCAGTGGGTTGTGAACAGAAAATAGGAGGGAACAATCATAGATAGTCAGAGGATTTTAGAAATTGCTGTTAAAGCAGCGGATTCAAAAAGAGCGGAAGAGATTGTCGGCTTGGAAGTAAAAGACATTTCATTGCTGGCAGATTACTTTATGATTTGTCAGGCAAACAGTGAGCGGCAAATCAACGCAATTGTTGAAGAAATCATCGAAAAAGAAGAAGAGGCTGGAACTGAAGTTAAACGCATTGAAGGAAAAGACGGTGGGAAATGGGTACTGATCGATCTTGGAGATGTGATCGTTCATGTATTTCAAACTTCTGAACGAACTTTTTATAATCTGGAAAAACTTTGGTCAGATGCACCATTGGTAAATACAGAGCAGTGGGTAAGCTAACATGACCTACAAAACCTTTGCTTTTGTTTATGATGAAGTAATGGATGAAGCATTGTATGAACAATGGCTGGCTTTTTCAATGAGGCATTTACCAAAACAGACAAAACGTATTTTGGAACTGGCTTGTGGTACTGGACGTTTGGCGGTTGATTTTGCTGAAGCCGGGTTTGAAGTTACTGCTTTGGATCTGTCAGAGGAAATGCTGGCAATTGCCAGCAAAAGATCTAATGAAAAAGACATGGACATTCAATTTGTACAGGGAGACATGTTGGAGCTTTCGGAAGTTGGTCAGTATGAAGCAATTACTTGTTTTTCAGATTCTCTTTGTTATATGGAAAGTCGAAGAGATGTTCAACAAGTATTTGATGAGGTCTATCAGGCGTTGGAAGATCAGGGAACCTTTATTTTTGATGTTCACTCCATTTATCAGATGGATGAAATTTTTCCTGATTACAGTTATCATTATCAAACAGAAGAGTTTGCTTTTCTTTGGGATAGTTATCCGGGAGAAAAAGAGCACAGCATTGAACACTTTCTGACTTTTTTTGTGAAGCAGGAAGAAGGAAAAGAAGTCTTTATTCGAAGAGATGAGCTGCATCAGGAGCGGACCTATTCACTGGATAATTATTTGATGATGCTGGAAAGCAGCGGTTTTTCAGAAATTCAGGTTTATGGGGATTTTACTGATGAGGAACCAAAGGAAACAACGACTCGATGGTTTTTCGTTTGTCAGAAATAAACAGATAATAAAGCTGGGAAGCAGCGGGCGAAAAGCCGCCTTCTCAGCTTTTTAACTTATTGGTGAGGGAGGTTTGTCAATGAAAGCTTGTGGAATAATTGTTGAATATAATCCATTTCATAATGGACATGCTTATCATATTGAAAAAGCCAGAGAAGCTTCTAAGGCAGAAGTGATTGTTGCAGTTATGAGCGGCAATTTTCTTCAAAGAGGAGAACCGGCAATTATAGACAAGTGGATGCGTACAGCTGAAGCCTTAAAGAATGGTGCTGATTTGGTTGTAGAGCTTCCATTTTACTGGGCAGTTCAATCGGCAGATTATTTTGCTCGTGGCGGTGTAAAACTGCTTCAGGCATTAAACTGTGAGTCTTTATGTTTCGGAACGGATAGTCCATCGGAGAGTGATTATCAGAGTTTTGGAGAATTTACAGCAGCGAATCAGCAGTTAATTGAGCAAAAATACAAAGAAATAAATCAGCAGCATTTGAGTTATTCACGACAGATGACACAAGTTTTTCAAGAATTGTATCCATCACTGCATTTGGATTTTTCTTCTCCAAACCATATATTGGGTTTGAGTTATGCAAAAGAGAATGCTCAGTATGAGCATCCGATGTCATTGCTGCCTATCAAAAGAAATGTGTCAAAATATAATGAAGAAAAGATTCATCAGGAATTTGCTAGTGCGACTGCTGTTAGAAATGGCGCATTTAAAGGGCAATGGGGAGCTTTGAAAATGGTTATTCCTGACCAGACACTAATAGATTTGACACAGAAAAAATTAGTATCATGGGAAGATTATTGGCCGCTTTTGAAGTATCGTCTGATTAGTTCGTCCTATGAGGAGCTGCAGCAGATTTATCAGATGACGGAAGGAATCGAGTATCGTTTAAAAGAGAAAGCATTGAAAGCCGAGACATTCCATCAATTTATAGAATCTGTTAAAACGAAACGCTATACATGGACACGACTTCAACGACTGGCAGTCTATATCCTAACGAATATTTCTGCTGAAGAAATCTATCAAGGATGGAACAACAGCTATCTAAATATTCTGGGAATGACTGAAAAAGGTCAGAGCTATCTAAAAATACAAAAAAAGAAGAGCAAATTGCCAATCCTGACTAAACAAATGAAGAATACAGAAAAATATTTTAAAATAGGGGTTAAATGCGACAGAATTTATCAGTTGGGGAATAATGGGATTGCTGAACAAAATAGCGGACGATTTCCCATTCGAATAAAAAATGCTTAACAAAACTTGTTCTGGCAAGTATAATAAGAAAGGCTGCAAAGCAAACAATAAGAATAAGACGAAAGCGAAGTGAGAATATGGGCCGTAAATGGGCAAATATAAAAGAGAAAAAAGCTGCTAAAGATGCAAACAACAGCCGAGTTTATGCAAAATTTGGAATAGAGATTTATGTTGCAGCGAAATCAGGTGATCCTGATCCCCATGCAAATCAAAAGCTGCGGTTTGTAATCGATCGAGCTAAAACATACAATGTACCAAAACATATTATTGACCGCGCAATTGAAAAGGCAAAAGGTTCAGGTGATGAACAGTATTCTGAACTGCGGTATGAAGGATTCGGCCCAAATGGTTCAATGGTGATTGTTGATGCGTTGACAAATAATGTAAATCGTACGGCAGCAGATGTACGGGCAGCATTTGGGAAAAACGGAGGGAATATGGGTGTCAGCGGCGCAGTTTCCTACATGTTTGACAATACGGCGATTATTGGATTTGAAGGCAATGATGCAGATGATATTCTTGAGTTTCTGATGGAAAAAGATATTGACGTACGCGATGTAGTTCAGGAAGATGAACAAATCATTGTTTATGGTGAGCCGGAAGATTTGCATGCTATTCAGGAAGCATTGAAAGAAAAAGGAATTGAAGAGTTTTCTGTCACTGAATTGGAAATGGTTCCTCAAAATGAAGTAACTTTAACAGGTGATGATTTAGAGAAATTTGAAAAAATGATTGATGTCTTGGATGACTTGGAAGATGTTCAAAAGGTTCACCATAACGTGGACTTAGGAGAATAAAAATTATGAAACCCTATTGTCGGTTCAATTAACGAACCCGACAGTAGGTTTTTTTTATTTGAATGAAAAATAAAAAACCCTCCGCATCACACACTAATACGAAGGGAAACACAAAATGAAATCTAAGATTGAATTCATAATAACATGAAATGAATGTTTTCTCAATAATTTAGCATAATATATAAAAAAATGAGAAAACACGAAGCTTAATCCAACTGAACTGGCAAAAACCTCAAATTTTTTAAAAAAAGGAAAATAATTTACTTTAATTGATTGGGATGGAAAGAGTATAGTTATGAGCTCAAAATATCAAAGACGGGCTTAGAAAAAGCAGTTAAAAACTAGAGAATAAACAAAGAGAACTGTTATAAAATACTTTTTAGATTAAATGAAACATATCATATTAATCTGTTGTCTTCTTTATGTCAAGTATATTGTCTTTTCAAAAAATTAGAAAAATCTCTAAAAGTATGGTAATTATAACGCCAATATGTATTGTATAATTAATTTTATGTAAATACAAATATCTTTTAAATCAACTATTTTATAGATTTGATCTAAAAATTTTTTTAAAAAAAAGAAGGGAATGAAATACAAAATGAATAATTCGTTAAAAAAGGGCTCATTTAAGTTTTTATTGTATTCAAATACGATTCTCATGGGGGCAGTAACTCCCATTCGTTCGTTGTCTGTTTTTGCTGAGCAGATTACATCTTCAGCAGAAGTTGCAGTTCAACGAAATTATGCGAATACACTGGTTGAATATCAGGATGCAAGAAATGAGTATGAAACAGCTAAAGTAACATATGATCAGGCTCTTGCAGATTACAATGGATTGAAGGATACAGCAGATGCTACATATGCTGTGGCACAGCAATTGAAAACTGAATTAGAGACATTGAAAGCAGAGTATCAAGATCAAGCAGCCGTTTTTGAAACTGCAGCTCAAAATTATAATGCTGTAAGAGAAATTTATGAAACAAACAAAGCCGAGTATGAAGCAACAGTAACTGATTACCATACAGCAAAAGCTGATTATGAAGCTGAACAGCTTATTTACCAAGAGATGAAATCTACTTTTATTGATAAACAAAATGAGTATTTTGCATCGCTTTCTGATTATGAAACGTTAAATGATGATGCTGAAACAAAAAAGATTGCGTATGAATCACTACGCATGGAATATGAAAGCAAGCGTACTGAATATGAAGAGTCTGCTAAGGCTTATGAAGAGGTTCAGGCTGCTTATAATGATGCGAAACTTGCTTACAATACTCAGTTGACAGATTACAATGAGGGGAAATTTTCTTATGAAACACTACTGAATGAATATACTAATAAGAAGGACGGTTATGATGTCTCAGCAACAGTTTTTAATCAGGCTGCAGAGATGTATGCGGGGGTAAAAGCAGAGTTAGAGGCTGCTAAAATAGCTTATGTTGGAGAAAAAGCACAATATGATCAGGAGCTCAGCAAATATAATATTCTGTTAGAGGAGTACAATACAAAGAAAGATGAATATTTAACTAAAAAGACGGCATATGAAACGCGTTTGGCTGAATTAACTGCTTTAATCAGCGGTTATGAAAAGCAACTTACTGCATATAATCAGATTAAGGATGACTATTTAACGACTAAACAGACCTATGAAGCTTCAAAAATAAATTATGAAACATTGTCTGCTCAATTAGCTGAATTAGCTAGTCAATACGAAAATGAGCGAACGGCTTATGAAGTTGAAAAAACAGCTTTTGAAGAAAAGACAGTTGTTTATCAGACTGCTAAAACAGCCTATGATCAGCAAAGGGCATTTTATGATACACAACTCGAAGCTTATGAAAATGAGCTGAAAGCTTACAACGAGAAACGAATTGCAGCAGAAGAACTTCTTGCTCAATATGAAGAAGGAACGGCAGAGTATCAATCTGCTTTAGAAGCATACAATGAAAATAATAATCGCTATAATGAAATTAATATAAAGTATCAGGAAGTTAAAGCTCAGGCTGATCAATTAAGTGTTGAATTCAAAGAAGCACAAACAGTTTATCAAACAGCGTCTGTTGATTATCAAACAACTACTACTTCCTATCAAGCAGTTAAACAACAGTATGATACTTTAGCAGCTCAACTGGAGCAGGCCAAAGGTGACTATCAGGAGTTGGAAAGAGATTATCAGTTTTTAAGCAGTAAATATGCTGAAGGAATGGCGGTTTATACAGAAACAGAAACAGCTTATCAAAAAACTTTGACAGAATCAGATGAAGTAAGAGCTGAATATATGGAGTTAAATAATTCTTATGATCTTGTTTTAGCAGAATTTATCAACGGTTCAGCAATTTATGAAGTGACGGAAGAAAAGTATATTGCTGCAAAAGCTTTCTATGATGCTGTCAATCAGCAATATGAAGCAGCCCGATCAGAATACGACCGTTTATTGTTAGAGCAGCAGTCTCTTAAGGATGAACTGACTCAACTTCAAACAGAACTTTCTCAGCTGGAAGCAATTTATAACAGTCTTGGTATTTTAATGGTCACTGTTCAAACTCAATACAGCGAATTGGAAGCGCAATATAATGAAGCAAAAGCTGCGTATCAGGAAGTAACTGCGCAGTTGACAGCTTTGGAGCCAGAATATACCGCTGTATCTGCAGCCTATGTATCTGCTCAGGAAGCCATCGCAGATGCTGCAGCTGTTTATCAGCTTCGTGAAAATGAGTACACAGCTTTAGCAGCTTCATATGTTGAATTGAACGAAAAATATAATCAAGCCTATGCTCTTTACCAAACTGCTTTAGGTAAACTTAGCAATGCTCAGAATGAGAAAGTATTCCATGAAGCAGAGTATGGAGTAGTACAGGGAGAGTATGATGATTTACAGATGGAGTTCTCTGCGTTGGAAATTAAGTATAATGAAGTGAATCAGGCATATACAAATGCTTTTGAAGCTCATAATACAGCTCAAAGCGCTTATATTGAAGCAAAAGATAAATTACTGGAACTTACAGACAAATTTACAGAGGCAAATACAAAATATCAAGCTATGTTAGTAAAATATACAACTGCAAAAGAGGAATATGATGAAGTACAGAGATTATATGATCTAGTTGAAAGTGCGTATCAAGTTGCATTAAGTGCTGAACAAAAAATTAGTACTGCTGTGACAAATATGAACTCTGTAATGAATAATTTTCCTTCCATTACACAGGAAAATTTTGTCAATATTGCAGCTGAGATTGAGGTATGGCAAGTTGATTATGCAAATGCAAAAGTTGAATTAACTGAGGCTTTAGACTCTTGGTCAGATATTCAAGCATACCAGACTGCAAGCGATGACTATAACAATAAGTTAGGAAATTCATCAAGTCCTGTTTATACTCCGGAGTCGTTTAGTGATGAGCTGGCTGACTATATTAATGAGGCTGGCACAGCGATGACAAATAATATTAAGAATGCTGAAATCTATCAACAATATTATCAGGCATATGCTGATTATCAAGAGGCGTTTACAAAATATACAGAAGGATGGGGAGAAAAAAATCCTTATAATAATGATTTAGATGATTGGGTGGCAGTAATCAATGTTCCAGTCAGTCAGAATTATAGTTTAATTGGCTTAACTGATGAAATATTGTTGGAGATGGAAGATACTCCGGAAAATCGTCAGTTGCTTATAGATACTTACGAGACTTTTTCAAATGATCAAGTGACGGAATTTGAAAAACTTGCAGACTATTTGAGGGATGTTTCAGCTGAATGGCAATTGGCCAAAATAGCGTTGGCTGATGCTATTGAAGTATTTAATAATGCAACTCAAAACAGTGTAATAATGGGTGAGGAGACTGATCCGCTTCCAACGAACGCCACTAATATCCTAAAAAGAGTAAGATCAACAATAGAAAATAATTTGGATGAATTTGGAGACTATGCTACTATTTCGAAAAAAACTTCTATATACGTATGGATTCATTCACTTGGAAATTTTCTTGCCTATACAAGGTATTTAAGCGGTCAAGATGTAGAAGATCCAATTTCAGAAATTCCTCCTATGGTAATTGAAACACTTGGAGCAGAACCAGGACCTTTGGCATTGATACCGGTTGAACCCACTGAGGAGGAACTTCCAGAACTGCTTGCTGCACCAATAGAACCAGAAGTACTCAATGAGCCAGAAGCAGTTTCACCTGTTGCAGAATACGAGATTCCTGCAATTGAAGCACCGTCATTGGTTTCAGAAATGATAATTAATGATAACCTCACTGGCATTACTCAGACAACTCTTACAGAAGCTCGTGCTTCCGCACCAACTGATTCTGTTGTTGAGCCAGGTGTATCTCAACCAGTAACGGATGTGGAATGGGACAGTGAAGAAGCAGTGGCTTCTATCACTCCGGAAGCTCCTTCCGAACTAAATGATTTGGAGGAGGTAACAGCTCCTGAACCTATAGAGGTACCTGAAGTGATTGAAGAAGTACCTGCTGTAGAAGAGCCGATCATTCCAGAAGTCACAGCTCCGGAAATAGTAGAAGAAGCTGCGGCTCCAGTGGAACAGCCAGTCGAGATTACTGAACCAACAGAACCAACAGTGATCGAAGCACCCCTGTCAGGAGAAGTACCGTCTGTACCTATTACTTTGACTGCACCTGTGGAAAAAGCACAGCCTGTTTATACAAATACTACAAATACTGTAAGTATTGCAGCTGAGCCTGAAAATCAACTTTCAACCACTCGTTCTAAAAGAAGGTTACCAAATACAGGAACAGAAGACTCTACAGCCGGACAAAGTGCCGGAATGCTTATGACCGGCTTGGCTGGTTCCCTTATGTTCTGGAAGAGAAGAAAAAGAAGGCATGTGAAATAAAGTAATCGATTATTCAAAGTGATCCTTTCTAAAATAAATAGGTGTGGTTTTGACGGTAATTACCAAAATCACACTTATTTTTTAATTCATTCTGTTGTCTGTCTCTGAGTAAGGTTGTTACCAGTCAAAAAGGACTGCATAGCTAAGTGCAATAATCTCCCGGGCATACATTCTCGCTGTAACAGAGGATTCAGATTTGGCAGGTAATCCGCTTAGTTCCTCAATTCCTAAGCGGTTTGCCAGGAGTTTAGAGCGATAGATATGGAAATCACTAGTTACAATTACGGTTTTTCCCAAGTCTCTTTTTTCCAGCGCATTGGTAATATTCTCTTTTGTTCGGGTGGATTGATCTTCGCGAATGATTCTTGATGAGCTGACACCGTTGGCAATCAGATAGCCTGCCATAACATTTGCCTCGGAATCTGGTTCATCGGAACCTTGTCCGCCGCAAACGATGATAACCGCCTGAGGATTTTCGTCAATATAGCTGATTGCTGTATTTAGGCGTTCTTTCAGCACTGTGCTGGGATAAGCAGTTTCTTTACTCTGACCTCGTACTTGTGCTCCCAGAATAAGGATTGTATCCGGCTCAGCTGCTGGTATTTCTTTTGTGCCCTTTAAAATCAGAAAAAATATGGAGCCAATATATATGCTGCACAAAATAACAATAACTGCTAGTACCTTTTTTAATTTTTTCATTCATTCCCCTCTTTTCTGCTAGTCATTATACCCCGTTACTTTGGCAGGCAGGGTAGGCTTTGTTAATCATTGAATTAAATAATTTGACTTTTGTAATGATAGTCTGACGTTATTAAGTGTAAACGAGAAAGTACGAAAAGGTCTTGTTTTCACTGCACTTTAAATAATTTTTAAACTCATTAATTAATTCTTGAGGTTCGATGGGAAATACTCTCTTTTCTCAGGCAAATTAATAGAAATCACTTGTTGAATCCTATATGATTAAAGATATATATAATGAATTAAAAAAAATAAAAGTGATAAATTGATGTATTTTCCAAATTTATTCATAAAATAACTGAATAAAGTCTACGATCCTTCGAGATTATATGGTAGAATAGAAAAATGTATAGTTCTAGAGATAATTGATTTACCAAGAGTGAAATAACTGGGAATTTTGACCATAAAATCAAATGATAAAAAAAGGAAGTTTGTTAAAATGAATGAAAAAAATATCACTACTACTCGTTCGGAAAGAAATAAACAAAATAAGCCAGTTAAAGAGACAAAGCAGGCTGATCCGGATAAACCGATAAAAAAAGGAACAGCTAAAAATAAGACAATAGCTATCCCTCTTGTTACTGCTGTAACTTTATTTACGCTGGTTTTAGTGGTAGGATATGTATTTTTTCAGTCTCACTTTTTACCAACTGCAGAAGCAAATGGTGTGAAAATAGGCTGGTTAAATGTAAGTGCTGCTGAGGAAAAATTGAAAAGTTTGAATACTGATGCCGGAGATATCGTGATTGAGACTGCTGATGGACAAAAACAGACAATCCAAATTCCTGAAAAATATGCGGTTACAAAAGAATATTTGAATGAAAATATTGGAAGCCAGTCAATTGAACTGCCTTTGAATGAGTCATTTAAGACAGAACTGGAAGCTAAACTGAACGAGTTGACATTTGCTGAAGGAACGCCAAGCAAAGATGCACGAATTGAGCGTTTGGATACTGGATTCCAAATTGTTCCTGAAGAAAATGGAACGGTCATTGATAAAGAGAGTCTTATGAATAAAATAATTTCTGACGTAGAGAAAAATACCGGCAACTATATTTATAATGTAGCTGATTTTTATCAGAAACCGGCTGTACTGCAGGACAATGAAGACTTGAAGAAGCAATTAACTGCTCTCACGCAAAAAGAGAATAAGAAAATAACTGTTGCTGTCAGCGATAAAACAGTAGAGATTCCGAAAGAAACATTGCAAAGCTTCATCAATGATGAAGGTCAAGTTGATACAGGTGTTGTTGAAATCTGGTTAAATCAGATCAGTTTGGAGTATTCTGCTGTCAGTCAGCCAATCACATTTACCAATGTTCATGGTGAAACGAGACAATATAAAAATAATGGCAGCTATGGCTGGTCATTGAATGTTGCTGAAACGATCCCTTTAGTTGTTCAGGCATTAGATAGTGCTAATTTGGAAGAAACAGTTACTGCTGTGATTGACGGAGATGTTAATCAGTCATCGGTTGTTAATCAGACATATATAGAAATTGATCTAAATAATCAGATGATGTATTATTTTGAAAATGGCGTAAAAACTTTGGAGACTCCTGTTATTACTGGACGCTATCATAAAGGAACTGCAACTGTACCGGGTTTCCACACGATTCTTTACAAGGATACAAATACAAGCCTTAAAGGTCAGATGCTGGATGGTTCAAGTTATGATGTTCCTGTAAGCTATTGGATGCCGTTACTGAGCTATGGCGGAGTTGTTACACAAATTGGTATACACGATGCAGATTATAAATTGGAACATTTTGGAAATAAAGAAGCTTACAAAACAACCTTGGGAAGTAATGGCTGTATTAATACACCGGGAAATGTAATGGCTCCATTATTTGCCGCTTCTTATCCGGGAATGCCTGTTATTATTTACGGTACTATCTATGATGATGCTCCAGGTGAATTCGACAAGCCGGTTGATTATGGTACACCGGTTTAAAAATAACGAAAATAGTTAAGAGCTTTTGAGGTTTTCAGCTTCAGAAGCTCTTTTTAGTTAATTTTTTGTATTCTTGGAAGACTTTTGTTGGGCAGAAATCGTTGAATAAAAAGCTTCTGAAAAGAAGACTAATTTTTATTCTCACGAAGGGCTTGCTTTTTTATTTGAGAAGTGATTAAATGGGTACATAACATGATTGAAGAAAAAGACAACTGAACTTGAGATGCAGTCTTACAGAGAGGAAAAACACAGCTGAAAGTTTTCCGGATATGCGCAGGGGATGACCACTTTTGAAACCTTTGTTGAAGCAGAGGCGGTTGTACCGTTACCACATTTAAGGAACAGGGTTTTTTACTTTGTTTAAAATTAGGTGGAACCACGAAATATTCGTCCTAGTATCTAACATAGATACTGGGGCTTTTTTATTTAGTGACGGGACGAAGAAATTGGAGAAGCATTCTGAATCAAGTTTTTCTTAATTATCCTGATAGCTGATATAATATGAAATGTATAAAATCAGTAAATTTAAAAGGATCATTAAGCAGAAAAAAATTCAATCAGCGATGAAGGAGGAATATCTACCATGTTAATCAAAATCACTTTTCCAGATGGTGCAGTCAAAGAGTTTGAGGCTGGTATCACTACACTGGATATTGCTAAAGGAATAAGCAGCAGTCTGGCTAAAAAAGCGTTAGCCGGAAAATTTAATGGAGAACTGATCGATTTGGAGCGGCCGATTGAAGAAGATGGGGTCATTGAAATTGTTACTCCAGATCACGAAGAGGCTCTAGGAATTTTGCGTCATTCAACTGCTCACCTGATGGCCAATGCTCTGCGCCGCCTGTTTCCATCCATTAAATTTGGAGTGGGTCCTGCTATTGAATCAGGATTTTACTATGATACTGATAACGGGGAAAGTCCTGTGACAGCCGAAGATTTGCCGGCTATTGAAGCTGAAATGATGAAAATTGTCAAAGAGAATAACCCCATCGTCCGTAAAGTAGTTACAAAAGAAGAAGCACTTGATTTGTTTGCTGATGATCCGTATAAAGTTGAGCTGATCAGTGAGCTTTCGGCTGATGAAGTGATTACGGTCTATGATCAAGGAGATTTTGTAGATCTATGTCGAGGAGTTCATGTTCCGTCAACAGGTCGGATTCAGGTCTTTAAACTGTTGTCTGTAGCTGGTGCATATTGGCGCGGAAACTCTGACAATCAGATGATGCAGAGAATATATGGTACAGCATTCTTTGACAAAAAAGATTTAAAAGAATTTATCAAAATGCGTGAGGAAGCGAAAGAACGTGACCACCGAAAGCTTGGGAAAGAGTTGGAGTTGTTCATGATTTCTCAGGAAGTAGGCTCCGGTCTGCCATTCTGGTTACCTAAAGGTGCAACAATCCGCCGTACAATTGAACGCTACATTACAGATAAAGAAATTAGTCTAGGCTATCAGCATGTCTATACACCAATTATGGCTGATGTGAATTTGTATAAAACTTCAGGCCACTGGGATCATTATCATGAAGATATGTTCCCGCCAATGGATATGGGAGATGGAGAAATGCTTGTTTTGCGTCCAATGAACTGCCCGCACCATATGATGGTCTACAAAAATGATATTCATAGTTACCGTGAATTGCCGATTCGTATTGCAGAGCTTGGAATGATGCACCGTTATGAAAAATCAGGAGCACTTTCCGGGCTGCAGAGGGTGCGGGAAATGACACTGAATGATGGTCATACTTTTGTTCGACCGGATCAAATTAAAGAAGAATTCAAACGGACACTTGAATTAATGGTGGCAGTTTATGAAGACTTCAATATTACTGATTATCGCTTCCGTCTAAGTTATCGTGATCCGAATAATACTGATAAATATTTCGATGACGATGCAATGTGGGAGAAAGCTCAGACTATGTTGAAAGCAGCAATGGATGAAATGGAGCTGGAATATTTTGAAGCAGACGGAGAAGCAGCATTCTATGGTCCGAAGCTGGATGTTCAGGTAAAAACAGCTTTGGGAATGGAAGAAACACTTTCGACTATTCAATTGGACTTCCTGCTTCCTGAACGGTTTGATCTGACATATGTTGGGGAAGACGGAGAAAATACACATCGTCCAGTTGTCATTCACCGTGGGATCGTTTCAACAATGGAACGTTTTGTTGCTTACCTGACAGAAGTTTATAAGGGAGCTTTCCCAACTTGGCTGGCACCTATCCAGGCGACAATCATTCCTGTCTCTGTAGAAGCTCATTCAGAGTATGCTTATGACTTGAAAGAACGCTTGCAGGCTGAAGGCTTGCGGGTTGAGGTTGATGATCGCAATGAGAAAATGGGATATAAAATTCGTGCCTCTCAAACACAAAAAATCCCTTATCAAGTAGTTATTGGTGATAAAGAAGTAGAGGATGCGACTGTTAATATTCGTCGTTACGGAAGTAAAGAGACAACTGTGGAAGACACAAATATTTTTGTTGAAAGTATGGCAGCTGAAGTGAAAAACTTTAGCAGATAGACTGAGGGTGTGATCGCTCTTTGCTTGTCTCGGGCTGCCAGTTCTGCTTACGCAGTAATAAGTTAGCAGGATGGTATACAACGCTCTGATGAGGATAAATTTGTCAGAATTTATTCTATATCACTAGTGTTGCATGAAACGTTGAATGTTTCATGCAACACTAGTGATTTTTGATATATTTAATATAATTTGTGTAATTTAAACGAGCCTTATAAAATACTTTTCTCAGCACTTGATCAAGTTTCAACAGGAAAGATGAAGTTGTTTATTTCTCATAATAATAATTGATTTTCAGAAGAAATTTTTAAATATTTGCTTACGATGCTTATTACCACTATTAATTTTAGATATTTTTGGTTAGAATAAGAAAGCAGGACTTTTTGAGTATTGAAAGGAAACTACTATGAAAAATATGAATTTCTTAGATAAATGGAAAAAGAATCAGGAAGAACCAAGTACATATAAAGCAAGGAAATCACATATCCCCTTTCGATTGAACTTTCTATTTTTTATTATTTTTGGTTTGTTTGTTTCATTGATTGTTCGTTTGGGCTATCTTCAAATTGTTGAAGGAGCAGATTATGAGGAGCGAATCAGTCAGATTTCCAATCTTGAAGTGGAGAGCGCATCTCCCAGAGGGGAAATTTATGATGTGAATGGAACTGCTTTGGTAAGCAATAAATCAAATTTGGCAATTACGTATACACGAGGGAAGAATGTTCAGGCAGAGGATATTTTGGAAATTGCCAATCGTGTTAATGAGTTGATCAATGTTCCAGCAGAGGAACTGACAGAAAGAGATAAAAAGGACTACTGGCTTGCAAATAGTGAAAATCTAAAAGCAGCACAGGATCGTTTGACGGATAAGGATAAAACTGACGAGAAGGGTAATACCATTACAAATGAAAGTACCCTGTATTCTCTGACTGTAGATAAAGTAACAGAGGAAGAAATCAATTTTGATGAGTATACGCTTCAAGCAGCAACGATATTCAAAAAAATGAACTCTGTTCTTGAATTGAACACAACCTTTATTAAGAATGACGGAGTTACAGAAGACGAAATCGCAGTAATTGGAGAACATGTGGCTCAAATTCCCGGCGTATCCACAGGCATGGACTGGACAAGAGAATATCCTCAGGGTGATTTGTTGAGAACGATATTAGGAACTGTCTCCACTGAGAAATCCGGTTTGCCGGCAGAAGAAGTGGAAGAGTACCTGGCAAAGGGATATGCTCGAAATGATCGTGTGGGCACCAGCTATTTGGAAAAACAATATGAATCTGTTCTTCAGGGGACGAAATCGAAGTCTCAGCTGGTTGTTGACAATAATGGCAAAGTCACCAGTCAGACACTTGTTTCTGAAGGAGAGAAGGGACAAAATCTGAAGCTGACGATTGATTCAAAATTTCAAACCAAAGTGGAAGAGGTTGTTAAAGCACAGTATGAACAATTGCTGCAAACTGGAAAGGCACCTTATTCTGATGGAGTCTATGTTGCAGTGACTAATCCTAAAACAGGGGCAGTTCTGGCAATGGTGGGTTATAATCGTGATCTCATTACGAATGCATTAACTCCAGATCCTCTGTCAATAATTAACAAAGCTTTTGAACCGGGATCAGTTGTCAAAGGGGCTACTATTTCAGCCGGTTATGAAGCGGGTATTATCAATGGTAACGAATCGTTCATTGATGAGCCGTTTCAAATTGGGGGAAGTAATCTGAAATCATCTAACTTTAACCCGGTATTGGGCAATAGGATAGAGGTAACCGCAGAGCAGGCTCTGGAGTATTCATCCAACGTTTATATGATGCAGCTGGTTCTTAGAATGTTGGGAACAGAATATAGTTATAATATGACTGTTCCATATACAGAAGGAGATTCACGAGTATTTGATATTTTGAGAACAACCTATGCTGAATATGGAATGGGCGTCTCAACAGGTATTGATTTGCCTGGGGAATCTACGGGACTTGTACCAAGTAATTTTGATGATCCTGATTATGCACCTAGTGCAGGTAATTTACTGGATTTGTCTTTTGGTCAGTATGATAACTATACTGCATTGCAGCTGGCTCAGTATGTAGGGACGATTGCGAATGACGGAAAACGGATGAAGGCTCATATTGTTGACGGTATTTATGATAATAATTCTGATGGCACTATCGGAGAGCTTGTAGAAAAGATTGAGCCTGAAGTGTTGAATGAAGTGAATATATCAGCTGAGCAGATGGATTTGATTCAAAGAGGATTCCATCAGGTTGTGTATGGAACCAGCGGATTCACTACAGGGAGATATATGGCTGAAGCAGCACTTGAAATGGGAGCGAAAACAGGGACTGCAGAGGCTTTTTATAGAGATGAAGATGGGACAGTACACAGCGACTTAATCAATAGTAATGTTGTTGCCTATGCTCCTTATGATGATCCTGAAATTGCCATCAGCGTAATTTTGCCGCGACTAAACAATGATACTGAAAATTACAAGGCAAATCAGTATGTTGTTAACGCAATTGTTAATGCGTATGCTGAAATGTATAAACAATGATTTTGTAAAGGAGTTTCACTTTACAAAATCTGTAAAAAGGCTGGTAATTGAAAAGTAAACATGATATGATATTTGAGGCTAAGAATTATCTTAGATATCAATGAATCAAGTATAGGAGGGAAAGAAATGCGCGTAAACATCACATTAGAATGTACTTCTTGTAAAGAACGCAACTACCTTACAAGCAAAAATAAACGTAACACTCCAGATCGTTTGGAGAAACAAAAATACTGCCCGCGTGAAAGAAAAGTTACTTTACACCGCGAGACTAAGTAAGAAATTTATTTGTGAGCTAGAACTCTTGTGCGATAAGGGTTCTAGCTTTTTTATTTTGCTTATAAATTATATTTAACTACGTGGCTAACTACAATCAAAAGTTCATATACTGTGTATGCCGTTCAATTGCAGTGCTTAGTTTCTTCTCAGATACATGCGTATATGTGTTCATGGTGATTGCAATATCGATATGTTCAAGTATTTCTTGAACTTCTTTTGAATCAGATCCGGAGTCATACATGAGACTTGCAAAAGTATGTCTGAATCCATGGCAACCTGATTAATTTTATCTGGGGAGGAGCAGTGGCTGGGCTTGCTGCCAGAGCACGGGGAAAAGACAAAGAAAAACGGCAATCGAAATCTTTCAACAGCTTTTCGATTGCCATTTTTCTTTTTTGATTATTTTAGGACTACTTTTGTCACAACACCCCTTTATTTTGTTCATATAAAATTTAGAACTATAAAAAATAGGCTATGTGACAGCAAATAGAGAGTATAAACTAAAACAATCATATTATTTAGATTCAATTTTTTGAATTTATTGAAGTGAATCTTTTGAATGGTTATAAAAAGCATTAGCAATATAATAAAAGGGACTGCATTTTTTTTTATATCAAACAATACATTCAGAAATGGAGAAAGCGTAGATATCTGTACTCTTGGTAAAGCAGGATACAGAAAGATTGCTAAATAAATATGAAAATAAAGATGGTCTCTTTTCTCTGTCATAATAACGCCCCCTGTCTAATAGACTAATCTGTGCTGTTCTTCAACACTATTATGCTTAGTAGATACAGTTCGTATATATCTATTACTGTATTTGTCGTATAGATCATATTGAGCTGTATACGATACATTTCTACGGAAAACATTATATCTTCTGCTAACAGTTACTCCCCACTGACTAACTGCAAAATTAACTGTATGTGAATAATACCATCCAGAAGTCACTCGATAATTAGTCGTTCGATGATTTTTAGCAATATAACCTCCAGTTCTTAAAGAAATTTCTGGTCCAGAAAATGCAGACAATTCTGGCGTAGAATATTCTGCAGCCAAAGCTGTTCCCGCCGGTGCTAGGGATGTCAAAATAACTCCTAAACTAAAACAAGTTACCATTTTCACAAAATGCTTTTTCATAATAAAACCCCCCTTAATTCTATATTTTTGTTTCCAAATTAAAGCTAGCATGAGTTTCTCTATTAGTCAATATATCGTTGTTACTTCATGTTATTGATAATTACGTTAAACGCTTTCATATAGTGTTCAAAATTTGAAAAATATTAATAAAAATAAGAAAGTTCATTCTTTTTGAAAATTTTTAATTATTTGTATTTTAGTCGAATTGTTACGGTTGTTAAAAATCAGTATTTATTGTGGAATAGTTGTAAAAAATAGAGAGCCCGTTTTACTTAAAGAGTAGCGGACAATTATCATCTCGTAGCGCCTATTTTTGACCTTGAAACCATTGATAAATATTCTGATGTATTTACTAATAAAATCCCATTATCTGATTCAATCTGGCTATTATCTACTTTTATTTTTAATGCCAGCTTATTCACTGAAAGTATCTCCCCTCTAATCTTCCTTGGTGGAATTTCTTCAACGGGTGCAGGTGTTTCAGCTTGTTCATTTTGTTTTTCATTCTTCGTACAACTTACCCTAAATCCCCAAATAACCAAAATTAATAATACAAAAAATTTTTTTTAATGATACCAACTCTTCTATCATTGCTTTTGATCTGGAAATAAAAGTTATCACAGGGTACATCTTTTGGTAAAGGACATTCATGTCTTTTAGCGATATTAGTTTTTAAATAGAAAAGAACCGTGAACAGCGCCGTAGCTTATGAGAAATTTTCTTTGTCATTTTGAATGCCATCAGTAAAATACTTGTTGATAGTCCATGACAGATGATTAGTAAATTTTATTTTTGCTAGTATAAAATACTGTTTAATTTGATGATATCTAGCGACCGAAATACCGCGAAACTAAATAAGTTTATTATTTATCGGCTCAATCCCTTTCCGCACATAGGATTGATTACATAACAACTTATTTAACTACGATTAATGGTTCATATATTGAGTATGACGTTCAATGACTCACTTTTTTGTTATCTTGTTATGATAATCGGTATCTTTTTATGAGCGGTTAATTCATAGTTATTGGCACTTTTGGATGCATCAATTTCTTTGTTATTGTGAGGGGACATTTTCCGATCGTTATGATTTTGTATTCCCTGAAGAGTTCCGTCTTTACGTTTTTCTTTTTGAATACTAACGTAAGTCATAAAATTTTTTCCTCCCCTGTTCGATTCATCCACCTTGCCATAAACGGGAGCGATGTCCAAGTAAAGAGTAATGCGCTTTATTAACGTAAAGAATATACTTTGCTGAGGAGGGCTATTTCTACAGTTGTAAAAATGACCCACCTATTTTTTTAATAAAAACCCGATCTATTCAGCATGAAAATCCTTCTATCACCAAAAATAACTTAGTTAGTTTTGGTGTGGATTAAATTGCTAACGATTCTCTATCTTCAGAAAATTTTGTCTCTTTTACCATACTCTATAATTTTGAGCAAATTTGTGTTCTAAGGTGAGCCAATTAGAATTGCTGGTCGTTCCTAGGTGAGTCCATCCACTTGCAGCATATCCATTCTGAACATTAATAGTTCCGTAGATATACCCATGTAGGTTAGGAGCCCAATTCCCTGTTAATCTAGTTTGATACTGATGGAAATATCTCAATACTGTAGTAACATATGCTCTAGTTTTTGGGTTGACAGACTGACTGCCAATTTCTGTTTGCAGCTCTATTAAAGCATCATTCTGAATAACTTCTTCAGCATTAACTGATGAAACAAACAACAAACTGCTTCCCAACAAAATTGTTACAATAAAGCCATAAATAAGATTCTTTTTCATTTTTTAAACCTCCAACTATATGTTTTTTTGTTAATTCATGATAACATATTATTATCAATAATAAAAGTTTTGTTAATTTAATTTAATATTACATTTAAAATGAATGGAATTTCTAATTTTAAGGAGGAACAGTTTTGGAAGAATTAATAACAATTAGTAATCTTCATGTAAAGATAAAAAAAGAAATGATAATAAGCAACTTATCTCTGAGTTTGAAAAAAAACTCCATAAATTGTGTTGTAGCTCCAAATGGAATGGGAAAAACAACTCTTTTTAAATCATTAGTTAATATTATTCCAATTGAATCAGGTGAAATAAAGATAAATTCGGAGACTTTGAAAAATAGAAGAAAGTTCAACAAAAATATATTTTTTTTAGAAACTTTGGATCAATTATTCTCTAACTTAACAGTCTATGAAAACATGTTGTTCATAGCAAAATTATGGGAATATAAATCTGATTTAGAAAATATTATTGATTTGGTCGGTGTAGAAAGTTATAAAAATAAAAAAATAAAGCATCTTTCTTTAGGCATGAAGCAAAAAGCTTTAATAGCTGTCGCTATTTCTAGTGGAGCGAGGTTCATTATTTTTGATGAACCAATAAATGGGTTAGACATTGAAAATATCGAAAATATAGCTACTATTTTCTTAACTCTAAAGAGTGCAGGGAAAACTATATTATTGTCCTCTCATAACATTTTTGAAATAAGTAAACTATGTGACAATATTTACTTCTTAAATAATGGTGTTCTGAAAACAGCTCCTTTAGATTATGAATTGTTAAAAGAAGAATACAATGAATTATATGTAACTAAAAGGAGAGACTAAATGTTAAAATTTGAACTAATAAAAATATATAGAGAGAAAACAATATACATATTGTTTTCCATGTTGTTATTTGTTATATGTGTGCCATTATTTTTAGGGAATGCTCAATTTGATTATTTAAAATATTATGAAAACAACTACAATGCAAATTTAACAACTCTCGAAAATATAAAGAATGATCCTACAGCAGCAGAAACAGTTGAGGATATAAAGGAAGTAAACGGCTATTTAAAAGAGCTTGTTGAATCCATGAAAAAAAAGGATACTAAGAACATATTAAAAAATGAACTCAATTTTGAAAAGAAAAATCTAGAAGATATGGAAGCAGGTAAACTGCATGCAGGTTCATTAATTGATAAAAAAATTACGGTTGCTATACTTGAGTATCTAAAAAATAATGATATGGATAAAAAAAGTGACGATACAAAAAAATTAGAAGGAATACAGTATCTAAATCTGATAGTATCTACACCGCAATTAATGCTAATTATACTGATTTTAATTTGTTTCCATGTAGCATATGTATTTAATTTAGACTACAGAAAAAATAATTTTATACTATATTGTATATCTCCTAATTCGTATTTAAAAACGTATTTTACCAAATTTTTAGCAAATATAATATCTAGTTTTGTTAACGTAACAGGATCATTTTTAATTATTCTGACTATTCTATCTATAAAAAATGGAATAGGAGAATTGAACTACCCTGTTCCAACTATACAAAATAATACAGATATAAAGCTTATATCTACAGGGGAGTTTGTATTCAAAGCAGTACTTTTTCTATTTCTATTTTTGGTATTTATTAATTTATTCGGATTGTTGTTATCAATCTTATCGGATAATTTAATACTAAATATATCTGTTTTGATATTTCCGTTAATTTTTGGTCAATATGAAGTAATAAATGCTTTTGTAAGCGATAAGTTTAAACATTTTATCCTACTGAGTTACATTGATATAGCTCATATTCTATCAGGCGGAAGCAGCATGAAGCCTCTTACTAGCCCAATGCTAACGTATGAGAACGGAATGATAGTATTGATAATAAATATTGTCGTATTTTTATTTGTCGCTATAGGCATTTTACTAATTCCTTCACGAAAATTAATGGTTAGAAAATTAATGAAATAAGTGGATTCACTAGAAAATGGAAGAGATTCGTCGCAAAATACTTGGGAAATACCAGTCACAGCTAGTACGACAGGTAACGATCTCAAGGTCAATGAAAGGGGATAGGCTGTTGGGGGATTCCAACAGTCATAGACCGAGTAACCCAACAAGTGATTGCACAAGTACTAACTTCAATTTTTGAAATAAGGTTTCATCTAAACAGCTGTGGATGTATATTTGGAAACAATGGAAAACGCCCAAAAACAGACGAAAGAGTTTAATCAAACTGGGAATGGATAAAAATTAGGCTTATAGAATTAGCTATTCAAGAAAAGCAGCAGAAAGAATAGCCAATTCATGGGTGGTGTTGTGTACAACAATCACTAATTGTAGACTGGAACGCTTCGGTTTATTGCCAGTAGTCACACAGTATCAAAAAGTATATGTGATATAAAGTTGAACCACCGTATACGAGAGCCGTGTGTCAGACTGTTTAACAAATACTTCAACATAAAAAATCTATTTTCGATTTTACTCAATCATAGTTCCAAATGACATCAGAATAACAAAAAATAAAAGCTTCAGGATCATTGGGTTGCCAACAACCTTACGATTTCTGAAACTTTCTTTATATTTATCAATCGTTTGAAGTTGTAAACGAGACCAAGTAGAATTGTCTCTGAGTCAACAGAATTCAGTTCTTTAAGTAAACAGGAAAATGTCTGTATTACTTTTTTATCCCTGTACGGTTATATGGCTGCTGTCCAGGATTTTGTTTTAATACTCCATGATGCCATCTAAGATAAGCAAAGTCATTCAACGAGAGCATCGACAGCTCGAACTGGATTTTCACTATCAATGATTTCATCAAATGAGAATAACTGAAACCTTATTTGTTCTCTTGAGCAGCTTTGAACAGTGCTCATTTGAGTAAACTCCCCTAGTTATCCCAATTATAACATCAACGGAGTTACTTGTTAGATAGTCTGACGTGTGGCGATTTGTCGATTAATGATTAGCCTTCTATTCGATCGTTTTAAATGTAAAAGTACTTTGCAATTTTTAGAAGTATATTTTTTTGTGTCTGTACAATTAAAACAACGTAGGATAAAATGAATCATCCCACGTTGTTGTTCTTCTTGATACTAAAAGACAGTATTCATCACATCGCCATCCACGACGGCTCCAATGTATTTCCGTCTGGATCCTGTACTTCCAGTCCATACATTTGTTCTTCTGGAATGCCCATGTCTACTCGATAGAAATCACCACCGTTTGCTTTTGCTGTTTCGCCAAATTTTTTCACAGCTTCTGCACTTTCTAAACTAAATGCAGTCAGAACACTGCTGGTAGTTTTTGTATCTGCAATTTTTTTACCATTGATAAACTTACTGTAAAAATCATGGTTAAGAAGCATAATCCAAAAATTATCATCCCAAACCATAGCACTCGCTTCTTCTGTTGAGAAATCTTTATTTTGTGTGAATCCCAATTTTTGATAGAATTCAGTGGAGCGTTGTACATCAGTTACAGGAAAATTCACAAAAACCATTGTTGCCATAAAAAACCTCCGCTTTTCATTTTGGGCAGTTCAAAATATATTCTAAAAAATGCTCTGAAAACCTAACAGCAATGCAGTTTTCATCTGCTTTGACACTTCATCCTCGTGTCAAAGAACAGCTGTTATCTAAGGCAGTGAAACGAACAATTTACAGTGAGCATCATTAAGCTAAGCCTGTTGTTCTGACGCACTTTTTTACTGTACTTTTTTCTTCAGCACGATCGATGTTGAAGGCTAGCTGTCAAGTGCACTGATTATTCAGTACAGAGTTTTCATAGATTATTTTGAGTTACCTTTATTTTGTTTATTAGGAGAAAAGAATCTCATTATGGTACTTTTTTGTCAAGAATAAGGTTCTGAATGAATAAGGATAATTGCAAATATCATTTAATTATCAGTAAAACATGCTTTTTCGGTTATGTATAACCCGATTTCACGAAAATAATGAATAGTGGTACACTTAAAAGGAATTGAAAGGAATGGTTAAATGGATAAGCGTGTATTGTTAGGGATTGGCGCTATTCTGGCTGTTGTACTCTTGATTATAATGATCGAGCTTTTTTCACAGCATAAACTTAAACTGAGAATTAGATATCAGTGGGGGAAAAAGCCGGCTTGGAGCCGTTTGGATAATGAATACAGCCTAAAAGAAGCATGGCATTCTGCTCAAACCTATCAAAAAGCGGACAGCATAGTAGATGATATTACTTGGAATGATTTAGATATGTTGGAAGTCTTTGAAGCAGTTAATGCAACCTATTCCAGTGTGGGGTCAGAAGCATTGTATCAGCAGCTTAGAAGCTTTGATTTTAACAGTCAGTCGGCTGAAAAAATGGAACAGCTGATCACTTTTTATCAAAACAATCCTGAGATGCGTGAGAAAATACAATTTAAATTTGCGCAGCTGGGAAAGAAAGATAATAATTTTGTGAAACATTATTTATCAACAACAGAAGGGAAGGAATTGCCTCATTTTTATCTATATATGTTGTTAGGGCTGCTGCCCTTCACAGGTCTTCTCTTCTTGAGTTTTGGACAAGTTTTTGGTGCGGCTGTTTCACTTGGCAGTATCTGCTTTAATACTGTTTATTATTTAATCAAAAAGGAACGGATGGAAATGGAACTGAGCAGTCTCCGTTACTTTGTTCGTACACTTGGGATAGCCAAAGATTTAAGCAAGCTGGAAACACCCGTTCAAAAAAAGCTGAAAGAAAATCTCAGTCCGCTGAAAAAGATTTTGTTCGTTGGCTTCTCTTTTAGAGTAAAATCCAATTCCGAAGCTGAAATTATCTTTGACTATGTCAATATGGCTTTAATGCTGCCGTTTATTTCCTATAATTTTGTATTGAAGCGATTGGCCAGACATCGTTCAGAAGCAATAATGTTATGGGATATTCTTGGAAAAATGGAAATGGCATATGCTGTACTGAACTTCCGTTTATTTATGCCTGCAGTCTGTCAGCCTGAATTTGCCAGAGGAGGTATAACTGCGACGAACAATTACCATTCTTTATTATATGTCAATGCAGTTGCCAATCCTATTGATTGGGAGCATAATACGCTAGTTACCGGTTCTAATGCTTCTGGAAAATCAACGTATGTAAAAAGTATTGCAATTAACTGCATTTTAGCCCAGACAATACAAACTGTAACGGCAGACAGCTTTAAGATGGAGAGAGGACATGTTTTAACATCAATAGCGATTGAAGACAATATATTTGAAGGCGACAGCTATTTTGTAGCAGAAATCAAATCAATCAAACGAGTGTTGGATCAGGTTGAACATGGAGAACGTAATTACTGTTTCATTGATGAAATACTCAAAGGCACCAATACGATTGAACGGATTGCTGCTTCAGCCAGCATTATTAACTGGCTGAAGCAATACCCTTCTCTGGCCTTTGTGGCGACCCATGATATAGAGCTGACCGAAATCTTAAAGCATTCCTGTGAAAATGTACATTTTGAAGAACGTGTGGAAGAAGAGGGAATTACATTTGATTACGAATTAAAAGCAGGACCGGCAACAACACGAAATGCTTTGCAGCTGCTGCAGGTTATGAATTATCCTGATGAGATAGTAACAGCAGCCAAAGAAGAAGCTCAGTTTTTTGATGATTACAGGACCTGGAAGATTTTGAACAGCTGAATATTTCTAAAGAATTTGTGGTGAGTAAGAAAATGATTGAGCCTCTTCAAAACTTGAACGGGGAATGTTTATTTCGTAAGAGTTACCTTTGCTGCTAAGCTGGGTGAACCGTTATGATTTATCAAAAATGCCGGAAAGGATTCAATGTAGACTGCTATTATTCTGTCATGGAACGAAAGATGCAAAAATTGATTACGAAGATACAGATGATCTTGAAACCAATGGTTCCGGATAAGAGTACGCTGAAAATACTCAGTTTCTGATTGGTGAAGATGAAGGACATCTGGGTTAAGGAAATCTAATGAATCAGGTCGCAGATGTTTTTGAAGAAGAATTACAAACAAAATAGAGTTTTCAAGTTACAAAGTGAGGCAAGTCTAAAAGGGCGGCCTCTTTTTATATTCTATTGAGTTAACCAAGTAAAAGTTTAAGAAAAAGATAAGGTACTTGTTTAATAAATCAGGTACCTGTATAATGATAGTTTGTAAGGTACCTTGATATTCGAATGGAGGAATGTATGATGAAAAATTTTTTTGATGATCAACTAATAAAAGACTATTTTAATTTCGAGAGAACGATGCATCAGTATTATACCTGGAAGCGAAGAGAAAAAGATGGGGATGGAATTTCAGTTAAAGAGCAGCGAAGACTGTTAAGCTTGTTGACGATACAGCCGCAAATGAATAAGAGAGAAGTTGGTTTTCTTCTTGGAATGCATCCAAAATGGCTGAATCAGCTTTTACAGCATTTGAGTGAAAAAGGCAAGGTTATAGTAGAGGTATCTAAAAAAGATTCAACAGCTGCTGAGATTACACTGACTGAAGCTGGGAGAAAAGAAGTTGCGAAAATGGATGAAGAAAAGAAAACATCCGTATTTGATATCTTGTCGGATGAAGAAAAAAGTCAGTTCCAATCAATAATCGGAAAAATTACAAGAGAACTTGATGAAGAGCTTCCGGAAGATGCGAAGAAGTTTTTTAAGCATAATGGATATGGTCGAAGAGGATTCGGAGGGAAAGGCAGAAAGGGCAGATTCCATCATTTTGATTGTCAACATGATGGCAGACCAAAAGAGCATCCTGTACACGGACCTGAGTTTGAAGGTTTTGGATTATTTGAAGATAGAGCTTGAAGAAAAGAAGCGAGTAAGCAGGATATTCAATTGAGCAATAATGTGTCAAGATAGCTGTAGTGCAGGATATGCGATTTACAGAGACTTGGAAATAATTACTACTTAACTGAAGAGCTCTGGCAAAGCAGCTCATTTCCTAATTTGTACAAAAAAGTCATGCGTCTTAGTTTTTATTTGCTCAGCTCTAAAATTTAGGATTGAAGGAGATTCAATTCAGCAGAAAACAAAAAATGGTATGAGTAGCTTGAGATCCACCCACACCATTCGCTTTTTCAAAGAGTAAGTAAACTTTATTACCTAATTTCATAGAAATATTCTACTGATGCTAGATATTTTCCTGAAAATTAGGTACAATAAAGATCGCTAGTACTTCGGTACTCGCAAAGGGCAACTTGGATAGATAGTGGCAGCTCTCTATTCAAGGCTTCATCGTCTGGTTGGCGCCAGGGGATGAAGTGCCTTTTTATTTTGTTGTTTAAAATGACCAGATCAGGTTACAGAAATCAGGATTAGGGTTGAGTATTTTCATTGGGTCGTGCTGGTGAAAACAGTTCCCGCCTGTCTGGCTTCATTCCCTGCTGCTGTAAAGAAACTCCTTCAATACAACTAGCAGGATAGAAAAAAACGGTATCAGAGCTGCTGCTCCAATACCGTCAATAGTTCACAACAAATATACATAGTTTCCGATACCTGAAATTTGGGAAAGGAGAAAAGTAAACTTCTAAAGAAAGATTTCAGGCAAAACAAAAAAACTAGTATGAAAAGCTGAAGACTACTGGCATTTGTATCGGCAGTGGCAGCTGTCTGTACAAGGCTTAAACTATCTGGTTGGCGCCAAATAGATAAGTGCCGTCTTTTATTTATATCAAGTTAAATATTTCTATCCTACGTCTTATAGTATACCTAAATAATTTGTCCTTCGCAATAAAAAAATAAAGGTTCGATTAATTTATTTGATAAATACAAATGAAAAAGAACAATTTGGAAGAAAAAACAGCTATTGTTGTTTCTTTCTTATAGTCCATTTCAGTCTGCTATGTTATCCTGATAGAAAGCGCTTTACTTTCTGGGAGGGATAATTGAAATTGAAAGTAGTTATTATAGGGGCTTCATTTGCTGGAATAGCTGCAGCCTTTGGAGTACGAAAAAAATTTAAAAGAGCAGATATATATATTATTGATCAGCAATCAGAAATAGGCTATTTACCCGGAGGATTAAATTTATTTGCCTATCATCAAATCGCCAGTTTAAAGGAAGCACGATTTATTACTGAAAGTGAATTGCAAAAAGAGAATATTCAGTTGATGCTTCAATCAAAAGTGATTAAGCTGCATACGAAAAATTATGCTTTAACTTATATTAAAAAGGGACAGGAGTATTTATTTTCATATGACAAATTGATTCTGGCTACAGGGTCCAGTCAATGGTCAGAAAAGATATCCGGCAGCAGTTCTAAAAAAGTCCTAAAATACAAATTCTTTGAAGACAGTTGTCATTCTTTGCCAATGTTGGAAAGCAGCCGGAAAGTATCTATAATAGGCGGTGGTCAGATTGGTATTGAAGCAATCGACAGTCTGTTGAAAATGGGTAAAGAAGTTTGTGTGTTTGAAAGTATGGATTATCTGTTGTTCAAATATTTCGATAAAGAAATGATTCAGCCTGTTTACAAAGAGATGTTGAAAAGAGGTGTACTGTTTCATTTCAATGAGCCTATAGATAAAATTGAGAGCCTTGAAAATGGACTGAGCATACATACAAATAAGGAAGAATACTTCAGTGATGTTGCTGTTTTTGCAATGAACGTTCGCCCTGATTTATCCTATCTTGATTCTAAAATAAAAAGACACATCGATGGAACTGTTTTGGTTGATGAGTACCTGAGGACCTCTCAAAAGGATGTTTTTGCCGCAGGAGATTGTATTCAAATCGCTCATTCAGTGTTGGGGGAATCATTTTATATTCCACTGGTAAATAATGCCGTTCGAACAGGGCTGGCTGTTTCGCAGAATTTATTAGTTCCGACAGCGGAATTTATCGGCTCAATTCGAACCATTGGAACGCGAGCTGTTGGATATTATATAGCTAGTACAGGTTTGACCGAAGAAGAAAGTCTGTTTTATCCGCAAGAAGTAGGTTCTGTTCACATAAAACAAAGAAGCAGTCTTTTTTCAGGTGAAGAAATTTCAGGGAAGCTCATTTTTGAAAGAGCCACGCATAGATTATTAGGTGCACAGCTAGTTTCAAAGGACAATATTCTCGAAAAAATCAATACTTTGGCATTGAGTATTCAAGTCGGACAATGTTTGGAGGAAGTGTATCAGAAAGAATATTTTTTCCATCCGTTTTATTCAAGTCCTTTAGACATTACAAATCTATTGGGAATAAAAGGAGTATGGGAGGAGCAGAATGAGAGTTGAATCATTACTTGATAAAAAGAAAGCTCGGGAGATTCGGCTGTTAAAGAAAGTAGTGCTGGAAGGCGGGCAAATTTCGGATGCAGCATTAATCAAGTATCTCAATATTTCCAAGGCATCGCTGGAAAATGACTTAAAGGCATTGAATTGTGGACTGAAAGTTTATGGGAATGATTGTTGTCTTTTTTATGATGGGCAGCAGATCAAGGTAGAACTGGCAGCCCATTTTAGTATGGCACGTGTAATTAATGACTATCTTCAGCAGTCACTTAAATTTCAGTTGATTGATTATTTGTTTATTCACCGGGAGTTTACAATTATCCAGTTAACAAATAAATTTATGATAAGCGAGTCCTCTCTTTTTAGAAAGATAAGAGAACTGAATGTTGTGTTAAAAGAATTTGATATTCAGATAAAGAACGGTCATTTAAAAGGAGAAGAACTTCAAATCCGCTATTTTTATTTTCAAATTTACTGGTTCCTTACCCCTTATGAAAAGCATTTAAAAGCAACTATAAACGCTCAGAATGAACGAATGATCGATTCACTTGAAAAAGGGCTGACCATAACGCTGGATCAGGATAGTCGGTTGAAGCTCAGTCTTTGGCTGACAATCAGCAAGAGGAGGCTTACAGTACCTGGAAAAATTTATCGGTTATTAAAAGAAAAATCATCAAGCTATGAAACTGATCCGATGTTTCAACAGCTGCGATCTTTTATTTTACGCTATTTCAGCCGTTACCCGCTTGAAATAGATAATGAAGAAAGTATGCTGCATTTTATATTTTTAACGAGTATGTTTGTTCTTTCGGAAGAGGATATTGAAAGGTACGGACAAATCAGAGGCAGGCGGACACCTACTTCATTGGCGGATACATTCATGTTGGAACATGCGGTTCTCTATTATCGACCTCAAAAATTTTTCCCGACACTTGAAAGAAAGATTTTTTACTATTTTTCTCAAATTCACAGCCGACTTTATTTTTTTAAAGGAGAATTGGAAATTTTTGACAAAGACAATATTTGGGAAAAAGAAGAAAAACTCTCAGGACACCATTTAATGAATTTTTCAAAAATATTACTGTCTGAAAGCTTGGATGTTTTAGGTTTGGCTTATGAAGAGAACAACAGTCTTTATGAATGGTCGCTGGTAAAGTATGTGAGTCTGCTTGCAATTATTGATTTTGAGATGATGAATGAGCTTCAAATTGGCATTGATTTGAAAATGGATCCATTATATCGTGATGCAATGACTCAGGTTTTAATCTTGAGCTTAAAAAATGTAAGCGGGGTAAGGATTGAGGAATACCGGATAAAAAAGAATTATGATTTAATTATTACTAACAGAATGGGGAGAGAAGCTTACTCATCCGGTCAGCACCTCTATGTTCTTTCAGAGCTGGGATCAGCCTATGATATTGAAAAAATCAAGAAAAAAATCAGGCAGTTATATCAAAAAAGTAATAGATAACTTGAGGTCGGAACAAAAACGATCAGCTCCGAAAATTATTAAGGAACACTATTCATAGAATGAATGGCTGAGAATTGATACACTGCGCTTCGATTACATCAACTTCCGCGTATGAAACATACGAGAGTTGACAGGCTTCACTAGGATTGCTTTAGCAGAGTAGATGAAGTCCTGTTACATACTCGGTGAAGGACTTGAATATCCTCATATTTTCAGGATCGTTCAGCTTAATTCCGAAGGAGCTGCTCCTGCGGTTACTCGTCGCAAAAAGAATTTTTGCTTTTGTACCGCCGTTTATTCGAGGTTAGATACGAAGAACGTTTGGAACTTTATTTCTGTCCCACTCTCTTTTGAATCTGGGGGAATCAAAAACTATCAACAATTTTTAAAATTAAAAAAAATATGACATTTTTAATGGAGCATTTTCTTTTATGATAGAAAAGGAAAGCGATTTCAATAAAACAGGAGGAAGCAGCATGACAGAGAAAAAATATATTATGGCAATTGATCAGGGAACAACGAGTTCGAGAGCAATTATTTTTGATAAGGCCGGCAATAAAGTCGGCAGTTCCCAAAAAGAGTTCACACAGCATTTTCCTAAAGCCGGTTGGGTGGAGCACAATGCAAATGAAATATGGAATTCAGTACAGTCAGTTATTGCAGGGGCACTGATTGAATCCGAAGTCAAACCAACAGATATCGTTGGAATCGGAATTACCAATCAGCGTGAAACGACCGTTGTCTGGGATAAAGAGACAGGTTTGCCGATTTATAATGCGATAGTCTGGCAGTCACGGCAGTCTTCGCCGATTGCTGATCAGCTGAAACAGGATGGACATGGAGAGATGATTCACAAGAAAACCGGTTTGATTATTGACGCCTACTTCTCTGCCACAAAAGTCCGCTGGATTTTGGATCATGTTGACGGCGCACAGGAACGGGCTGAAAAAGGAGAATTACTGTTTGGAACAATTGATACTTGGCTGGTGTGGAAATTAACCGGTGGTGAAACCCATGTAACGGATTATTCAAATGCAAGCAGAACGATGCTTTTCAATATTCATGAACTGGATTGGGACGAGGATATATTGAAGCTGTTGAATATTCCAAAAGCGATGCTTCCAAAAGCTGTATCAAATTCAGAAGTGTATGGGCTGACAAAGACCTATCATTTCTATGGAAGTGAGATTCCTATTTCAGGCATGGCAGGAGATCAGCAGGCTGCTTTATTCGGACAAATGGCATTTGAGCCGGGAATGGTTAAAAATACGTATGGTACAGGTTCATTTATAGTAATGAATACCGGAGAAAAACCGCAGTTGTCAGATAATAATTTATTAACTACCATCGGCTATGGAATCAATGGAAAAGTTTATTACGCATTGGAAGGAAGTATTTTCGTTGCAGGTTCAGCTGTTCAATGGTTGAGAGACGGATTGAAGATGATTCAGACTGCAGCAGAATCTGAAGCCGTAGCAGAAGCTTCTTTCAATCATAATGAGGTTTATGTAGTTCCGGCATTTACCGGTCTGGGGGCGCCTTACTGGGATTCTGATGCACGAGGGGCAGTTTTTGGTTTAACAAGAGGAACAACAAGGGAAGATTTTGTGAAAGCGACATTGCAGGCTGTGGCTTATCAGGTGAGAGATATCATTGACACGATGAAAAACGATACTGGTATTGATATACCTGTTTTAAAAGTAGATGGCGGCGCAGCCAATAATGATTTGCTTATGCAGTTTCAGGCGGATATTATGAATACTTCTGTTCAAAGAGCCCAAAATTTGGAAACAACTGCTTTGGGTGCAGCGTTTCTTGCAGGACTTGCTGTAGGCTTCTGGAAAGATTTGGATGAGCTGAAAGCATTCCATGAAGAAGGGCAGGTCTTTGAAGTGAAAATGGCTGAAGAAGAACGTGAAGACTTATATGAAGGCTGGAAACAGGCTGTAAAAGCAACACAAATGTTCAAACATAAACCAAAATAGGAAGAAGGGTGCAGGATGTCATTTTCAGCAGCCAAGAGAAAACAATATATCGAGAAAATGAAAGAAGAAATACTTGATTTACTGATTATTGGCGGCGGCATCACGGGAGCCGGTGTTGCTTTACAGGCCAGTGCTTCCGGAATGAAAACGGGACTGATTGAGATGCAGGATTTTGCTGAAGGCACATCTTCAAGATCTACAAAACTGGTGCATGGCGGTATCCGCTATCTGAAAAATTTTGATGTTGAGGTTGTTGCTGATACAGTTCAGGAACGAGCGGTTGTTCAGGCAATTGCTCCCCATATTCCCAAGCCTGATTTAATGCTCCTGCCAATTTATGATGAACCAAAAGCAACCTTCAACATGTTTTCTGTAAAGGTGGCAATGGATCTTTATGATCGGTTGGCAGGTATTCTTGGCACAAAATATGAGAACTATACATTGACAAAAGAAGAGGTGCTTGAAAGAGAACCGCAGTTGAAAAAAGAAGGATTGCTTGGAGGCGGAGTTTATCTGGATTTTCGAAACAATGATGCCCGCCTGGTTATTGAAAATATCAAGCGTGCAGCACAGGATGGCGGTTATCTGGCAAGCCGAGTTAAAGCAGTTGGTTTTTCTTTTGACAGTAATGGAAAGATTAGCGGTGTGAAGGCGGAAGATCTGCTGACGGGAGATCAGTTTGAAATAAAGGCAAAAGTTGTAATTAATGCGTCCGGACCATGGGCTGATAAAGTTCGGGGACTGGATACTGAAACGGAAATTATTCCTCAGCTTCGTCCAACGAAAGGGGTCCATCTTGTCGTTGACAGCAGTCGACTCCATGTTCCGCAGCCGACCTATTTTGATACCGGTAAAAATGACGGCAGAATGGTCTTTGTTGTTCCCAGAGAACAGAAAACGTATTTTGGCACAACAGATACAGACTATACTGGGGATTATGAGCATCCGGAAGTAACCCAGGCGGATGTTGATTATTTATTGGAAGTGGTTAATTCACGCTATCCTGAGGTAAACCTGACGATCACGGACATTGAAGCCAGCTGGGCGGGCTTAAGACCTTTGATTTCAGGAAACGGCGGATCAGATTATAATGGCGGGAATAATGGAAAGATTTCAGATGAGAGTTTTAACCAGTTAATCTCAACAGTCGAAAAGTTTCAAAAGAAGGAAATCGGACGATTGGAGGTAGAAAGTGTACTGAAACATCTGGAAGATTCATTATCGGAAAGTGAGAATAATCCGTCTGCTGTTTCCAGAGGCAGTTTGCTGGAACGATCCGAAGAAGGTCTGCTGACGTTATCAGGGGGGAAAATAACGGATTACAGAAAAATGGCTGAAGGAGCGATGAGAGAAATTCAGCATATTCTAAAAGAAGAATATGGCAGCGTTTTCAAGTTGGTTGATTCTAAGAACTACCCTGTTTCAGGCGGAGAAATTTCATCGGCAAATGTCGAGGAAGAACTAAAACAACTGGCAGCTAAAGGTACAGCTAAAGGATTAAGTGAGGAAGAAGCTTCATACCTGGCTCATTTATATGGATCAAATGTTGTCTGGCTGTTTGACCGCATCGATGAAATAGAACCTGCTGAATACCTGACATTGGCAGAAACATTGGGCTTATACTATGCACTTGAAGAAGAAATGACGCTGACGCCGGAAGATTATCTGGTTCGCAGAACAAACCATCTTCTGTTCATGAGAGATTCGCTGGATCAGGTGAAAGAAGGAGTTGTTACAGCGATGGCCGGTTATTATCACTGGACAGGTGCAGAGACAAAGGAGTATCAGGAAAAATTGAATAAAACGATTGCTAAATCTGATTTGGCTGAGCTGAAAGGCAGGGGACATCAAAATGGACACATTCAACATGACACAAATATTCAGTGAATTTTTGGGAACACTTATTTTAGTACTTTTAGGTGACGGTGTATGTGCAGCCGTCAATTTGAAAAAAAGTAAAGCGGAAGCTTCCGGTTGGGTTGTCATTGCTTTGGGCTGGGGAGCAGCTGTAACAATAGCTGTTTATATCTCAGGATTTATGGGACCGGCGCATTTGAATCCGGCAGTAACCATTGCAATGGCTGTAGTAGGAAATTTTGAATGGGGAGCGGTCATTCCATTTGCTATTGCTCAAGTGGCTGGTGCTTTGACTGGCGCAATTTTAGTTTGGCTGGCTTATTTGCCGCACTGGAAAGAGACAGAAGATAAGGGTGCTGTTTTAGGGACGTTTGCTACAGGGCCGGCAATTCGTAATTATCCGGCAAATGTAGTGACTGAAGCTATCGGTACAATTGTTCTGATCCTTGGGCTGCTTGCATTTTCTCAACACACATTCGCTGACGGAGTGAATCCATTTGTCGTTGGGATTCTAATCGTATCCATTGGACTTTCACTTGGAGGTCCTACGGGTTATGCTATTAACCCTGCAAGAGATTTGGGACCGCGTATTGCTCATCAAATACTGCCGATTGCAGCAAAAGGAGAATCAGATTGGGGATACTCATGGGTTCCAATTATTGGTCCGATTCTTGGAGCTGTGGTTGCCGGTGGAATCTGGATGGTCATGATCTAGCCTGCATTATAATCGAGTATAAGGGTTGGAACGGAATCTGTTTCTGTTCTGACCTTTATTTGTTTTTACCGGAAAATGAGTTTGAAGATCCATGAACTGTTATGAGTAAAAGATTTAAAGTTGTTCAGCTTTCTTTTCAGACAAACTCATGCTACTATTTTAAGTGACAGTAAATAAAAGAAAATAACAGGATGTGAAGACTTGGAAGAAAATAAATTTTTATATGCAGAGGAACGAAAGGCTGAGATATTACGATTGCTTGAAGAACAGGAACGGCTTCAGGTAATGGACTTGGTGGAATTGTTTCAGGTTTCGGGCAGTACCATTCGAACGGATATGCGTGAACTTGAAAAAGAGCATTTATTGACAAGGACTCATGGAGGAGCGATTCGCAATCCGCAAAGAAGTTTTGAAGATAAGCCCAAAGTCAGAGAACTGACGGATGAAAAAAGGCAGATTGCTCGTAAAGCAGCTAGTTTGCTGAACGAGGGCGATTCTCTGGTTATTGACACTGGGACTTCCTGTCTGGCTTTTGCAGAAGCTCTGGTACACAGCCAGATTAAGGGTCTAAGAATTCTTACGTATGATTTGCAGATTGCTTCCATGCTCAGTGAGGAAACAGAACATGAGATTTGTTTTATCGGTGGGATTATTCGAAATGGATTTCAGTATACCTCCGGAGAAATGGTGATAGAAACATTACGGACATTTTTGGTTGATAAAGCAATTATTGGGACAACATCATTTTCTATAGAGAAAGGCTATTCTACGCCAAATGTAGGTACAGCCGAACTCAAAAAGATTTTGTTTTCCATCGCAAGACAGAAACTGCTACTTTGTGAATCCAGCAAAATTGGGAAAGAAAGTTTCAAACTATTTGCCGGAACTGCTGATGTGGATATCTTTATTACAGATAAAGGAGTCAAAGAAACAGAGCAGCATTCCATGAGTGCTAAAGGATTGACGGTTTTAACTGCCTGAAAAAAGAATGAAGTGAATGAAAAGAGCAGAAATATCATCAAAAAGTGATGGTATTTCCTGCTCTTATTTCTTTATTTTGAAAGTAATTGAAAACATTTTGCTTTCGTTTTCCTTTGTTTGTTGACAAAACGAAAGTTTGTGATAAAATGAAATCGTATTCAAGTAAGAGGAGGAAATGAAATGGCAGTCAATTTATCAGTGAAAGAATTAGCAAATTTGGTTGATCACACCTTATTAAAGGCAGATGCACAGCGTGCAGAGTTTAAAAAACTTTGTCAGGAGGCAAATGATTATGGTTTCAAAATGGTGGCAATTAACTCATCTCCTGTTCAGCATTGCGCAGAACTTTTAAAGGAAAGTCCTGTTCATGTTGGTGCAGCGATTGGATTTCCTTTGGGGCAGGCGACGATTGAGACAAAAGTCTTTGAAGTGGCTAATGCAATTAGTAATGGTGCAGATGAAATTGATTATGTAATTAATATAGGCGAGTTAAAAGATGGAAATTTGGCTTACATCCGTCAGGAAATGGAAGAGATCGTTTCGTTGTGTCGGGAAAAAGGAATATTGAGCAAAGTGATTCTTGAAAACTGCTATTTATCTGATGAAGAAAAGGTTGCTGTTTGTAAAATTGCGAAAGAAGTACTGCCGGATTTTGTAAAGACTTCTACCGGATTTGGTACAGGCGGCGCAACACTGGCTGATGTGAGATTGATGAAAGAGGTAGTGGGTGATAAGGTGAAAGTTAAGGCTGCCGGAGGCATTCGTGATTTGGAGACAGCTTTGGCAATGGTTGAAGCAGGGGCGGAAAGACTGGGAACGAGTTCAGGAATTCCAATTGTTGAAGCGTATAAAGAATTCATGGAGGAAAAAGGATGAGTTTAAAAGAGCTTATGTCTGAAAAACTGATTGTCTCAGAATTGCAGAGTAAAAACAAGGAAGAAGGGATTAAAGAGCTGGCTGAAAAAATGGCTGCATGCGGAAGAGTCACAGATCTGCCTGTCTATCTGAATGCTGTAATGAAGAGGGAAGAGGAAGCAACAACTGGTATAGGATTTGGCGTAGGCATCCCACATGGAAAGTCGGCAGCAGTTGCAGAGCCAAGTCTGGCATTTGGTCGAAGCAAAGAGGGAATTGTTTATGATTCCATGGATGGAAATCCAGTGCATTTATTATTTTTAATTGCAGTCCCGGAAAATTCTGATAACGAACACCTGAGGATTTTAAGCCAGTTGTCCAGAAAGCTGATGCATCAGGAGATTAGAGAGCAGTTGATGAACGCTGTTAGTAATGAAGAAATCTATTCGATTATTGACATGTAGAAATTTCACTCTGCCAAGGAGTTTTCAAATAAAAAATTCCGTGGTAAACAGTAACAGCTATTATTCTCTAATGACGCAAGGAATCAACACTGAAATGGTTGGATGCAGGAAAGATTAAGGAGGAAATAGAATGAAAATAGTTGCAATTACTTCATGTTCCACTGGAATTGCCCACACGTATATGGCTGCCGAAAATTTGGAAATGGCTGCAAAAGAAAAAGGATATGAAATCAAAGTTGAAACTCAAGGTTCTATTGGGGCTGAAAATGTTCTTACCACAGATGAAATTGCTGCAGCTGATGCAGTAGTGATTGCGGCCAGCACAACGGTCAATAAAGAGCGTTTTAATGGAAAAAGGTTGATTGAAGTGGATGTGAACGAAGCAATCAATAACGGATCCAGCCTGCTGGAACGATCACTTTCAGCACCTGTTTATCAAACGGGTTCGGGAACAGAAAATATGAAGGAAGAGAGACAATCAGGCAAAGGTATATACAGTCATTTAATGACAGGGGTTTCCTATATGATTCCATTTGTAGTTGCCGGAGGATTGTGTATTGCACTGGCATTTGCTTTTGGGGGAATCAATGCCGAAGGAGATTTGGCTCAGGGAATTAATGAATTGGGCGGCTTGGCGATGGGGCTGATGTGGCCAGTTCTGGGTGGATATGTTGCTTTCTCTATTGCAGATCGACCCGGTCTTGTTCCAGGAATGGTGGCAGGGATGATTGCTTCGGGAATGAATGCCGGCTTTTTAGGAGCCCTGCTGGGCGGATTTCTGGCAGGCTATACAATTTTAGTATTAAAGAGATTTTTAAAACTGCCTTCAGCTTTTTCCGGTTTGCTGCCAGTATTAATCCTTCCTGTGCTATCAGTTTTAATCGCCGGAGGAATTATGAAGTTTGTTGTAGGTGTTCCAATCACAGCAATTAATGAAGGGATAATGAACTGGTTGAACAGTTTAACAGGGATTAATTCTGTTTTGCTGGGGCTTATATTAGGAGCCATGATGGCTGTTGATTTGGCCGGACCTATCGGAAAGGCAGCATACTTTTTTGGTGTCGCTTCACTGACAAATCTGGGTGCAGGGGAGACCAGCACGATTATGGCAGCTGTTATGGTTTCTGGAATGGTACCTCCTCTGGCGATGGCTCTTTCTTCTACTATACTTGGAAAACAGCTGTATGCAAACGAAGAAAGAGAAGCAGGAAAGTCGGCATGGGTACTGGGACTGTCTTTTATCTCTGAAGGAGCCATCCCGTTTGCGGCAGCAGATCCAATACGAGTGCTAGGTTCAGTTACAGTTGGTTCAGCGGTTGCCGGGGCTCTGTCAATGATACTCAATTGCGGCATTGCAGTTCCGCATGGCGGATTTTTTGTCTTTTTGATCCCAGGTGCAGTCACAAATGTTTTATTCTATATCATTGCACTGGCAGTTGGAACGGCAATCAGCGGTTTTCTGGTGACAGCAGTGAAACTGGCGGGTGTCAAGAAAAGGGAAAAAGTGTAAATAAGAGAACAGGCGGAGGGGAAATTCGTGAAAATGGTGAATATTTGTTTAATCGGTACAGGACGAGCTGGTATGATTCACGGCAGAAATATGGCAGCTAAAATAAAGGGCGGCAAGTTGATTGCTTTATGTGATCCTTCAGAAGAATCTCTAACGAATGCTCAAAAGGAGCTGACCGTTGATTATATTTATAAAGATTACAGAGAAGCGATAGAGAACCCGGAAGTTGATGCAGTAGTGGTTGTCACGCCAACAGTCTGTCATAAAGAAATCGTCATTGCTGCAGCTGAAGCCGGCAAACATGTTCTTTGTGAAAAGCCTTTGGCAATGGATGAGCAGGAATGTCTGGAAATGATTCAGGCAGCTGAAACAAATAACATCAAACTTCAGGTGGGCTTCATGCGCAGATTTGATGAAAGCTTTCAGGAGGCAAAAGCAATTGTGGATTCCGGAGCAATTGGCGAGGTGGTTTTGGTTAAATCTCTGACTCATGGTCCAAGTGAACCAAAACCATGGATGTATGATATCTCTCAAAGTAATGGACCTATCGGCGAAGTGAACAGTCACGATCTGGATACCTTGCGCTGGTTTACAGGTAGTGAAGCAATCTCCATTTATTCCATTGGCGGAAATTTTCGTTCACCGGAAGTTCGAGCAGAATATCCGGATTACTATGATACGGTCTCCATGAATTTGCAGTTTTCTGATGGCAAACTGGGCGCTGTGGATGGTGCTCAATATGTTCAATATGGTTATGATGCTCGTGTGGAAATACTGGGTACAACCGGCAGTGTACTGATTGGAGATCAAAGTAAACATAAGTTGGTTGTCGCTAATCAGCAGGGAGAAATTGTTCGACCGGCAATGCACAGCTGGACCTACCTGTTTCAAGATGCGTATGTGGCAGAGGATCAGGCATTTGTCGACTGTATCGCAGCAGATACAGAGCCGCTGGTTAATGGCTATGACGGAATGATGGCAGTAAAACTTGTTCATGCAGGTTTAACATCGCTGCTTGAAAAACGAGTGGTACAGATAGATTAGGAGGATAAGGATGTCTCAGAAAATGATGAAAGCCGCACAACTTTCAGGAAAAGAAAAACTTCAAGTCATAGAGGTAGATATACCGGAAATCAGTTCTTCTGAAGTACTGGTAAAAGTGAAAGCTGCTTCTATCTGCGGAACGGATGTCAGAATGGTTAAAAATGGCTATGCCAATGTGGATGAAAGACATCCATTGACATTGGGACATGAAATTGCAGGAGTGATTGAAGAGGTTGGCTCCGAGGTTAAAAACTGCGAAAAAGGGCTGCGTATCGCAATTGCTCCGAATATGGGCTGCGGCATTTGTAATCAGTGTGTCAGTGGAAATACGCATTTATGCGAGCACTATGAAGCCTTTGGAATCAATCTGCCGGGCGGCTTTGCTGAATATTTGAAAATACCGGAAAGAGCAATCCGTCAGGGGAATATCACACGGCTTCAGGATGAAATCAGCTTTGAAGAGGCAGCATTAATCGAGCCGTTCAGCTGTGTATTTAATGGACAGGAAATTGCAGGAGTTTTCCCAGGGGATACAGTGTTGATTATCGGCGCAGGACCTATCGGTATCATGCATGCAATGTTGGCTTTGAGTCAGGGAGCCGGTAAAATTATTATGAATGATCTTCAGGAAGAGCGTTTGAATACAGCAAAAGAACTGGTGCCGGAGCTGGTAATTCTGGGGAGTGAGGATTTACAGAATAAGATTATGGAGGAAACCAATGGTCAGGGAGCAGATCTGTGCATCGTGGCAGCACCAGCTTCGCAGGCTCAGGAGGCTAGCTTCAACTATATGGGAATGAATGGTCGTCTGCTCTTTTTTGGAGGGCTTCCGAAGCAGAAAGAAAATGTTTCACTGAATACGAATATTTTGCATTACAAGCAATTGAGAGTTTACGGCTGTACCAGAGCCAGTCTGCGCAGCTACCGTATTTCAGAACAGTTAATTGCCAGTGGGCGCATTCCAGTTAAACGCCTGATTACGGAATGTTACTCTATTGATGATTTTATGACTGCCATGCAAAATGCCAAGCAGGCTGTCGGCTTGAAACACGTCATCACATTTAATTAAGAGATCTGTTATTTATGTCAGCTGGTCAAAGGTGGTAATCCGCAGACCAGCTGACATTTTTCCCTTATTAATTGTTTATCAAGATAAAAAGAGAATCGGTCTATTTTTTTTACGACTATTGTATTTACCTCCGTTCTATTTTTTACTCTTAAACGGGGTTTATTTTTGAGTGAGAAGTAACAAAAAGTGTTTTATCAGGAAATAGTCTTTCTTTTTTGGGAGGTCCGGGGATTTTTCTTTTCAGAATAATGTATATGGGAGATGGACTTCAAAAACAGCAGGGGATTCTCTGCGGGAAATTTTAAATACATTTACTCCTACACTATTAGGAGATGTTTTTGCCGATCTTATTGTAACCGCAATTGTTCAAAGCAGTTTAGGAACAACAGTATTAACAGTTGGTTTGGCAAGAGTTGGGGGGATGTTTCTATGCTAGGTGATTGGCGTAATCATTGGGGCTAATGTTGATACTGGGAGAATCGTTTTCTGTATTGAGTTTAACTTAAGTGAATATGCACTATTCATTATGGGTGTCAGTTCCATTAGCTCTTTTTTTAAAAAAGAGTGTATTAATAATATCGGACAGATAGTTTTTGGTTTTGGCTGTTTGTTTTATGGTTTGAAATTAATGGGGAACGGTATAGTGCCATTAAAGGATATGCCTCAGTTTGCTGATTTAATGGTTGGGGTATCTGATTTTCCGATTCTGGGTAGGAATTGATATGCTGCTGACCATAGTTTTGTAAAGCGTACGGCAGCTTCACACGTTGCCTTTAGCCTAGTTGGAGCGATTATTTTTACTATTTTATTGTCTCCGTTAATCCGATTATTCAATAGGAGATAAAATCTAAACACTCAAAAATTTCAATACATTAGGTTTTGAGTGTTTTTTACAGACAAACATATGCTGATAAAATTAAATCCTTCTTTTTCGGGCAGATAAAGTAGGGTTTTCAGATGCAAAAAGAGTAGAATAGAAGCAGGAGTTGATAATAGTGGAATGGATAGACAGACTTGAACAATCTTTGGACTACATAGAAAAAAATTTGACTGAAAAAATTAATTATTCGGAGCTGGCTAAGATTGCTTGTTGTTCAGAGTATCATTATCAGCGAGTTTTTTCTTATATCGTAGGTGTGCCGTTAACGGAATATATTCGCAGAAGGAAGCTTTCGCTTGCCGGTGCAGAACTGCAGCAGGGAGATAAAGTACTGACAGTGGCTGTGAAATATGGATATGAATCAGCGAATTCATTTACACGGGCTTTTAAAGCTCTTCATGGGATGGTTCCTTCTCAAGCAAAAAGAGAAGGTGTTCGTTTAAAAACCTATCCGCGTATCAAATTTCAAATTTCGATTAAAGGAGATGTTGAAATGGAGTACCGTATTGAAACAAAAGAAGCATTTAGAATTGTGGGAGCAAGGATACCCCTTTCAAAAGAAATTGAGGAGAATTTCAAAGAGGTTCCTCAGTTTTGGACTAAGGTTTCCACAGATGGGACACTGTCAAAGATAGTTCCTCTGATGAATCAGGAGTTAAAAGGGGTTATGGGAGTTAGTTCCGGATTTGCCGCCAATGAGGATGAACCGGAATATTACATTGCTGTTGCCAGTGATCAGCCGGTTCCGGAAGGTCTGGCGGAATATACTGTGAAAAGGTATACTTGGGCAATTTTTTCAGGAAGCGGACCGATGCCTCTTGCAATTCAGGAGCTGGAAAAACAGATTGTGACAGACTGGCTGCCAAGCTCCGGCTATGAATATACAGATGGTCCGGATATTGAACTCTATATTGAAAGCAATCCTGAAAATGCCGTTTTTGAAGTTTGGATGCCAGTGGTAAAGGCAAAAGAAAATACAGAAGATTAATCAATTGCTGTTGTCAGGAAAGCGGTCTAAGTGTGATGCTTTGTACTTACGGCTACTTGGTACATACAAAGACTACGATGAGGAAGCGCAGAACAGCGAAAACTGTAGTAGCACTACTCTTTTCCTTGATGCATGACAGATAATTACAGGGAAGCTCGCAAAAACCAGACGGTATGTATCGAGAATCAAAATGAAATCCTTCAATTCTTAATGGTTCTCCATTTAGAAATTGAGGAGATCGAAACAAAGTGTATCGAGAGCTGGAGATACATATTTTAAATGATATGTATCAGGGATCAGATTGAAACATGCAAACAATGAAATACCGTTTATTCGGCTTCTGGAGTTTGGGACAGAAATAAAGTTCCAAACTCTCTTCATATCTACACCCGAATAAACGGCGGTACAAAAGCAAAAATTCTTTTTGCGACGAGTAACCGCAGGAGCAACTCCTTCGGAATTAAGCCGAACTATCCTGAAAATATGAGAAACTATTTTCGGATATTCCTTCTTAATTCTCGGAGCTGATCGCTTTTGTCCCAACCTCAGGGATCAGATTGAAACATGCAAACAATGAAATACCGTCTATTTGGCTTCTGGGGGATGAGACATATTGATGTCACATCCCCTTTAGTGTGGGCTCATTATGCCAGTCTTTTTTCCGTTGTTAAAGAATCTTAAAGAAAAATTATGAAAGAAAAGTACAAAATTTCCACTTCAATGATTCACAATCCGATATAATAAAAGGCATTGAGAGAAAGTGAGGGAAAGCAATGGAATCAACATATATACTGTCTTCAGATAAACAGACCCGGCTGCACCTTGTTTATTGGGAGCCGCAGCAGTCTCCGGTGGGAATTGTTCAGATTATTCATGGAATGGCTGAGTACATTGAACGGTATTCAGATTTTGCAGCCGAGCTTAACAGACTTGGGTACGTGGTTGTCGGACACGATCATTTAGGTCACGGAAAATCTGTTGATGAAGTCAATCCTAAATATGGCTATTTCGGTAAAGGCGAGACTGCTAAAACAGTTATAGAAGATATTCATCTCGTTAAGCAATGGGCAGAATTATATTTCCCTGAAATTTCCTATTTCATGCTAGGGCACAGTATGGGATCGTTTGCTCTCCGTAATTATTTACAGCAGAATCAGAAAGAACGATTGAACGGAGCAATTCTGATGGGGACAGGGACAGGCGCAGCAGTTATCCCAGCAATATTGGCACTCACTTCTGTACTGAATCGCTTACAGCCTGAAAAAGTCAATTATCTATTGGATCATTTGGCTTTTGGTTCTTTCAGCAAAAATTTTCCGGAAGAAAGCCAATTTAATTGGTTAAGCAAAAATCAGGAAAACGTAAAGAGCTATGAAAAAGGAGCTCTGACAGGCTTTATATTTACCAATAATGGCTTTCATACATTATTTCAGCTCCTTCATAATGCAAACCGAAAAGGCTGGGCTGACAACATTTCCAAAACGCTGCCAATCCTCGTAATCAGTGGAGAGCAGGACCCTGTTGGAGACTTCGGAAATGGTGTGAGAAAAGTGGCAAAAGACTTAAATGCAGCCGGTGTAACTGATGTAACAATGGCAATGTTTGCAGAGCTTCGCCATGAACTATTATTGGAGAAAGAAAAAGCTCAGGTCTACGAAAAAATCAGCAGCTGGATAAAGGCCCATAACAAATAAGAATGTCGGAGCGCTCAAGTGTCTGCTTCAGCTTGAAAAATAACGTAAAAAGTACAGCTTGCATTTTGGAAAATTCTCCAAAAGAAAAAATTTGCTCCGGGTGATTTGATTGCTATTTTTCCTGTTTTTTTATAAACTTAATAAATTGAATGAAGGAAAATGAATAGTGTTAAGCAGTGCTGGAAGGAGTTGCAAAATGATGGATAAAAAAGGCACCAGAAAATTGGGGAAAGCAAATTTACATTGGCTTCATAAAAACAATGAGATAAAAAAGAACAAAGAACAACTGATTCGGGAGCAATTATTTTCAGATCAGCTCTGGATAGCTGCGCAAACCATTGGTGTGGTTAAGTCCATGCCTTTTGAATTCAACACATTGCCGGTTATAGAGCAGGCCTGGTCTGAAGGCAAAAAAGTGGCTGTACCTAAAACAGAAAAAAAAGGATTGTTTTTTCATTCGATACATACTGAATCAACATTTGTTAAGTCTTCTTTTGGGGTAGAAGAACCGGCTGAACATGCGGTAATTTCTTTGGCGGAGATTGACTTGCTGATTGTTCCGGGCGTGGTTTTTACAACAGACGGGTTGAGAATAGGGTTTGGCGGCGGCTATTACGACAGAATTTTGGAACAGTATTCGGGAGCCAGCTGCAGTTTGGTATTTAGTGAACAAATTCAGGAAGGCTGGCAGGCGGAAAGCTTTGACCAGCGGGTAGACAAGTTGTTTATTCGATAAGGAGGATTTGATGGATTATCAAACGAAAATGAAGGTAAAGAATTTTTTGAGCAAGCCTTTTATTACATACGTAATACTTGGAATTACAGTTATTGTATTTCTGGGTATGGAATTGTCTGGCGGATCTGAAAACAAGCAGGTACTGCTGGACTGGGGAGCAATGTCAAAAGACCGGGTGGTTCTCTATCATGAGTATTGGCGCTTCTTTACGCCTATGTTTCTTCACATTGGCTGGATGCACATCATTCTGAATATGATTACGTTATACTATGTGGGTGCTCAGGTGGAAGGTGTTTACGGACACTGGCGCTATCTGCTGATCTATCTTACAAGCGGTCTGCTTGGTAATTTTGTCAGCTTTGGGTTCGGCTCACGATTTACAATTTCTGCAGGAGCCAGTACTTCTATTTTTGGATTATTTGGTGCATTAATTATTCTGGGGTGGCATTTCCGTGATAATCAGGCAATTCGATTTATGGTTCAGCGTTATTCAGTCTTTATTGGAATAACACTGCTCTTTAATCTGTTCAGTTCATCTGTTGATATTTTAGGTCATATTGGCGGTCTGCTTGGAGGATTACTCGCCGGGACATTTGCTGCTGTTCCAAAGCAATCTGAAAATTTTAATATTCATCAGCGAATTATTTCGGTAATGATCATCGCATTCATTTTTGTTGTTTGTTTCTTCTTAGGTTTTAAAAATTACAATTAACTTGTATAATAAGGAAGTGCTTTAATCATGGAAACGTTATATGATGTTCAGCAGCTGTTCAAGCGTTTTGGGATGTATATTTATGTAGGCGCCCGAATCTATGATATTGAACTGATGGCAATTGAATTAAAGAATCTCTATGAAGGACATTTAATTGATAGAGACATCTATCTTCAGGCCAGACGAATCCTAAGCAGAGAGCATAAAATAGAAGAAAACAGGTTAACAGAGAGAGGGATCGAATGACATGGAAAAAAAGATCATAGGAATTGATTTGGGCGGTACAACAATCAAGTTTGCAATTTTGACCTTGGATGGAGAAATCCAGCAAAAATGGAGCATTGAGACCAATATTTTGGATGAGGGATCGCATATTGTTCCAGATATCATTGAATCGATCAACCATCGAATTTCTCTTTATGGAATGAGTAAATCAGACTTTGTGGGGATTGGTATGGGAACTCCCGGCAGTGTAGACTTGGAAAAAGGTACAGTGATCGGAGCTTATAACCTGAACTGGACCACGCTTCAGCCTGTGAAAGAACAGATTGAAGCCGGAACAGGTATTGTTTATGCTCTTGATAATGATGCAAATGTAGCTGCTTTAGGGGAGCGCTGGAAGGGTGCAGGGGAGAATGATCCGAATGTGGTATTCATCACATTAGGCACTGGTGTTGGCGGAGGAATTATTGCAGAAGGCGTACTGCTGCATGGAACAGCCGGATGTGCTGGAGAGATAGGTCATGCAACCGTTGATCCTAATGGTTTTGACTGTACCTGCGGGAAAAAAGGCTGTCTGGAAACAGTAGCAAGTGCTACCGGAGTTGTCAGACTGGCAAGAAAATTGTCAGAAGAGTACGCTGGAGACGCTGAACTGAAACAAGCGGTCGATGACGGACAGGCAATTACGAGTAAAGATGTTTTTGAATATGCTGAAAATGGAGATGCTTTTGCTTTAATGGTTGTTGACAGAGTTTGTTTCTATTTGGGTCTGGCATTGGGCAATATCGGAAATATTCTGAATCCGTCAAGCATTGTTATTGGCGGCGGAGTATCAGCTGCTGGAGAGTTTTTGCGGGGACAGGTTGAAAGCTACTTTAAGGAGTTTACTTTTCCTCAGGTTCGGGAAAGTACTAAAATCAAGTTAGCTGAATTGGGGAATGAGGCAGGTGTAATCGGAGCCGCTTCGCTGGCATTAAAATTTATTGAAGAGTAAGAGAGGGTTTTGAGATGTCTGGGTTATTAATGTTAAATATTATTTTAGGTTTGGTTCTTCTGGCAATGGTCGGCAATACGCTGTATATGTATATTCTGGGGAAACGGTCAGCCAAGCTGATCACAGAGGACGAGTTTAGGGAAGGGATGAGAAAAGGGCAGGTCATTGATGTCAGAGAAAAAGATGCGTTTGATGCCGGTCATATTTTGGGTGCCCGCAGTCTTCCTTACTCCATGCTGAAAACAAGTATGCAGTCTCTTCGGAAGGATCAGCCAATCTATCTATATGACCAAAAACGATCAATCAGCATTCGGACAGCAAGCAAGCTGAAAAAAGCCGGTTATACAGATATCTATGTATTAAAAGACGGTTATGAGGGCTGGACAGGGAAAATTAAAAAGAAAAGTACACTTTAACATTTCAAAGATTGAAGCAGAGTTTAGGATAAAACGTGAAAAGTTTTGTATCCTCTTTGCTTCAGTTTTTTTCTTTAGAAAGCCTAGGAAAGAGAGGGGGTCTGTCAAACATTTATGAATTCATCCTATTTTGAGCTCTCACCTAAAGGGAAATAGTTTTATTTTTTTGGATTTACGCTACAATGGAAGAGGGGCGATTAAAGTGATTTATATTAAAAGAGCTTATGAAAAACCAGATAAAAAAGATGGTTATCGGATTTTGGTTGATCGTTTGTGGCCGCGAGGAGTCACTAAAGAAAAGGCTGAAATTGACTGCTGGATGAAGGCTATTGCGCCTAGTAAAGAGTTGAGAAAATGGTTTAATCATGAACCTGAAAAATTCTCTGATTTTAAAGAAAAATATAAAAAAGAGCTTTTGAATGAACCGGAAACTGTTCAGGAGCTTTCAGCTATTCTTAAGCAAGAGCCGATTGTGACATTTGTTTATAGTGCAAAGGATGAAACGATGAATAATGCAGTAGTTTTGAAGGAAATCATGGAAGAAGTCCACAGAAAAAAATGATAAAGAGGAGAAAGACGGGTGAAAAGCGTCGCCATCGGAGGCGGACTGCGCAGATTATCAGTGTTGGACTGAATTTTCGTGGAATATGAGAGAAGCTGACAGGATTTCAGAAAAAATCCTGCAATAGTATTTTCGTTAAGCTGATGACAAGTCTCCAAATGGATGCACGTGAAAAAAAGAAATCGGCTGCCTATTCAGCTGATTTCTTTTTTCACTGTTGACTTCTTAGCGTGTAACACGTTTACGCATTGCTTTTTTGCGGTTTTGTTCAATCATATCCTCTTTTTCTTCGATCGGATCAATTACTGTTTTCTTTACAGTAAACGCAAGACCGGCAACAGCAGCACAAGTAACAGCTGTACCGACTAACAGGCCGGAAATAAATTTTTTCATAACATCATCTCCTCTATATAGTTAATTCTACATATTTCATTATGAACGAAAATACGAAAAAAGCCAACTCTTTTGTCATAGAAAGTAAACCTTTAATAAAATAGTTATATAATGAAATTCATTGGAAAAAGTGAGATAATCTTTCGTGAATGATTTGCAGAAAGAGGAGGATTAAACAATGAACCTTAATCAGATAATAGAAGCTTTTCTATCTCTTTCCATTCAGAACGGCGGCTGGATGGAATTGGATCGTTTTTACTTAAAAAATAGAATTTTACTACTTGTAGGTGAAAAATTATTGGAGGAAGAATCACAGACAGTGGAGCTCTTTCAAGGGACAGCAGAAAAAATGGTAGACGAGTTAATAAACTATGCTTTGGCTAATAAAAAAATAGAGAATGATCAGGCATCAAAAAATGTGCTGAAAGCTCAGTTATTTGATCTTCTTATGCCGCCGCCAGCCGTTGTTAATGCATTTTTTGCTCAATATTATTCAAAAACGCCTCAAGATGCGACGGACTACTTTTATCAGTTAAACAGGAAGAGCGGGTATGTTAAGAAATCTGAATCTTTGGAATCCATGACAGTTGAAGCAGGCTACGGAGAAATGACGTTTAAACTGATGACTGATCAAACGAAAAAGACATCTGAAACAGCGGCTAATGAATTTGCTGCCACATGTATTCAGGAGAAAAGCTCTCCTCAATGTCCTTATTGTTTTGAGAGTGAAGGATATGCGGAACAAAAGGTAGAAAATAGTATGAAGCGTTTTATTCGGATGAATCTCCAAGGTGAAAGCTGGGGATTTCAGTTCGCTACTGATGAACAGTATTCTGAACAATTCTTTATTTCTCCAGAAAAGCATAGCTCTTTGGAATATGGGAAGAGGGGAATTAATCGAATGACTCAGATTCTTGATGTTTTTCCGCATTATTTTATCAGCTTAAAAGATGATGGGAGTATAAGACATGGCTGTTATGAAGGAGGTAAGGAGCAATTCCCGTTATTTCATAAGAGTATCAGTCGTTATATTGAGCTTGCTGATTTTCCGTTATTGAATATTGGGACAGTTTATTGGCCTTTTCCTGTAATTCGGCTGCAAAGTCCCAATAAAGAAGATATTACGGAAGCCGCAGCAGTTGTTTTGAATAGATGGGAAAAGAGTATTAAAACTATTGAAGATAATATATTTATTTCGATTATTGGACGGCGTAAAGAAGGGACATATGAGTTTGATTTGCTGTTTACTAACGCAGATAAAACAACTGAGAACAGAGAAATAGATAGACAGAAATTTTCGATTGCGGAACTTTCAGGAGTGCTTAATCTTTATGATGCAGAGCTTATCAAGACCGAAGAAATAGAAAGAAGCGGGCGGATAGAACAGCTGTCAGAACAATACCTTGGTCAGCTGATGCAAACGGATCTATTTAAAAGGATCGATTCTAGGATTGAAAGTTTTGAAGATTTTTTAACTGAGCTGGAAAAAAATTAATGAGATATTTATAGTGCTATACTTATCGATGTTCATTACAAAGGGGTTCATATTGTTTGAGTAAAACATGGCAAGTACAAGATTCAACAATCCACTCTTTTTTTCCTTTGAAAGGACTGGTATACTAATTAGGAAACACAAATTTTAAAAAGGAGAGTAGGAAGAGAGTAATGAAAAAGAAAGCGTACAGAAATACTCCGGCCTTTTCATTTATGAGCTGGGGATCATTTGCCTTTTTTGTAGCATTGATGTTGGTTGGTTTATACACACTTAAAGAACCCTTGATGGTAAAAGGGTATTACTTGATGGGTTCAGTTGGTTTGATTTCTTCGTCTTTTACACTTGCAAAAGTAATCAGAGATAATCAGGAAGATGAAGAACGTTATAATCAGATGTTCCGTGCAATGGATGATGCAGTAAAAAAAGAAGATTAATTTGTTGAAACTGAGTATTAAATGGAGCTTGGGAATGATTCCTCGGGCTCCTTTTTCGTTTAAAATAAGGGGCTTGATAAGTTGAAACAGGAATGTTTCCAATCGTTATATCAGACTGGCTCAAGACTAATTTTTCCTCTGGTTGAATTTTTTATTTTGACAGTCAACCTGAAACTTTTTATGGATTCATTATCAGATGAACTTGAGCAATTTTTTGTTTTTTGATAGAAAATCATAAAAGGTTTTTAATGCTTAAATGGTTAAAATCACGTATAATAGTACATAGTGAAATTTCAGAGGAGGGTAAATAATGGCATATCAGGCACTTTATCGTGTGTGGAGATCTCAGCGTTTTGACGATATTGTTGGGCAAAAATCTGTTACAAAAACATTGAAAAATGCGATTATACAGAATAAAACTTCTCATGCTTACTTGTTTACCGGTCCAAGAGGAACTGGTAAAACCAGTGCAGCAAAAATCTTTGCCAAAGCAATCAACTGTAAAAACAGTGTGGATGGAGAACCCTGTAATGAATGTGAAATTTGTAAGGGAATTACAGAAGGACGTTTGAATGATGTTATTGAAATTGATGCGGCGAGTAATAACGGTGTCGAAGAAATTCGGGACATTCGAGATAAAGCCAAATATGCGCCTACACAAGCTGACTATAAAGTTTATATTGTGGATGAGGTTCATATGCTGTCCACAGGCGCTTTTAATGCCTTGCTGAAAACGCTGGAAGAGCCCCCAAAAAATGTTATTTTTATTTTAGCTACTACTGAACCACATAAAATACCGCTGACAATTATTTCAAGAACACAGCGTTTTGATTTTAAACGAATTAATACACAGGATATCGTAGAGCATTTGGCCTATATTTTAAAGCAAAGCTCTCTGAGTTATGAAGAACAGGCATTGTATACAATTGCCAGAGCAGCTGAAGGCGGGATGCGGGATGCACTGAGTATTTTGGATCAGGCACTTTCATTCAGCGACGAGATGCTGACACTGGAATCTGCACTGCAGGTGACCGGGAGCCTGACTTATGAGATGATGGATCAATATGTTTCTGCCTGTATCTCAGGAGACGTTGAGAAAGGTCTGGAAACACTGGAAATCATTTTAAGTGCCGGTACAGAAGCAAGTCGTTTTTTGGAGGATATTTTATTGTATTCCCGTGATTTGCTTATGTTTCAACAGGCACCTAAGCTTCTTGAAGGGAAGACAGGTACGATTACAGATCGTTTTAAACAGCTTGCAGAAGAGACGGCACCTGAACGAATCTATCATTTGATGGAAATTCTAAGTGATACGCAAAATGATATTCGTTTTACAAATCACGCTGGAATCTATCTTGAAGTGGCAACAGTCAAGCTGGCTCAGACCGGTAAAGCTGCTTTGCAGCCAAGTGTAAACCTGCCTGAGCACACTCAAGTAAATGAGAGCAGCGGTCAGGCAGTATCTGATCTTCAGAAACAAATCCAGTTCCTGCAAAAGGAAATCGAAACACTTAAAAAGAATGGGGCGGCTTCGACTGCTTCCGAGCCAGTTAAAACTGCGCCAAAGCAGGCAAATCGGAATGCCTTTAAAGTGCCGACTGAACGTGTTTACCAAGTCTTAAGAGAAGCTACAAGGAAAGACCTTCTCAATATAAAAAATGTTTGGGATGATTTGCTGCAGATGATGTCGGTTACGCAGCGGGCGATGTTGAAAGCCAGTGAACCTGTGGCCGGCAGTCCAGCGAGCATTGTGCTGGCATTTGATTATGAGATTGTTTGTTCCAGAGCTGCAGGAGATGATGAACTTCAACTGGCGATTCAAAATAATCTAAGCAGACTGATTGATGCATCTCCGGGCATTGTCTGTATCACAAGAGACAGCTGGCCGAAGCTGCGTCAGACCTTTATTCAGCAAAACAATGAAGGACAGAAGGCGGCACATGATATTGATGAAATCGACAACAATGGTGAAATTCAGCTAATCTCTGAAGAAGTTGAAGATGACTCCGGGAAGCAGCAGGTTGTTGATGAGGCTGTTGCCATATTTGGATCAGAGTTAGTAGAAGTAGTAAATGATTAGAATGAGAGAGGAAGAATGTTATGCGTGGAATGGGAAATATGCAGGGAATGATGAAGCAGGTTCAAAAAATGCAGAAAGAAATGGAAAAGAGTCAGGCTGCATTAAATGAAAAAGAATTTATTGGTGAAGCAACCAATCAGCTTGTAACGGCTGTATTTACAGGTGATCGTACATTAAAAGATATCACGATTAAAGAAGAGGTTGTAGACCCTGAAGATGTTGAGATGCTGCAGGATCTTATTGTAATGGCTGTTAATGACGGTTTAAACAAAATTGAAAAAGAAACTCAGGCAACAATGGGACAGTATGCAAAAGGACTTCCGGGACTCTAATAAAAATTTTGACTTTTAATACTGAGAAAAATATTTTTAACTCCTTAATCTACGTATCGGGCAGATTAAGGGGTTTTTGTATGTTCTGAAAACCCCCAGCTATGCTGGGGGTTCTTGAGAGCTTCCAGCGTGGTAGTAAAAAAGCCTCCTAAACTGATAAGATGAAGTTGGTTTCCCGACCACCACATCAAAAGTT